>CAZIVR010000090.1:0-15119 GCA_964542745.1 uncultured bacterium
GTGACCGGCCGCACCGGCTCGGGCAAGTCCACCACGCTCGCCGCGATGATCGACGGCATCAACAAGGTGACGACGCGCAACATCATCACGGTCGAGGACCCGATCGAGTTCCTCCACCGCGACCGGATGTCGTTCATCCACCAGCGCGAGGTGGGCCTCGACACGCGGTCCTTCCACGACGGGCTGCGCTACGTGCTGCGCCAGGACCCGGACATCATCCTGGTCGGTGAGATCCGGGACCTCGAGACGATGAGCACCGCGCTGATGGCGGCCGACACCGGGCACCTCGTGGTCTCGACGCTGCACACCACCGACGTGGTCCAGACCCTGCAGCGCATCATCTCGTTCTATCCCCCGCACCAGCACGCCGAGGTGCGGATGTCGATCGCCGCGAACCTGCGCGCGGTGGTGTCGCAGCGGCTCATCCCCCGCAAGGACGGCGCGGGCCGCGTTCCGGCGGTCGAGATCATGATGAGCACGCCGACGATCCGCGAGTTCATCCTCGACCCCTCGAAGGTGACGCTGATCCACTCCGTGATCGCCGAGGGCGTCACCCAGTACGGGATGCAGACCTTCGACCAGTCCGTGCTCAACCTGCTGCGGGAGGGGATCATCAGCGAGGAGGAGGCGCTCAAGAACTGCAACAATCCGAACGAGCTCGGCCTCAAGCTCAAGGGGATCTCCGGCACCTCCGACCGGACCTGGCAGGGCGCGGACGCCGCCGCCCCATCGCACGCCGGCGGCGGCCTCGGGCAGCCCGACTGGATGAGTCGCGATTAGCCGCGCATGTTCGACAAGGTCCTGATCGCCAACCGGGGGGAGATCGCGCTGCGCATCATCCGCGCCTGCCGCGAGCTCCGCATCTCCACCGTCGCCGTCTTCAGCGAGGCCGACCGGGATTCGCTCCACGTGCGCCTGGCGGACGAGTCGGTGTGCATCGGCCCGGCGGCGCCCGCCCAGTCCTACAACTACATCCCGCGCCTGATCTCGGCCGCCGAGGTCACCGGCGTGGACGCCATCCACCCGGGCTACGGGTTCCTCTCGGAGAACGCCCACTTCGCCGAGGTGTGCGCCTCGTGCGGGTTCACGTTCATCGGGCCGACCCCCGAGATGATCCGTCGCATGGGCGACAAGGCGGTCGCCCGCCGCACGATGGTCGAGGCCGGGCTCCCGGTGGTGCCGGGCAGCCCCGGCGTGCTCACGGATGCCGACGAGGCGCAGTCGCTGGCCCGCGAGATCGGCTATCCGGTGATCATCAAGGCGTCCGCCGGCGGCGGCGGGCGCGGGATGCGGGTGGCGTGGGACGAGAAGCAGCTGCGGACCGGGTTCGGGATCGCCCAGGCCGAGGCGGGTGCCGCGTTCAGCAACAACGCGGTCTACCTCGAGAAGTACATCGTCCGGCCCCGCCACATCGAGTTCCAGCTGTTCGGCGACTCGCACGGGAACCTGATCCACCTCGGCGAGCGCGAGTGCTCGGTGCAGCGCAACCACCAGAAGCTGATCGAGGAGTCGCCGAGCCCCTTCCTGAGCCCCGAAAAGCGGCTCGAGGTGGGCGGGCGCGCGGTGAAGGGCGCGCAGGCGATCGGCTACCTCAACGCCGGCACCATGGAGTTCCTCTTCGACCAGGACGGCTCCTACTACTTCATGGAGATGAACACCCGCATCCAGGTGGAGCACCCGGTGACCGAGGAGGTCACCGGCCTCGACCTCGTGAAGGAGCAGATCCGGGTCGCGGCGGGCGAGAAGCTCTCCGTGACGCAGGAGCAGGTCGAGTGGACGGGCCACGCCATCGAGTGCCGGATCAACGCCGAGGACTTCGAGCACGGTTTCCGGCCGAGCCCGGGCAAGATCACCTACTGGTACAAGCCCGGCGGCCCGGGGCTCCGCGTGGACAGCCACGTCTACGCGGGCTACAGCGTGCCTCCCTACTACGACTCGATGATCGGCAAGCTGATCGCCTACGGGAAGGACCGGCCCGAGGCCCTGCGCCGCATGGAGATCGCGCTCGAGGAGATGATCGTGGACGGGATCAAGACCACGATCCCGTTCCACCGGCTGGCGCTCCGCGACGAGCGCTTCCGCAGGGGCGATCTCGACACGCGCTTCGTCGAGCAGCTGCTCGCCGACCGCGCCCAGGCCGCGGCCGTCTGACGCCTCCGGCCTCGGCGGCCGGGCCCCCGCCGTGAAATCCCTCCACGCCATCCTCGCCGCCCCGCCGGCGCCGGACGCGGGCGTCGCCGACCGGGCCGCGGGGGGCGTGGCGCCCGCGGAATCCGGCGGCCGGCCCGGCCCGGGCGCGGCCGCGGTCGTGATCGACGTGCTGCGCGCCACGACCACGCTCAGCGTCGCGTTCGCGAACGGCGCCTCGCGCGTGATCCCGGCCGCGAGCCTCGGCGAGGCGCGCGCGCTCCGGGAACGTCACCCGCGGGCGTTGCTGTGCGGCGAGCGCGACGGGCGGATCGTCCCCGGCTTCGATCTCGGCAACTCCCCCTTCGAATACGGGCGCGACCGCGTCGCGGGCCGGACGCTGGTGTTCGCTTCGACCAACGGCTCGCAGGCCATGAAGCTCGCGGCGGGCGCGCGCCGCACGTGGCTCGGCGCCTTCGTCGGGGCGGGCGCGCTGGTGGGGAGCCTCGCCGGCGAGCGCGAGGTGTGGCTGGTGGCCGCGGGCCGCCTCGGCCGCCCGAGCCTCGAGGATCTCGGCTGCGCGGGCTGGATCGCGCGCGCGCTCGCGGAGCGCGGCTTCGTCCCCGCCTCGCCGGAGGCCCGGCTCGTGATCGCGCTCGCCCCGGCGGACGGGGCCGGGGTGCGCGCGCTGGTCGAGGGCGCCGCCCACGCGCGCACGCTCCGCGCGCTGGGCCCCGAGTTCGCGCGGGACGTCGCGTACGCCGCGACGCTCGACGCGCTGGGGGCGGCGTTTCCCTGCGGTCGCGGATGACGCGCGGCCCGGCTCAGCGCCGCTGCGCCCCCCACAGCATCCACGCGCCGGCCACCCCGAACAGCACGTTCCCGGACCACGCGGCGACGTAGGGAGGGAGCCCGCCGGTGTGCCCGAACGCCTGGCCGAGCCGGACGAAGGCGTAGTAGAGGATCGCGATCGTGATCGAGAGCCCGAAGCCGAGCGCCGCGCTCTGGGAGCGGAGCCGGGTCGCGATCGAGCCGCCGATCATGACCACGATCAGGTTCACGAGCGGGAGCGCCAGCTTGAGGTGCAGGTCCACGAGGTGTCCGGAGACGCGGGCGCCGCTCGCGCGGAGCCGGACCACGTAGCGCCTCAGTTCGGACCAGCTCATCTGGGCCGGGCTGCGCTCCTCCCGCGCGAAGTCCTCGGGCCGCTCGGCGATCCCGGTGACCGTCATGCGCCCGAAGGGGCGGGCCTGCTCGGCGCCGCCTTCGAACGTGCGAACGATGCCGCTGGTGAACACCCACTCCGAGCCGTTCCACGTGCCCTCCGCCGCGTCGATGCGCCGGACGAGCTCGCCCTGCCGGAACTCCTGCAGCGAGACCTCGTGCATGCGGCGCTCCCGGATCAGGTAGAGGCGCATCAGGAAGACGCGCCCGCCCTCGCCCAGGTACGTGACGTTGCCGCGTTCGGTGATCGGCTCGCCCTGAACGCGCTCGATGTCCTGTCGCAGCGTCCGGTCGCGGGCCTGGTTGGCGGGCGGGACCACGAATTCGTTGAAGGCGAAGACCCCCGCGGTGAGCAGCACCGCCGTCGCGAACACCGGGGCGAGGATCCGGAGCAGCGAGAGGCCGGCCGAACGCATCGCGGCCAGCTCCCCGAACTTGTTGAGCTGCCCGAGCGCGAGGAAGGTGGCGAGCAGCACCGCCACCGGCAGGATCTGCACGATCTTCTCGGGCGTCTGGTAGGCCATGTAGCGGGCCACCAGCAGCGGGGAGGTGCGCTGGTCGAGGAACAGGTCGATGCGCTGGAACAGCTCGACGACCAGCAGGATCGCGAGAAACCCGAACAGCCCGAGCGCGAGGTATCCGAGGAACTCCCGCAGCAGGTAGCGGTCGAGGATCTTCACGCGGCCGGGCGCCTTCGCGCCGGGGACGGCCACGGCAGTTCGCAGGCCCGCCACGTCGCGATCAGCCCCCACGCGCCCAGCAGCAGGTTGGGAAGCCACATCGAGAGCCACGCCGGGAAGAGCAGGCGGTCGGCCAGCTCCTCACCCCCCACCAGGCACAGGTAGTAGAAGAGGAAGAACGGCACCGAGGCGAACGCCACCGCGGGGCCGGTGCGCCGCACCCGCATGCCGAGCGGCGCGCCGAGCAGGACGAACACCACGCAGGCGGCGGGGAGCGAAAACTTCTTGTGGATTTCGACGGCGAGCCCGGCGAGGCGCTTGGCGAGCGCCTCGCGCTCGAGCCGCCACAGGTCGAATTCGGCCCGTAGCAGGGGCGCGTCCGCGGGGAAGGGGGCGGGCGGCTCGCGCCGCAGCACGGCGCGGGCGAACCACTCCGACAGGGTTCCGCGCCAGCCCGCGTCCCCGCGCGCGAGGACGCCGACCTGCTCCTCGCTGGCCCCGAGCATGCGCAGCCGGGAGCCGTGGCGCTCGAGCGCCGCGTCGAGCTGGCGCCCCACGCTGTCCCGCACCTGGATCAACTCGCGGGCGCTCATCTCGCGGTCGGTGCGGGTTTCCCTCGCGCTGCGCTCGAGAAACGCCCCGGCACCCGCGATGTTGATGGTGTGGGTGCGGAACACGAGGCGGCGGTAGCGGCGCACCCCCTCCTCGTCCGGGGGGATCTCGTGGATCTCCCCGTCCTTCAGCTCGAGCACGGCCGTGCGCCCGTCCGCGGTGTAGAACAGCTCCCCACGCTTCGCGATGATGGTGGCGGGTTGTCCTCCGGGCCTCGACTGGTAGATCGTGACGCCCTTCATCTCGTTGGTTCGGCCGTTCACCGACTGCACCCACAGGGTGTAGCCGGGGAAGTCCGTGATGAACACGCCTTCCTGGAGCTTGACCGTGGGTCGCATCCGGCCGATGTCCACCATGAGGTTGACGAACGCGTGGTTGGCGCCGGGAAGGATGTGGTTGTTGAACAGGGTGAGGAGCACGGCGAGGAGGGCGGCGGCGGCGAGGGGCGCCGCGATGACCTGCGCGACATTGACCCCGCCGGCGCGCATCGCGGTGATCTCGTTGTCCTGGGAGAGCCGGCCGAACGTCATCAGCACCGCCACCAGCACCGCGCAGGGCACCGACATCGCCAGCACGAAGCCCGACGACAGCAGGAAGATCTGGGCGACGACCCCGAACGGCACTCCCCGGGTGACGATCAGGTCCATGTACTGGATGAGGGCGTCCATCTGGAGGATGAACGTGACGACGCCGAGGCCAAGAAGGAATGGAACCAGATGAAGGCGGAGAATGTAGGAACGAAGGATACCCACGGGGGCGGAGCCTACCCTACGGGCCGCAAGGCGGGCGAATGGATTCGATGCGGCCGATCTCGATGGTGCTCAACATGTTCCTTCAGGTCCACGTGACCGTTTCCACGAGCTCCGCGCACCGCCGTTCCGGGGGGTCATGGATCCGCTGAGCCTTCCCGCCCTGGCGATTCTGGTCACGCTCAAGGGCCTGCCCGGCTTCGGGGTCCAGAAGCCGGACCCCGCCGCCTTCGCCGACTCCCTGCCGCCCCCCTGGCGCCCGGTGAGCCGGCTGGCCCTCGAAAACGATTTCGTCACCGCGAAGCTGCCCGAGATCGTGCGCGAGCGGGGCGGCGTGCGGCTCGGGTCCGACCCCCGCACCCTCCGGGTCAGCGTGGACGCGGACTCGGGCACCGTGAGCGCCGGGGCGCTGATGCAGACCGTGCCGGTGGGCCCGCCGCTCCGGATGACGCTGGCGGACTACTCGGCGGACCTCTCGGCGCGCAACTTCCAGCGCGTCTGGCAGCGCCGGTCCCTCGAGGCCATCAACTCGCGCGCCGCGTCCACCTCCACGGGGCCCGGGCTCGGGCAGGGGCTCTCGTTCCGGCTGCCCTCGCCGCTCCCCAAGCGGGTGCAGGGCCTGCTCGGGCCGGGCGGCCCGGCCATCAACGTGGCCGGATCGGAGAACATCCGGCTCTCGGGCCAGAGCAACTGGACCAACCAGCAGGTGGGGCCGCTCGGCCAGAAACGCTCGCTGTTCCCGTCGCTCGACATGCAGCAGGACCTCGACATCCGGCTCGAGGGCCAGCTCTCCGACCGCATCAAGGTGAACCTGCTCCAGAACTCCGCGAGCCAGGTCCCGCTCGCCAACCGGATCTTCATCAACTACCGGGGCGACGAGGACGACCTGGTGCAGGCGCTCGACCTCGGCAACACCAGCCTGTCGCTGCCGGGCACCCAGTACGTCTCGTACAGCGGCAAGAACGAGGGCCTGTTTGGCGTGAAGACGGCGCTGCGGCTCGGCGCGGCCGACTTCACGATGCTGGCGAGCAAGCAGGAGGGACGCAGCGAGCGGGCTTCGTACGCCGGCGGCGCCTCGCGCGAGGAGCGCAGCCTCGCCGATCTCGACTACATCAAGGGCGTCTACTTCCTGCTCTACGACCCCAACCTCGCGCCGGCGTGGCTGCCGCCGTCGGTGCTCGCCGACCCGCGCTTCGCCGGGGTCGAGATTCCGGACAACTCGATCCGCCTCTACCTCGACGACTACAACTACAACAACGACATCAACGTCATCCGCGGCAAGGCGCTCCTGGATCCCGAGCTGCGCGGCTGCTCGCCGGCGGAGACCACGGCCGTGCGCGGATCCTTCTCGCTCCTCAATCCGGGGCCTTCCGAGGATTACGAGATCATGCGCGACGTCTACGGCCCCTCCTTCAAGGTGATCCGGCTGCGCCGCCAGGTCAGCGGGGAGCAGCGCCTCGCGGTGACCTACCAGGCGCGCGCCGTGGACGCCACCGGCGCCGCGCTCACCGGGCTGTTCGACGTCGGCGGCCAGTTCGAGCCGGACTCGGCCGGTTGCGCCGCGGTGCCGGACACGGTGCGCGCCCTGCGCCTCAAGCTGCTGCGCGCGCCGGTCGGGGCGCTGCGCCCGGACGGCTCGGGCAATTACGACACGCTCAACGTGTTCACCCGCGTCCGCGACCTCGAGTTGAAGAACTTCTACCAGCTGCCCGGGCAGCGGATCGACCCGGGCACGTTCCAGCTCGCGATCCGGCGCGGGGTGGACCAGCCGCCGCTGATCTCGATCCCGCGGCCCGGCAACACCACCGTGCCCTACCTCGAGCTGCTGGGACTCGACAGCCAGGACGAGAGCAGCGGCCGGCCGGTGCGCGGCCACGACGGCCGCGTGGACGGCTCGATCCCGTTCGCCAACAGCCGCACGCTGGTGGACTTCGAGAACGGAATCCTGTTCTTCCCCGATCCGCGCCCCTTCGCGCCGCGCATCGCGGGACCCGGCGCGCGCCCCTTCGAGCGCGCGGTCAGCGCCGGCCTGTTCCGCAGCGACTCGCTGGTCGGCCCTCCCGACAGCCTGAACGGCGCCAACGCGCTGATCTACGACAAGTACAACGTGCGCCGGGATCTCGACGTGCGCTACTACATCGACGTGGAGTTCAGCGCCGCGCGGGCGGTGGGGGAGATCTCGCTCGGCCGGGGAAACATCCTCGAGGGGTCGGAGGTCGTGACCATCAACGGCCAGGCCCTGTCCCGCGACCGGGACTACTCGATCGACTACGACATCGGCCGGCTCACGCTCAAGCGCCAGCTGGGCCCGAGCGACAACCTGAACGTCAACTATTCCTACGCCCCGCTGTTCGCGCAGGCGGGCCGCACCCTGATCGGCGGCGACTTCCGGCTCGAGGGCCGGGAGAAGCGCTTCGGCGGCGCCCTGCTCTACGAGAGCCGCGGCGCGCAGGACCTGCGCCCGCGCATCGGCGAGGAGCCCTCGCGCAGCGTGATCGCGGACCTCAACACCGAGTGGACCTTCCGTCCGGAGTGGATCACGCGGATGGTGGACCGGCTGCCCGGCGTGCGCACCACCGCGCCTTCCGACTTCCACGTCCAGGCCGAGATGGGGGCGTCGTTCCCCAATCCCAACACCAAGAACGTGGTCTACCTGGACGACATGGAGAGCGTGCGCGACGCGGTGTCGCTGTCCATGGCCGCCGAGCGCTGGCGCCACGCGAGCGTGCCGTCCGCGTTCCGCGGGGGTGCCGCCTTCCCCATGACCGCGCTTCCCGGGCACCACCCGGCCGAGATCGCGTGGTATTCGCCGCCCTCGGCCATCAAGGAGCGCGAGCTGAATCCGGACCTCTCGGACGCCCAGGGCGGCAACAACTCGCGGCAGGTGCTGGCCCTCTCGGTGCCGCGCCGGCCCACGCAGGGGAACGTGCCCGCCTCGGACAGCCTGTGGGCCGGGCTCACCTACCCCCTCGACGCGGTCGGCCTCGACCTGTCGCGCGCCCAGTTCATCGAGCTCTGGGTCAACGACTTCAACGACCACCACGTGCCCTCGGCGCCGGCGCCGAGAGTGCGCCGCAACCGGGTCAAGCTCCACATCGACCTCGGCGTCGTGAGCGAGGACCAGATCCGTGCGCCGAACGTGCCGCCGAACGGCATCCTCGACAGCGAGGACCGGCCCCCGCGCGACAACCAGCTCAGCGTTTCGGGCGGCAACAACGAGGACACCGGGCTCGACGGCTTGCTCGACGACCTGGAGCCCGGGCGCGGCGGCCCCCCGTCCGCCTGGCGGGATCTCGTGACCGCCAGCGCCTCCGATCCGGAGGGCGACAACTTCCAGAAGGTGAACGAGAGCTTCCGCGACAACATCGACACGCGGCGCTTCCGGGGGACGAACGGCACCGAGGGCAACCGCAACCTCTATCCCTATCCGGACACCGAGGACCTCAACCTCAACAACAATCTCGACACCTCCGAGGACTTCTTCCACTTCACGGTGGATCTCGGCGATCCGGACAGCCCCTACCTGCGGCGCGGCACCGGCATCGACGTGAAGCGCGATTTCCCGGGACGCGCGTCGGTGGACTCGCTCAACGGCTGGCGGCGCTACCGCATCTCCCTGTCCGACTCGCTGCGCAAGGTGTTCGGCGCGCCCGACCTGACGCTCGCGCGCCACGTTCGCGTGTGGCTCGAGGGGGTCCTCACCCCCGATCCGAGCGACGCGGAGGCCGGTTCGGGCCCGATCCGGCCGCTCGTCATGCTGGGCGGCTTCGAGATCGTCGGGAGCCGCTGGCAGACCGCCGTGCTCGACTCCGCGAGCACCGCGTCGGGCACCACCTTCACGCTCAACAGCGTGAACAACATCGACGACCGGGCCACCTACACCCCGCCGTTCGATCCCGGCGACGCGCTCGCCGGCAACCGGAGCACGCAGCGCCGCGAGCAGTCGCTGGTGCTCGAGTTCAACCGGCTGATTCCGGGCGCCTCGGTCGAGGCGTTCAAGACGTTCTCGCTCGACGAGAACTACAGCCGCTACGGCACGCTGAGCTGGTACACGAAGGGCTTCGACCTCCGGGGCTACGACGTCGCCACCGACACGCTCTACTACTTCGTGCGCTTCAGCTCGGACGAGCAGGGCCGGAACTACTACGAATTCCGCCGCCGGCTCACCAACGACAACGTGGGCGGCTTCGAGGCGGTGGACCTCGACCTCACCGAGCTGTCGGGGCTCAAGCTGCGCACCGACTTCCCGCTGCGCGACCCGGTCCGCTACGAGGCGGCGGGGCGCAAGCCGGGCGACCTGCTGATCGTGAACGGCCGCCCCTCGTTCACGCGCCTGCGCCGCGTCTCGGTGGGCCTGCTCAACGGCTCGGCGGTCGAAACCCTCGAGGGCGGCCAGCTGTGGTTCAACGAACTGCGGGCCGTGAACGTCGCCAAGGACGTGGGCACCGCGGGGCGGCTGCAGGTGGACGGCCGCCTCGCCAACCTGTTTCGCTACAACGTCTCGTACAACCAGCGCGGCGCGGATTTCGTGACGGTGGGCGAGACGCGCGGGAGCGGCAACACCACCAGCCAGCTCGGCTCCAACGCCACCCTGGACCTGAACCGCTTCTTCGAGGCGACCGGGATCAACCTGCCGGTGAGCGGCGCCTACTCGCGCAGCGCGTCGCGGCCGCGCTTCACCGCGGGCGACGACGTGATCCGGCCGGGCGCGCTGCAGGCGGCCAGCGAGACCCGCAACGAGACCCGCAGTCTCTCGACCAGCTATTCGCGCAACTGGAGCGACCGAAGTCACCCGCTGCTGCGCTACACGCTGGGCGGGATCACCGCCAGCACCTCCTATTCCGAGAGCGACGGGCGCAGTCCCACCTCCCTGACCTCCGGGAACTCTCGCAACTCGAACGTGAGCTACTCGATCGCGCCCCGCAACCTGCTGCGCATGCGGGTGCCGGGGACCCGGCTCGGCGTCTTCCCGCTCCCCGAGCGCCTGTTCTGGAACTACAGCACCGCGAGCAGCCGCTCCGAGACCTTCGACCGGCAGCGGGACGGCGGGATCCTGCCGCGCAGCAACGTCAGCTCGCGCACCGCCGCGATCTCCTTCGGCGCCGACACGCGCCCGATCGACCTGCTGCACCACCACTTCGACGCCACCCGCAACCTCACCCTGCCGACGCCGCAGCTCGAGCGCATCGGGTTCATCAACCTCGGCCGCGTCGTCCAGTGGAAGCAGAACTTCGATTCGCGCTACACGGTGAACCGCGGGCCGTGGCTGTCGCCCGGGCTCAATTGGAACTCGAGCTACACGCAGGACAACCGGCCGGACCTGTCGCGCGACCTGTCGGTGCGTTCGGTGACCAACGGGCAGTCCATGGGCCTCAACTGGTCGCTGCCCCTCGACCGGCTCGCGCCCCCCCGCCGCGCCGCGGGAGACAGCGTCCGGAGCCCGCTCACCGGCGGGGCGATCGCCCGGCAGGCGCTCTCGCGGCTCGGCAACGTTTCGGCCGACGCCAGCTACTCGCAGGCGAGCGGCTACAGCCGGCTCACCGGCACCCCCGACCTGTTCTACCTGGTGGGGCTGCGCAGCGCTCCCGGGTTCAGCACCGACCCCGGCAAGGGGGTGCGGACGACGATCGGCAACACCTCGGCGCGCTCCTCCGACTTCCGGACCTCGGGGCGCGCGCGCGTCGCGATCGGCTACGACGCCTTCGTCTCGACGCGGGGCGAGTACTCGACCCGGCGCTCCGACCTGAACGACGTGGTGTCGCGGACCGTGACGGTGCGCTTTCCGGACCTCGATTTCGAGTACGGGCGCCTCGCGCAGGTGGCGCGGCTCAACCGGGTCATGGAGAACCCGGTGCTGCGCACCTCGTACACCCGTTCGGTTTCGACCGACTACCGCACCTCGGACACGCGGCCCAGCACGCGGGCCACCAGCAGCCAGTGGCAGCCGCTGCTGGGGCTGAGCGGCATGCTGCGCAACCAGACGCGCGCGGAACTGCGCGTGGAGCGGCGGGTCAGCCAGCGCGAGAACTTCCAGCTCAACTCGTCCATCACCACCGACCGCAACACCGACGTGAACCTCAACCTGAGCCGGTCCTACAGCAAGGGGCAGAAGGTCAACCTGCTGGGCAAGGAAACCACGGTGCGGAGCAACGTGAACCTGTCGCTGGCCCTCGCCTACTCCAAGCAGAGCGGCGACACGCGCCAGCTTTCCACCAACCAGGTGCAGCTCCCGGTCAATCGCGACCGGCTGTCCATCAACGGCAGCGGCTCGTACTCCTTCAGCAACAACGTGACCGGCAACCTCGGCATCGGCTTCGGCCAGAACCGCGACATCGAACGCGACATCGTGTCGCGCAATATTCGACTCGAGCTGCGCGCCGCGTTTACCTTCTGACCGTGATCCGCCCCGCGTCGCTGCTCGCGCTCCTGCCGCTGGCGATCGCCTCCTGCGTCTCCGACCCGGCGCCGGCGGTGGACGGGGCCCGCGCGTTCGCCCGCGTCGAGCGGCAGGTGGCCTTCGGCCCGCGCGTGCCGGGCACGCCGGGGCACGCCGCCATGCGCGCCTGGCTGGTGGGGGAGCTCCGCCGGCTCGGCGCGGAGGTCGAGGAACAGCAGGTCACCGACACCACGCTCGGCCGTCCGCTCGAGCTCGTGAACGTGATCGCCCGCTTCCCGGCCGCGGGGGGTGCGGCCCCGCGCCGCCTCCTGCTGTGCGCCCACTGGGACACGAGGCCGTGGAGCGACAACGATCCGGACCCCGCCGCGCGGAGCGAACCCTGCCCCGGGGCCAACGACGGCGGTTCGGGGGTCGCGGTGCTGCTGGAGGTCGCCGAGTGCCTGTCGCGGAAGCGGGCTCCGGTGGACGTGGACCTGGTCTTCTTCGACGGCGAGGACATGGGCCGGGCCGCGCATCCCGAGGAGTTCTCGCTCGGGTCGCGAGCCTACGCCCGGCGCCTCCCGCCGGCAGGAGACCCCCGCCGCCCGGCGGCGGCCTTCCTGTTCGACATGGTGGGGGACCGCGACCTCGACATCCGGGTCGAGGCCACCTCCGCCGAGATGGCGTCGAACCTCGTCGCCCTGGTGCTGGAGGGCGCCCGGGCCACCGGGGCGCGCTCCTTCAGCCCGGAGATCGGCTACCGGGTGACGGACGACCACATCCCCCTGCTCGAGCAGGGGCTGCCGGCGGTGGACATCATCGACTTCGAGTACGGGGCCTGGCACACCCGTGCCGACCTGCCGGACCAGGTCTCCCCGGAAAGCCTCGCCGAGGTCTCGAGGGTGGCCGCGTGGATCGTGTACCGGAGCCCGCTGGCCAGGCGCTGAGCCTCGGGCCCCCGGGGCCGCCAGGCCGGATGGGCCAGGCCCGCCGCGGGGCAGTCGCATAACTGATTGTAGTTATTGATTTTGTCGGCAGAATTCCGCGATGGGACGCGGATCGGGCAGTCCCGTTTCGGGGCCGGAGAGCGGCCCTTGGCCCGGGTCCCCTAGGGCGGCCAGTTTCTCGCCGTCCTTGCCGGGGCCTCCGGGCATGGAGTAATGTGCGGCGCAGGAGTGGGGCAGGTGCGACCACTCCGTTTTTTGTCTGCACTCCGGGAGCCAAATTGGAAGTCCGAGAAGAGGTTCGCCAGCTCAGCCTGCCTCTCGCCGAGGAACTGGGGTACGAGCTGGTGGACGTTGAACTTTCGCATCAGGGGCACTCGCGCATCCTGCGGGTGCTGGTGGACAAGCCGGGCGGAATCACGGTCGGGGAGTGCGCCCGGTTCAGCCGACGCCTGGCCGATTGTCTGGAAATGAACCAAACGGTTCCGGGGAGCTACCACCTCGAGGTGAGCTCGCCCGGCATCGAGCGCCCGATCCGTACCCTCGAGGCGGTCGAGCGCTTTTCGGGCCGACGCGTGACCCTGACCACGCACGAGCTGCGGGAGGGCCGCCGGCACTGGGAGGGCGACCTCCTCGGACCGCGCGACGGTCAGGCCGGCATACGCACCGAGGATGGAAACGAGCACTGGTTCGAGTGGGCCCAGGTCAAGACGGCCCGCCTGATCGTGGATCCGTGGGCGGACAAGCGCTCGCGGGGAGGACGGCGATGAACAACGAGATCCTGGAAGCCCTGAGCCAGATCACGCGCGAGAAGAGCGTGGATCGGGCGCTTCTGATCGAGACGCTCGAGGCCGGCCTGGCCAGCGCCGTGCGCAAGAAGCACGGAGCCACCGCCGACGTCGAGGTGAAGTTCTCGAACGAAACCGGCGGCATCACCGTGGCCATCCGCAAGACCGTGGCCGAGACGGTCGAGGACCCGGCGCTCCAGATGACGCTCGAGGAGGCCCGCCCGATCCAGCCGAAGGCCGGCGTCGGCGACGTGATCGTGATGCCGCTCCCGATCGCGGAATTCGGGCGCAACGCCATCCTCGCCGCCAAGCAGGTGCTGATCCAGCGCGTGCGCGAGGCGGAGCGCGAGCGCGTGTTCCGCGAGTACTCCGACAAGGTCGGCACCCTGGTGCGCGGCGTGGTCCAGCAGGTGGACCGCGGCAACGTGATCGTGAAGCTCGACCACTCCGAGGGTTTCCTGCCCGCGCGGGAGCAGATTCCGAGGTCCTACCACCGCCAGGGCGACTACGTGCGCGCCGTGGTGCACAGCGTGGACCGCTCGGCGAAGGGGCCGCAGGTGATCCTGTCGCGCACCCAGCCCGAGTTCCTGCGGCGCCTGTTCGAGGCCGAGGTGCCCGAGATCGCCGACGCCATCGTGGAGATCAAGGCGGTGGCGCGCGAGGCCGGCGCCCGCTCGAAGATCTCGGTGTACTCCAACGATCCGCGCGTGGACGCGGTGGGCTCGTGCGTGGGCCTCAAGGGCTCGCGCGTGCAGAGCATCGTGCGCGAACTGGGCGGCGAGCGGATCGACATCGTGCCCTGGTCGCAGGATCCGGCGGTGTTCGTGTCGCGCTCGCTGGCGCCCGCCAAGGTGATGGACGTGAAGGTCAAGGAGGCCGAGAAGCGCATGGTGGTGGTGGTCGCCGACGACCAGCTCTCGCTGGCCATCGGCAAGGGCGGCCAGAACGCGCGCCTGGCCGCGCGGCTCACCGGCTGGCGCATCGACCTGATCTCGAAGAGCGACGAAAAGAAGCGCCTCGAGACCGAGCGCGCCAGCCGCGTGGAGATCGAGAAGCTGGAGCTCGGGGAGGCCACCACCGAGAAGCTCATCTCGGCGGGGATCGAAACCGTGCAGGAGCTGCTCGCCACGCCGCTCGCCACGCTCGTGGAGATCCCGGGCTTCGGCGAGAAGACCGCCGAGAAGCTCCGGGCCGCCGGCGAGGAGTACCTGGCCGCCCACCCGCCCGCGAGCCCCGAGACCGCCGAAATGGGCTTCTCGCCCGAAATGGATGCCGAGCCCGAGACCCCCGCCGCCGACGGCGCGGAGTCCGGCGAGGCCGCGCCCGCCGCCGCGGCCGGAACGAACCCGGGAGAACCCAGTGCCTGAAGCCGCCGAATCCCGCAGGCAGCGGGTCTACGAAATCGCCAAGGAACTCGGCATGTCCAGCGAGGCGGTGCTGCAGATCGTGCGCCGGCTGGGCGTCGAGGTGAAGAACCACATGAGCACCCTCGCTCCCGACACGGTGGCGCGCGTGCAGGCCGAGATGGCCCACGAGCGCACCGCGGTCCGGGAGGAGCAGGCGCGCAAGCAGGAGCAGGAGCAGCAGCGGGCCCGCGAGGAGCGCGCCCGCGCCCAGCA
>CAZIVR010000091.1:0-3418 GCA_964542745.1 uncultured bacterium
CTCGATTTCGACGTGCAGTTCATCGGCGCCGGGCCCGCCGGGCTCGCGGGCGCGCTCCACCTCGCGAACCTGATCGAGAAGCACAACGCCGCGGCCGCCTCCGGCACGGGAGCCGCGCTCCCCGAAGTGACGATCGCCGTGCTCGAGAAGTCGGCCACGGTCGGGGCCCACGGCATCTCGGGATGCGTGATGGACCCGCGCGCGATCCGCGAACTGATGCCGGACTACCGCGAGCAGGGCTGCCCGATCGCCGCGGACGTCACCGGCGACGACGTGATGTTCTTGACCGCCGGCGGCCAGTTCCGGCTGCCCTACGTGCCGCCCGTGCTCGACAACCACGGCAACCACATCCTCTCGCTCGGCAACCTCGTGGCGTGGATGGCGGAGAAGGCCGAGGCCAAGGGCGTGCTGGTCGCGACCGAGATGCCGGCGGCGAGCCCGCTGGTCGAGAACGGCCGCGTGGCGGGCGTGCGCACGGGCGACAAGGGCGTGGCGAAGAACGGCGAGAGGAAGCCCAACTACCAGCCCGGCGCCGACTGCCGCGCGAAGGCCACGGTCCTGTGCGAGGGCCCGCGCGGCACGCTCGGCAAGGTGCTCGAGAAGCAGCTCGGGCTCACCGAGGGCCGCAATCCCCAGGTGTACGCCACCGGCGTGAAGGAGATCTGGGAGGTG
Source organism: uncultured bacterium (assembly GCA_964542745.1). Classification (GTDB taxonomy): domain Bacteria; phylum Eisenbacteria; class RBG-16-71-46; order RBG-16-71-46; family RBG-16-71-46; genus DATKAB01. The sequence goes on from CAZIVR010000091.1 coordinate 673, forward strand.
CCCGCCGGGCGCGCGCAGAAGGGCCGCGTCATCCACACCATGGGCTGGCCGCTGCCCAACGAGACGTTCGGCGGCGCCTTCCTCTACGGCATGGACGATTCGCACTGGGCGGTGGGATTCGTCACCGGCCTCGACGCGAAGGACCCGACCAGCGACCCGCACGGCAACCTGCAGCGCTTCAAGACCCACCCCTACGTGCGCCCGCTGCTCGAGGGCGGCAAGGCGGTTTCGTACGGCGCGAAGGCGATCCCCGAGGGCGGGTACTGGGCCATGCCGAAGCTTTCCGCCGACGGGCTGCTGGTGTGCGGCGACTCGGGCGGCTTCCTGAACGGCGCGCGCCTCAAGGGCGTCCACCTCGCGATCAAGTCGGGCATGCTCGCGGCCGAGACGCTGTTCGAATGCCTCGTGGCCGACGACTTCTCGAAGGAGCGGCTCGCCGGCTACGAGAAGCGCTTCGAGGCCTCGTGGGCCCACGCCGAGCTCAAGAGCGTGCGCAACTTCCACCAGGGGTTCGACGGCGGGCTCTTCGCCGGGATGTTCAACACCGGCGTGGCCATGGTGACGGGCGGCCGCGACTGGCTGCTGCGCGACCGCGTGGCCGGTCACCCGGGGCACGAGCGGATGGCGAAGCTTCGCGACGTCCACCCGGACGGCAAGCCCGCCGCACCGAAGTTCGACGGTGCCCTCACCAGCGACAAGCTCGCCGACGTGTACCTCTCGGGCACGAGCCACGACGAGGACCAGCCCGTGCACCTGCTGGTGGCCGACACCGACGTGTGCGCCACGAAGTGCCGCGAGGAGTTCGGCAACCCCTGCCAGCACTTCTGCCCGGCCAACGTCTACGAGATGGTGCCGGACGAGGCGAAGGGCGGCGGGGCGCTCAAGCTCCACATCAACGCCTCCAACTGCGTCCACTGCAAGACCTGCGACATCGCCGACCCCTACCAGATCATCACCTGGGTGACCCCCGAGGGCGGCGGCGGGCCGAACTACAAGAACCTCTGACGTGAGCGCGGCGGCTTCCCGCCGCGAACGTCCCACGGAGTCCGACCCGCGCCTCGCGCCGCCGCTTGACCGCGCGCCGCGCCGCGTCCGAAGCTGGTGGCGCCGCGATCCGACCCCGGAGCGCCCCATGCGACGTTCACCCGCCGGACTCCCGTTCCTCGCCCTCGCCCTCGCGGTCGCGCCGATCCTCGGCTGCGCCGCCGGCGGGCTCGCGCCCGCCTCGTCGAGCCAGCCGGTCGCGCGGCAGGCGATGGCGCCCGAGTACCGCGTGTTCTACGACGCGCTCGAGGACTACGGCGACTGGATCCTGATCGAGCCGTACGGATTCGTGTTCCGGCCGCGCGTGGCGTGGAACCAGTGGCGCCCGTTCGAGGACGGCTTCTGGGCGCCGACCGACGTGTGGGGCTGGGTGTGGATCTCGGCGGAGCCGTTCGGCTGGGCCACCTACCACTACGGGCAGTGGTTCTTCGACCGCTTCCAGGGCTGGGTGTGGACGCCGGGCCTCCAGTGGATGCCGGGCGCGGTGTCGTGGACGATCGCCGGCGACTTCGTGGGCTGGTCGCCGCTGCAGGGCCGGCCCGCTTCGCGCGACGACGGCGCCCGCTCCGAGGGGACGAGCTCGACACTGTTCGCGCCCCTCTCCCGCCTCGGCGCGCCCGACCTCCGCACGCACCTCGTGACCCCGGCGCAGATCGGCCCGGCGCTCGCCGAGGCGCAGCCGATCCGCAACTTCGCGCGGATCGAAGGCGTGACGGTGAACCGCGGCCCCTCGCTGGAGCTGGTCGAGCGCCGCGCCGGCCCGCTGGCCCGCGCCCGCATCGAGGATCTGGTGCCGGTGGATCTCGGCCGGCGCCTGGCGGGCCCCCCGAATCGCGGCCCGGGCGGCACGCGCGGCGAGGGTGGCGCGAACGACGCGGCGGACCGCGAGGCGCTCGACCTGATGCGCAGCGCCGGCGAGAGGGCCGCGGCGGAGGCGCGCCGCCTCGGCCGGCTTTCGGGATCCGGCCCCGCGGTGCTTCCGCTGGTGCGGCCGATCCTCGGGCCGGGCCCGGACGGCCCCGCCGATCGCCGCGCCCGCCGCCCGGCGCGCTCGCCCGCGGAAGGCGCGGCGCCCGACTCGGCGCGCTGAACCGTCCGGCGCCACGCCCCCGCTCCCGATGAGCCCGTCGCCCGCGAACCCGTCTCCCGCGGCGGCCATTCGCGCCCGCGCCACCCACCTCGGCTTCGAGGCCTGCGGCATCGCGCGGGTCGAGCCGCTCGAGTGCCTCGAGCACTACGACGCGTGGATCGCCTCCGGGCTCCACGGCGGGATGGACTGGCTCGCGGCCCCGGACCAGCGCGAGCGCCGCGCCGATCCGGCGCGGCTCCTGCCGGGGGCGGCGAGCGTGGTGTGCGTGGCGCTCCACCACGAGCCCGGGCGCGACGCCGGCCGCGACGCGCGCCTCGGGAAGATCGCCCGCTACGCGGCGGGGGACGACTACCACGCGCTGATGCGCGAGAAGCTGGCGGCGCTCGAGCGCTTCATCATGGAGGAGGCGCTGCCGGGTTCGCGCGCGCTGTGGTACTCGGACACCGGCGCCATCCTCGAGCGCGGCTGGGCGGAGCGCGCCGGGCTCGGCTGGACGGGCAAGCACAGCGGGCTGCTCTCCCCCACGCGCGGGTCGTGGTTCCTGCTCGGCGAGGTGCTGGTGGACCGCGCCCTCGATCCCGACCCGGCGTTCGCGGCCGATCACTGCGGCAC
>CAZIVR010000091.1:3518-15047 GCA_964542745.1 uncultured bacterium
AGCCCGGTGCGGCGCGCGGGGCGCGACGGGTTCCTGCGCAACGTGTGCGTGGCCCTCGGCAACCGGCGCGAGGCCGCCGCCGCGGCGGCCCTGGTGCGGGCGCTGCGCGAGGACCGCGACTGGCTGGTGCGCGCGCACGCGGCGTGGGCGCTCGGCGAGATCGCGGCGACGCGCCCCGAAGCCGCGGGCGACGCCGGCGACGCGCTCGACGAGGCCCGGACCTTCGATCCCTCCTCGGCGGTGCGCGAGGAGTGCGCCCGCGCGCTCGAGCGCGCCCGCGGTCAGGAGAGCGGCGTGCCCTCGACCCAGCCCTCGCCGCCGCCCGCGTAGCGCTCCTTCTTCCAGATCGGGACGGTGCGCTTGAGCTCGTCCATCGCCCAGCGGCAGGCGTCGAACGCGGGCCCGCGGTGCCCCGCGGACACCACCACGGCGACGCTCGCCTCGCCGATCGGCACCTCGCCGAGCCGGTGGACGATCGTGCAGGCCGCGATCGCGAAGCGCGCGCGCGCCGCTTCCTCGATCGCCGCGAGCGCGACGAGCGCCATCGGCTCGTAGGCCTCGTAGGCGAGCCCCGCGACCCGGCGGCCCTCGTGGTGGTCGCGCGAGGTGCCGAGGAACAGCGCGATCGCCCCGCAGTCGGGCCGGGTCGCGCGCGCGACCAGCGACGCCGCGTCCACCGGATCACGCACAAGTTCAGCCACGCGCCCTCGCTCCCCGCCGCGCGGGCCGCAGCGCGCGGCGCATGATCGGGCGGCGGTCGGATCGGCGCAGCACCTCGCGGAACCCGGCGGCCTCGAACGTGCCCGGCAGCCCGTGGAAGGCGAAGGTGGCCGCGTAGGTCTTGCCCTTCGTGTCCACCGGGTAGCCCTCGACCATCGTGGCGCCGCGCGAGCGCGCCCACGCGCAGGCGGCTTCGAGCAGCGCCACCGTGAGCCCGCGGCCGCGGTGGCTGCGCGCGATGAAGAAGCACGGCACCGACCACACCGGGCGGTCGTCCACCGGCTGCAGGATGCGCGAGCGCTCGAAGCGCCGGTACTCCTCGCGCGGCGCGATCGCCACCCACCCGACGGGCGCGTCGCCCTCGTAGGCGAGGATGCCCGGCGGGTTGCCGGAGGCCACCAGCTTCCGGAAGGCGCGCCGGTTGGGTTCGCCCGAGGTCGAGCCCTCGCTCGTGGTGTTGCGGGGGAACATGCACCAGCACCCGGCGCACGCGCCGCGCGGCCCGAACAGCTTCACCACGTCGGGCCAGCGCTCGGGCGTGAGCGGATGGAACGAGAACGCGCCCCCGCGCGCGGCGCGGGCCGGCTTGCGCGCGAGCCGGGCGGACGCGGATCCCGCGCGGGCCGCCCGGCGTGGGGCGCGCGCCCGCGTCACGTCACCCACCGCTCACCGGCGGCAGCAGCGCGATCTCGGCGCCGTCGCGAAGCGGCGCGTCGGCCGGGGCCAGCACGCCGTCCACCGCCACCGCGAGATGGGCCCAGAGCGGCGCGAGATCGGGATGCGCGGCGCGGATCGCCTCCACCGCCTGCGCGAGACGCGCGCCGCCCGGGATCTCCAGGGTCTCGCTCGCCCGTCCGGCGCGCTCGCGCGCCTGCGCGAAGTAGAGCACCTGCACGATCAATCGTTCCTCCCTCGGTGGCGGCGGCACGGTCGTGGACGCTTCCCGGTGCGCTGGCTATGCTGCCGCGAATGCACGATCCGAATCAAACCCCGCCCGACGTTCCCGGCCCGCCCGAGTCGCCCGTCGAGCGCGGGCCGAGCCTTCCGAGGGCGCTCCTCGCGTGGCTCCTGATCCTCCTCGTGTTCGGCATCGGCGGCATGCTGGCGGGCCAGCAGGAACTCGCCTTCCTCGCCGCGGCCGCGGGCATCTTCGTGGCGGCGCAAGCCGCCGACGCGAACCGCGGGTGGCGCGAACTCTACTTCGCCCTCGGCTGGGTCGTGCCGGCGCTCGGCTTCGTGGCGGGCCTCGCCTTCGGCCTCGCGATCTGGCAGAGCCCGATGCCCGGGCTGGCGCGGGCGGCGCTGGCGATGGTCTCGGCCTGCGCGGCGGGCCTCGCCGTGCTCACCGTGCCGACGCCGGTCGGCAGCGCGATCGCGCGCGCGCTGTTCCGCGATCCCGCGCCCGGGCACGTCCTGCGACTCTCGGCCCGCGTGGTGGTGCTGGCGCTCGCGCTCGCGGTGCCCGGCTGGTTCGCCGCGCAGCTCGTGATGGACGAACTGGTCGCCTCCCCGGAATCCCTCATGGAGCGGGTCGGGCTCGGGGGCGGGCTGGTGGGCTACGTGCTGCTCGCGTTCGCGGGAGTCGGCTGGATGGTGCGCCGCGATCTCGGCGAGGCGGCCGCGCGCCTCGGCCTCGCGTGGGGCGGCTGGCGCGACCTGCTGGTCGCGGCGCTCGCGCTCGGCGCGCTGTGGGGACTCAACACCGGAGCCGACCTCCTGCAGCAGCGGCTGTTCCCGGACCTGTGGGCCTCGGACCGGCGCGTCACCGAGGCGATCGCCTCGGGGATGGGACCCGGGCGCGCGCTGCTGCTGGGCCTGAGCGCCGGCGTGGGCGAGGAGATCACGCTGCGCGGGGCGCTCCAGCCCCGGCTCGGGATCCTCCTCACCTCGGCGTTCTTCGGGGCGCTTCACGTCCAGTACTCGTGGTACGGGATGCTCGTGATCCTGGCGCTCGGCCTGATCCTCGGCTGGACCCGGCGGGCCACCAACACCACGGTCGCGATCCTCGCCCACACCGCCTACGACGTGATCGCGGTGCTCTCGCACTGAGCGGCGCGGCCGGCGCTCCCGCCTCACCACAGCTGGGGAGGGGGCACGTCGCAGCTGGGACCCTTGGGCTTCGCCGTGGCCCACGCGACCACGGTCACGATGATCAGGACCCCGCCGACCACGGCGATCACGCCGGTCAGTTCATCGACGCCCGAGGAGCGCCGTTCGACCTCCGCCACGTCATCGGCCGGCAGGGTGATCTCCCCGGAGCCGACCTCCAGGCGGATCAACGACGACGCCGGCAGCCGCCCGGCCAGCAGTTCGCCGATCAGTTGCTCGCGGCTCCAGCTCCGCCCGCCGGGTTCGCGCAACTCGGCGAGCCGGGCGAACGGAACCGATTCGGTGACGCCCGCGCTGTCGCTCACCTCGACGGCCCCGAGCTCGAATCCGTCGAAGCGCACGCCGCGCACCGCGCCGCGCCGGGGCCGCAACTCGAGCCACGCGCCCGGCCTGGGGAGCGCGAGCGAGTCGCCGCGAGCGCGGGCGAATTCCTCCCAGTGCCGAGCGTACGCCTCGTCCCCCATCGGCACGATCCCGCGAAAGCGACCTCGCACGACGGTTCCGTCCCGGCGCGTCAGCTCGATCACGGTTCCGGGCGGGACGCGGACCAGCCAGGCCGAATGCGCCGCCACCGGATCGAGCGGCGTGCCGATGCCGTGCGCGCCTCGAGCGCCGCTCGCGCAGCCGTCCACGTTCACGGCGAGGATCGCCGCGATCAGCGGCGGGGCGAGGAGACGGGCGGCGGCGCGGCCGGTCGGCACCGAAGTCCTCCTACGAGAGCGATTCCCCCGGGCGCAACGCGACCACCTCGGCCTTCACCCCGAGCTTCTTCATCTCCTCGCGCAGCATCTCGGGCGTGCCGGTGAGCGCCGGGAACGTGCTGTGGTGCATCGGGACCACGTACTTGGCCTGCACCGCCTTCGCGGCCCACGCCGCCTCGCGCGGGCCCATCGTGTAGAGGTCGCCGATCGGCAGCAGCGCGATCTCCGGCTGGTAGAGCTCGCCGATCACGGCCATGTCGGCCATCGGGCCGGTGTCCCCCGCGTGGTAGATGCGGGTGCCGTCCTCGAGCGTCACCACGTAGCCGCACGGCTCGCCGCCGTAGACCACCTGCGCGCCGTCCTCGATGCCGCTCGAGTGCGTGGCGTGCACCATGGTGAACCGGATCCCGTCCGCCTCCTGCGTGCCGCCCTTGTTCATGGGCGACGTGCCGCTCACGCCCTTCTTCGACAGGAACAGGTGGATCTCGTAGTTGCAGATGATCGCGGGCTTGAACTTCTTCGCGAGCGTGATCGCGTCGCTCATGTGGTCGCCGTGGCCGTGCGAGATGGCCATGACGTCGATCGCCTCGAACGCCTTGGCGTCGCGCGGGCAGGCGGGGTTGCCCTCCACCCACGGATCGAGCAGCACGGTCTTGGCCCCGCGGGTGCGGAGGCGGAACGAGGAGTGGCCGAGCCACGTGAGCGTGAAACCGCGGTTGAGCTGAGGCATGGGCGCTCCTTCCGTGCATGCCCGCCGCCGTCCGGCGGGGGGAGCCGGCGGCGCGGAAGGACGAAACGTCGGATCTCGAACGTGGCCGAGCATAGTCAGCCCGCGCGCCGTGCCGCAAATGATCGGCGGCGCGACATTTTTCCGTTGCGCTCCGGTGGAGCGGGCTCCTATCATTCCCACGTCGCGAGCCCCTCCTTCCGCGACAATTGAACGAAGCACACCGGCGCCCTGCTCGACTCCCCGCCCGGTCTTCGTCCCCCCATCGAAGCTGGCCGCCACCCATGACACGCGACTTCGCGAGCCTTCGGGCGCGTCCCCGCGCGCCCGCGACCCACGGGTGTTGCGTCACGGGAAGCCCGGACGTTTGCGAGATCGGGGGACTCCGGCGTCCGGCGCCGAGCGTGGCGTGACACGGCGGCCGCCGCGGGGCGGCGAGTGCGCTCCTTGCGCTCGCCGTCACCGCGTGCGGCCCGTCGGGGCCGGCGCCGCGGCGCGGCGCCTGCCTGAGTTCACGCGTCCGCGTCCGCGCGCTCCGGCCGAAGCGCCGTTCGGGAACTCCGCGCCCGCGGAGTTCTCGAACGGAGCCCTAGTTCCGCGCCCCGCCCGCCTCGCGCCCGGGCCCGGCGCCGCCCGCCTGCAGCCAGGCCTCGATCCACTCCCGGATCCGGCGGCCGCGCTCGAGCACGCTGTCCTCCTCGAGCAGGGCGAGCTTGGCCTGCGGATCCATGGGCGCGAACGTGCAGGCGAGGTTGACGGTCGCCTCGAGCCCGAGCCCGTCGGGGGGCGCGAGCTCGCTCGAGAGCGCGCGCGCCATGCGCCGGGCGGCGTCCATCACCGCGTCGCGCTCGATCCGCACCAGCGGGTCGTCCTCGGGATACGGGTGCTGCGGGCACGGCTCGAGCTTCGCCGCCCGGTAGGGATACTCGCGCGCGATGCGGCTCACCCGCGCGCGCGCGAGGCCCCGCACCCGCAGGTCGTAGCAGTCGTTGGGCAGCCACTCGACCTCGGCGATGGATCCGAAGCACACCAGCGGGTGGAATTCCGGGCTGCCGTGGTAGTCGCGCTCCCAGCCGGGCTTGAGCACCGCCAGGGCGATGTGGCGGCCCGCCGAGAGGGAGTCCCGCACCATGGTGCGGTAGCGAAGCTCGAAGACGTGCAGGGGAATCGCGACCAGCGGGAACAGCACCACGTTCGGCAGCGGGAACACCGGCACCGGCCGGGTCGGCCAGGGTTGCAACGGAACCTCCCCATCGCGCGGGTGGCGCGGGGGTGCCCGGCGGGGGCGGAAGTGGGCGGCCCCGCCCCCGCCGGTACTGCGACGCGGCGCGCGGCGCCGCCCCTAGTCGTCGCCCACGAACTCCAGCACGTCCTGCACGTGACCGTCCACCTTCACCTTCGGCCAGATCTGCGCGATCCGCCCGGTGCGGTCGATGACGAACGTCGTGCGCTCGATGCGCATGGACTTCTTGCCGTAGAGGTTCCGCATCTTGTAGACGCCGTAGAGCTTCGAGACCGCGGCGTCCTCGTCGGAGAGCAGCGGGAACGGCAGGTGGTAGTGGTCGCGGAAGCCGAGGTGCTTCTCGAGCGAGTCGTTGCTCACGCCGAGCAGCACGACGTTGTGCTTCTCCAGCTGCTCGTTGACGTCGCGGAACGCGCAGGCCTGCTTGGTGCAGCCCGGCGTCTCGTCCTCGGGGTAGAAGTACAGCACCACGGTCTTCTTGCCCTTGTACTGCTTGAGCGAGATCGGCTCGCCCGTGGTCGAGGGCAGGGTGAAATCGGGCGCGGGCTTGCCGATCACCGGCAGCAGGCTGACCGCCATGGTTCCTCCGAGAAGCACGCGCGGGCTCCTTCGGGAGCCCGCCGCGAGGGGGAGTCTCGCTCCCCGGGTGTGAAAGGCGCTACTTGGCCACCGCCTGCATGGCGAGAGCCCGCTCGAGGTTCGCGTTCACCGCGTCCCAGTCGAGGTTGTTGAAGAACGCCTCGATGTACTTGGCGCGGGCGCGACCGTAGTCGAGCCAGTACGCGTGCTCGTAGACGTCGAGCGCCAGCACCGGCGTCGCGTTCCAGAGCGGGAAGGTGTTCTGGGCGTCGCCCACCACCGTGGTGAGCGTGTTCCAGTCGTGGTCGTAGGCGAGCCACACCCAGCCGCGGGCGGCGAGCCCGGAGGCCTTGAAGTCGGCGAGGAACGCGTCCACCGACGGGAAGTCGCGCGCGATCAGCTCCGCCACCTTGCCGGTCGGCGCGCCGCCCTTGCCGCCGAGGTGGCCGAAGTACGTCTCGTGGTTCTTGACGCCGCCGGTCGCGAACGACAGGTCCACGCGCAGCGAGCGCAGGTCGCTGAAGATCTGGTTGGCGCTCGCGCGGTCCACGTTCGCGAGCTTCTCCTGGATCTCGTTGGTCTTGCCGACGTAGGCCTTGTACAGCTCGTAGTGCTCTTCCATCGTGCGCTGGGAAATTCCGTTCAGCTCGCGGATGGAGGCGAAGGTCTTCGCGGTGAGTTTCGGGAACGGCATCGGACACCTCCGGGGCATGAAGGGCGCGTCAAATGCGCCTCGAATGGATGTGGCTCGGGGTGGGAACGAAGGGAGGCTAGTCCCGGCTCCGGGCAGTGTCAACCATCGGGCGCGGGCCTCGCGCGGATGCCCGCGGCGTCCCGGATGTGCCCGGCGCGGATCGAATCCAGCAGCGCGTGCAGGCGCTCCCCACTCACCTCGCAGGACATGTCGGAGGCCTTGCAGCCGGCCAGCGTGTAGCCGCACCCGCAGGTGCAGGACCCGGCGTTGGCGAAGCGCACGAACAGCTCGCGCTGCGCGCCGTCGAGGCCCGCGAGGTCCACGCCGCGCACCTCCTCCTGCCAGCGCGACTTGATCTCGGCCGAGTCCACCGGCGCCGGGATCGCCTCCATGGCGCGGGTGACGACGTCGGGATCGGCCGGGCGCGCCCGGCCGCGAAAGCCCACCATCGCCGCCCACACGCCGAGGCCGAGCGCGAGGAGCGCGGCGAGCGCGATGGCCTGGGTGCGTTTCATGCGCGCCAGATTAGGGCGCGCGGGCCGCTCCCGCCAGCGCCGTTCCGCGTTTTGACCGGGTCCTGCCCCGCTCCTAACATCCGCGGGACCTTTCCTCGAGCACCCCCACGCTTCCCGACCCCGAGGTTCCCCATGAGCTGGATCACCGACGTTTCTCCCGGCGAGGCCCCGGCCGCGCTGGCCGAGCTCCACGCCCGGATCGCGGCCCAGTCCTCCGCGGGCCGGGTCGCGGGCCTGTGGCGCGCGGGTGCGCTCGACCCGCGCGGGCTCGAAAAGACGTTCGAGCTCTACCGCGCCCTGATGGCCGACCCGGCGCCGCTCTCGCGGGCCCAGGCCGAGGCGATCGCGGTGGTGGTCTCGGCGACCAACGGGTGCGGCTATTGCGTCGCCCACCACGGCCCGAAGCTCGCGGCGGCGCTCGGCGACGAGGGCCTCGCCCGCGCCGTGGCGCTCGACTACCGCGCCGCCAACCTCCCGGCGCGCGACCGCGTGCTGCTCGACCACGCGGTGGCGCTCACCTGCGAGCCCGAGGAGCGCACCGCCGCCGACGTCGAGCGGCTCCGCGAGTACGGCTTCGGCGACGCCGAGATCCTCAAGGCCACCGAGATCGCCGCCTACTACAACCTCTCCAACCGGCTGGCGTCGGGACTCGGCGTGGAGCTCGAGGCGGGCGTCGCGCCCTGGGAGTTCGGCACGCAGGAGTAGCGCCGCGGCCCCGGGCGACCGGGCGCGCCGCGCGCCGGAAGCGCGGGAGCGGTGCTGCGGCCCCACGAGCGACGGGGCGCCCCGGTTCCCCGGAGCGCCCCGCTTCGCTTCATCCGCGCGCGTCCCGCCGCGCGGCGGCGGCTACATCCCGCCGTTCCCCTTCTTCGCCGCGGCGGCCTTCTTCGCCGCCTCCATCTCGCGCGCGGTCCACGGCGGCACGATGCCGTTCATGCGCGCGTAGGCGATGGACTGCCCGAGGTGCTCGTGCGAGTGCGCGGAGAGCAGCATCATGATCGCGCGCTTGCTCATCTTGTTGCCGAAGAAATCCACCTGCGTGTCCATCTCGGAATCCGGAACGCCCGCCACGGCCTTGCTCGCGACCTCGTAGGAGTCCTTGAGCATCTTCTGCACCTCGGCCTTGCCGGGGCTGGTCTTCTCGAGCTTCATCAGCTCGTCCATGCTCTTGCCGCTCGGCGCGCCGAGCAGGCCCGGGATCATGTAGTTGGCGCCGATCACGTGCAGGAACACCTCGTTCATCGAGCGCACGCCCTTGCCGGGCCGCCAGTCGTACTTCTTCTCGGGGGTGGCTTCCGCCAGCTCCATCACCTTCTTGCCGGCGTCCATCATGTTGGCGATGACTTCCTGCCGGAGCGCGTCGCCCGAACCGTCCGCGACGGTCGGCTGCGGCGTGAACGCGGCGAGCATCGCGAGCGCGATGCAGGTTCCGATGGCCTTCTTCATGGGGGCTCCTCCTTCGGGAATGGGGCGGCACGCGGCGCGCCCGACGACGGGCGGGAAACCTCTCACGCCCACCCGGCCTCCATCAACTCCCGCGTTTCCTCGACCGCGACCCGCCACAGGCGGTCGGTGTCGGCGTCGGGGCGGCGGTAGCGCCCGCCGCAGTTGCCGTCGCCGAGGCGCTCCCGCATCGCCGCCGGGCCGATCCCCTGCAGCGCCGCGAGATCTATCTCCGGCTTGGCGCCCTCGGGCTCCACGGAGGCCGCGACCCGGGTCCAGGGGAAACTCTCCATCCACGAGGCGTGCCGCGCCACGGGGTCGATGGCCTCGACCGTCTTCCACACGCGCGGCGCGTTCCACCAATCGTGAAATCGGACCCGAACCCCCGGCCGGGACGCCATCCACTCGGCGCACAGGCTCCGCACCGGGACGTTGCCCCCGTGACCGTTCACCACCAGCACCCGCCGGAACCCCTGCTCGGCGAACGCGTCGAGCGCGTCGCGCACCACCGCGAGCATCGTCCCGATCCGCAGCGACACCGTGCCCGGGTAGGCGCGGAAGTTGGGCGTGATGCCGTACGCGACCACCGGAAAGACCGGGACTCCGAGCGGCTCGGCCGCCTCCACCGCCACCCGCTCGGCCAGGATCGCGTCGGTGGCGAGGCTCAGGTAGGCATGCTGCTCGACGCTCCCGATCGGCAGCACGGCGAGATCGTTCCGCTTCAGGTACTCCTCGACCTGCATCCAGTTCATGTCGGCGATGCGCACTCGATCTCCTCCTTCGCGGTGCCGGCGTGAGCGCCGGGCCTGGGGTCGGAATGGGCGTTGGCGTTCGCGTGGCGGTTCGGGACTCCGCGGCCCGGCCGCGCCGCTCGTCAGCGCTTCGCGATCGCCTCGGCGTAGATCGCGAGCAGCCCCTCGACGTGGCGCGCCGGATCGCCGATCTCGAGCACGCGGGCGCGGCCCTGCTCGCCCCAGCGCGGCGCGAGCGGATCCTCGAGCGCCCGCCGCGCCAGCGCGCCCAACGCCGCCCCGTCGCCGGGCTCGGCCACGAGCCCCGTGACCTCGTGCTCCACGAGCTCCGGGAGCGCCCCGATCCGAGCCGCCACGACGGGCCGGGCGTCGAGCAGCGCCTCGGCGGCCGTGTAACCGAAGTGCTCGTAGAAGAGGCTGGGCACGATCACGGCCGCGGCGCTCGCGCGGAGCGCCGCGAGCGCCGCGTCCTCGAGGTGGCCGAGCCGCTCGAGGTTGGGCGCCGCCTGCGCGGCGAGCCAGTCCCCGAGCGGCCCGTCCCCCGCCACCTTGAGCGGCGCCGGCGCGATGGCCGCCGCGATCGCGGGCAGCAGCTTCACGCCCTTCTCGATCGAGAGCCGTCCCGCGAACAGCGCGTAGCGCGGCGCGCCCGGGCTCGCGGCGTCCGGCTCCGGCATTCCTCGGCCCGCGGCGCCCGGCTCCGGCGCACCGCGGTCCGCGCCGGCGATCCGCGCCCCCGCCTCGCTCGCTCCGGATCCGCCGCCCGCTCCCGCACCCTCGACACCGTGCCCCAGCAGACGCAGCGACTCGCGATCCACCCCGAACGAAAGCGCCATGTCGAGCACGAAGCGCGACGGCGCGATCCAGAGGCGCACGCTCCGGTACGCCCGGCGCCCGTCGTGCAGGTAGGCCTCGAGCGCCCCCACCGCGCTCTTCAGGCGCGAGCCCTGCACGCAGCCGGTCGTGACCGCGCGCCAGTGGCGCCCGCCGCGGCAGCGCTCACAGGTGTCGCCGCGCGCGAACAGGATGCGGTTGGTGCACCACGGCTTGAAGTCGTGGAGCGTCATCACGACCGGCACGCCGGCCCGCTCGAGCGGCTCGAGGATCGCGGGGGTCAGGTGCCGGCTCGGCGCGTGAAGGTGCGCGACATCGGGCCGGAACGCGCCCAGCAACCGCTCCATCGCCGCCGCCGCGGGCGCCGACCAGAACACGCGCGGGAGCTGCGCGATCTGGGCGAGCCCTCCCCCTTCGGTGAAGTCCGCGGGCGGCGCGAAGTGGTCCGACGTCGGGCTCGGGAGGTTGCGGGAATCCCGGGTCGCGAAGTGCGCGACCTCGTGGCCCGCGGCTTCGAGCCATCGCGATTCGTCGAGGTAGGTGCGCTCGACGCCGCCCTTCATCCAGTGGAACGCGTTGACCAGGAGGACGCGCATGCGCGGCCGAGGCTAGCCGAGTTGGGCGGCGGGGGCTATTCGTGTCTCGCTTCGCTCAGCGAGGCTGCTCCGAGGCGTCAGAGGCGTGCTGCGTGATCCGCCTCCCTACCTCAGCACCACCGCCCGCACTGCCCCGGACCACGCGCCGGAGGCGTCGCGCACCCGCGCGAAGTAGACGCCCGCGCGGAGCGGCTCGCGGGCCCGATCGAGCGGGAACTGGAGACCCCCCTCGCCCGAGCGCTCCACGCGCTCCGACATCACCTCGCGCCCCTGCAGGTCGTAGAGCGCTACTTGCACCGCTCCCGGGGCCGCGTCGGCGACCTCGAGCATCGCGTCCCCGCGCCACGGCCGGAGCGGCGGCTTGAGGCGCGGCTGGTGCCGGGGTGGATCGTGCGCCACCCGCGGCGGCCACGAGACTCCCTCGCTCTCCCACTGGTAGCGCGTGTCGAGGCAGTCGCGGCGGATCTTGTAGCGGACGTGGGCGCGACCGCGGCCGTGGTCGGTCTCGTCGTCCGCGACGAGCGCGTCGCCACGCCCGCCGCGCGTACGCGAGTCGTCGGTCCACGACACGTCGAGCCCTTCGCCCGCCTGCACCTGCGCGGCTTCCTCGAATGGC
>CAZIVR010000092.1:0-14660 GCA_964542745.1 uncultured bacterium
GTCCGGAACCCTTCCGCGTTCGCGATGACCTTGGGCTCGCCGCCCTCCATCACCGCCACGCACGAGTTGGTGGTTCCGAGATCGATTCCGATGACCTTGCCCATGTCGTTCCTTTCGGTGAATGCGCGGCGGCCACGCCGGGCCGGACGGACCCGGCCCGAGCGTGGCCCGCGCTCAGGATACTCTCAGCCGACCTGCACTTCGATTTCGCGGGTCCGGGCTTCCTCGGCCTTGGGCACGCGGACCTCCAGCACGCCGTCGCGGTAGGTCGCCTTGACCTGGTCGCTGCGCACCGGGGCCGTGAGCGTGAACGTGCGCTCGAAGCTTCCGAACATCCGCTCGCGGTAGTGCACGTTGTCCTTGTCGCGGTTCTCCTCGTGCTTCCGCTCCCCGCGGATCGTGAGGGTGTCGCCCATGATGCTCACCTTCACGTCCTTCTGCGAGACGCCCGGGAGATCGAGCCGGATCACGAACGCCTCGGCATTCTCGTGGATGTCGGCGGCCGGCGCGAAGAGCTCGCGCCCGGGGTTGGATCCGGAACCGGAGATGAGGCTGTCGAACAGGTGGTCGAAGTCACTGCGGAGGCCGGCCAGGTCGCGGCGCGGCGTGAAGAGCGGACTCCAGCGCATCAGGGTGGTCATGTCTCGGGATCCTCCTGACTTGGGTTGAGGTCGACGCCCGCCCCGCTCGGGGCGGGAGTGGATAGGCTTTGCCCCGGCTCTTGCAGGCCACGTACCAGTGCGGCGCCAGACTCGCAATCGAGCCCGTTACAGCACGTTATGCCGACCCCCTCGCCCCGAACCCGAGCTCGCGCCGGATCCGGGTGTTCGCTCGCGACCGCCCGCGTTTCGACGGGAAACGCCGGCCGTCGCGAGCCGAAACGGCTCGCCCCCGCCGCGCGCGGCGCCGGTGGCCGTTCGGCCCGCGAAGCCGCTATGGTGCGCGCTCGATGCGCATCGCCCTCTTCCTCCCCCACGTCGGCGTGTTCGGTGGCGTGCGCCGCTTCCTCGAGCTGGGAAACGCGTGGACCGACCTCGGCCACGAGGTGCGGCTCTACCATCCCGAGGGCGGCGCGCCCGGCTGGCTTCCGTTCCGGGGACGCTGCCTGCCGCTCGCCCAGGCCGCCGCCTCGCGTTCCGACCTCGCCGTCTGCGCCGATCCCCACACCTTCGCGGCGTTCCGGGGGCAGCCCTCCGGATGCCACCTCTACTACTGCGTGATCGAGGGCGATCCGGGGCTCGCGGCCGCGATCGCGGACCGCGGGATCCGGCTCGCCGCCAACTCGGGGCCGCTGCGTCGGCGGGTCGAGGCGCGCGCGCGCCGCCCGGTGCTCGACGGCGCGGGTGGCATCCGGCTCGACCAGTTCCGGCCCGGGGACGGGCCGCGCGCCGCGGCGCCACTGCGGGTCCTCCTCAACGGGCGCCGCTCGCGCCCCAAGAAGGGCACCGACCTTGTGCTGCGGGCGCTGGCCGGCCTGCGCGGCCGGGTGCCCGAATTCGAGGCCGTGCTCTTCGACAGCGTCGGACCGCACAACCGGCAGGATCCTCGCGACGGCGCTCCCGACCTCCCGTGGATCCGCTTCGTCCTCGATCCGACGCAGGAGGAGCTGGTCGCGCTCTATCGCTCCGCGCACCTGTTCGTGGCCGCCGAGAAGAAGGCCGGATGGTGCAACACGGCGCTCGAAGCCCTGGCCTGCGGGACCCCGGTGGTGTGCACGCCGAGCGGCACGACCGACTTCGCGAGGGACGGCGAGAACGCGCTCGTGGTGCGGTGGCGGCACCCCTTCTTCCTCGCCCGCGCGATCCGTCGGGCGCTCCTCGATCCGGCCCTCCGCGAACGCCTCGGCACGGCGGCGAGCCGCGGGCTCGAACGCTGGAGCTGGCCGGAACTGGCGGCACGACTGCTCGAGCAGCTCGGCCTGGATCGCGCCGGGGAGGGCGCGGGGCGCGATCAGCGCGCCGGCAGGTAGCCCGATTTCTCCGGCCCGACCAGCAGCTCGTCCTTCGTGTAGATGAAGGCGTCCCGCTTGTAGTCGGAGAGCTCGAAGTTCTTCTCGAGGAAGATGGCGTCCTCCGGACAGGCTTCCTCGCACATGCCGCAGAAGATGCAGCGCAGCATGTTGATTTCGTACCGCTCGGCGTAGCGCTCGCCGTGGGAGCTGGGGTTCTCGGGATCGTTCTCGGCGGCCTTCACGAAGATGGCGTCGGCGGGACAGGCCACGGCGCACAGCTCGCAGCCCACGCAGCGCTCGAGGCCGTCTTCGTGCCGGGCGAGGATGTGCAGGCCCCGGAACCGGGGGGTCATCTGCAGCTGCTCGTCCGGGTACTGGACGGTGAAGGGTTTCCTGAACAGGTTCTCGAGGGTGACCCCGAGACCGGTCGCCATTTCCTTGAACACCTGGATCCTCTCCTGAGCCGATCGCAGCGACGAGGAACGCAGGATAGCCGCGCCCCTCCGCGCCCGCAAGGCGCGGCGCCTCACCAGAGCAGGCCGGCCGTCAGCGAGAAGCCGCTCAACCGAACGTCGTCGGGCGCGTCCTTGTTGATCCGGGTGAGACCCTGCTGCCACCGCGCGCGCAGGCGCAGGCGCGGGCCTCCCACGCGGTGTTCCCAGCCCACGCCCGCCAGGAGCTGTCCATCCCAGCGGTGGTAGAGGCGAGTCACGTCGGTGGACGTGGTCGAATAAAGATCCTCGAAGATTCTGGCGGCGGGCGTCCCCGGGTGCGATGGGGCGGAGGCGAGCGCGCTCGCGGCGAAGAATGGGCCCCTGTACTTCGTCCGATCCACCGCCCGGCCGAGCCACGCGGCGCCCGCGCCGCCCTCGACGACCCAGGAGGACCCCCATGGACGGACCAGGGCGCGCACCGGAAGCTGGATCCGGTCGAAGTCCAGGGCGTGATCCGTCGAGAGCGTGACCGGCGGCAGCCCGGGGGAAGCGTAGGTGGCGGCCCATCGCGACCGGCGCGCGGCGCGCTCCCACCCGGGCGCGAACTCCAGCGCCCACGCGGAGGATGGGCTCCAGGCCGCGACCAGCCCGGCCGAAGTCCCGACCGTCCAGCGGCCGCGGCCGAGGTTGTCCTGCCGGCCGAGGTTGCCGAGGCTCACCCCCTCCTCGACGCCGAAGGCCGGGAGCCATCCGGCCGCCGCGGGGGCCGCGAGGGCGAGGGCGGCGAACGCCGCGGCAGGGATCGTGAAACGGTTTCCCGCGACCGGCACGTTTCGCTCCCGGGTCAGAGCCTCGGCAGCGTGATGCCGCGCTGATTCTGGTACTTGCCCGCCTTGTCGCGGTACGACGTCTCGCACACTTCGTCGCTCTCGAAGAACAGCACCTGCGCGATTCCCTCGTTGGCGTAGATCTTGGCCGGGAGCGGCGTGGTGTTGCTGATCTCGAGCGTGACGTGCCCCTCCCACTCGGGCTCGAAGGGGGTCACGTTGGTGATGATGCCGCAGCGCGCGTAGGTGCTCTTGCCCACGCAGATGGTGAGCACGTTGCGCGGGATGCGGAAGTACTCGACGGTGCGGGCCAGCGCGAACGAGTTGGGGGGCACGAGGCAGACGTCGCCCTTGAAGTCCACCATCGAGGCGGGGTCCACGTGCTTCGGGTCCACCACGGTGGCGAGCACGTTGGTGAAGATCTTGAACTCGTCCGCGACGCGGATGTCGTACCCGTACGAGGACACGCCGTAGGACACGACTCCCTGCCGCACCTGCTTCTCGACGAAGGGCTCGATCATGCGGTGTTCGAGGCACATGCGTCGGATCCAGCGATCCGGCTTGATGGACATGGATCAGGCGCTCCGGGTGGTACGGCCGAGGACGTGCAGCAGGTGGGCCAGTTCGGGAATCAGCACGCGGCCGAGGGCGAGCCGGACCGCGGCCGGCGACCCGGGAAGATAGACGACCAGCCGCCCGCGGGTCACTCCCGCGCCGGCGCGGCTGAGCCAGGCGGCGTTGCCGATTTCGGCCACCGACAGCGCCCGGAACCGCTCGCCGAACCCGGGCAGCTCGGCCGCGAGCAGCGGCCGCACCGCCTCGGGCGTGCGGTCCCTCGGGGAGACCCCGGTGCCGCCGGTGAGGATCACGACGTCGGTCGTGCGCCCGGCGAGCGCCGCGCGCACGGCGCGGCGGATCGCGCCCGGCTCGTCCCGCGTCCAGGCCCGCGAGGTGACCCGGTGCCCGGCGCGCTCGAGCAGGCGGACGGCGAGGTCGCCGCTCCGGTCCTCGCGCGGTCCGCGCGTGTCGCTCACGGTCACGATCGCGCAGCCCGCCCGCCGCTCGCGGGCCCCGGCGTGCGCGTGCGCCGCGGGCTTGCGGCGCGCGCTGCGTGCGACCGCGGCGGCCGCGGTCCGCGACTTCCTCCCGCGCGGCGTCACGACGCGCGCGCCCACGCGGTCACCCGCTGCGCGGGGATCGCGAAGCGCTCCTGCCACGGCTCGGGCTCCGAGAGCCGGTGCTCCGTCAGCTCCTCCACCGGCGGCTCCCAGCCTCCCGCGCCCTCGGGCGCTCCCGGCCCCGACGGCGCCGCGATCTCGGCCCACTCGGCGAGCGAGCGCGCCTCCGGGCCCACCACCTCGAACCAGCCCTCGCCCGGGCGCTCCTCGCGGAGCGCCCGCTCGAGCGCGGTCACGGCGTCCTCCTCGAGCACCGGCATCACCGGGTGACGGCCCTCGGGACCCAGCCGGGGCCGGCTCCGCAGCCGCATCCAGAACGGGCTCTCCCTCGCCACCAGCGGGCCGAACCGGAGCACGAGGGTGGGCACCAGACTCACCCGCGCGTACTCCTCGAGCCGCCACAGGTCGCGCAGCCCGGGCGCGCGGGCGTCCGGATGGGCGCCGATCCGGCTCAGCACCACGACGCGCGCGCCGCGCCGCACCAGCCACGGCGCGAAGCGGACCCCGAGGCGCATCCAGTCCACGGGCGTCGAAATCAGCAGCGTCACCGGGCCGTCGCGGGCCGGTTCCGGCGAATCGTGGATCTCGAGGCCCCGCGCGCGCAGGGCGGCGATCATGCGCGCCGGCGCGCCGGTGGCGGCCTCGTTCCCGAGCCCCGGGGCGTGGATCATCCCTCCTCCCCGAGCGCGCGCCGGACCTGGCGGCGGTGCGAAAAATCGTGCTCGGCCCAAACGCGTGCGAGGTCCGCGACCGAGAACGGCCCGCGCGCCCCGTGAGTGCCGCGCCGCGACCATTCGGCACGGCCGCACGGCGCGAGCCGGGCGAGCGCCGCGCCCCGCGAACGGCGCCAGCGGGCGAGGATCGCCGCCGGGGGCTCCGTAGGCGGACCGCCCTGCCGGGACGCCGCCAGGTCCACGAGCGGAAGCTCCGGGCGATCCTCGTTCAGCAGACGCTCGAGGCGCGGGGCGAACACGAGCTCGTCGCCCTCGGCGAGGTGGAGCACGACCTCCGCCGCCGACCACCGTTCGGGCGACGGCCGCCGCGCGAAGGCCTCCGCCCCGTGCCGTTCGAGGCGCGCTTCCGCCCAGTCCGGCCCCTCGCCGAGGCTCGCGAGCAGCCGGCCCCATTCGGCGTGATCCATGGGAAGCGGTGGCACGCCGAGCGCGCCGCGCGGATCGTCCCCGGCCGGCAGGTGCTGCCCGAAGCCGCGCGCCAGGTACTCCCGCGACAGGTCGGCGTAGTGACGCGCGCCGCTCCGGATCGCCTCGCGGTGCGCCTCCCCCACCGGTCCGATCACGCGCGCCGGCGCGCCCACCGCGAGCGATCCCGGCGGGATCGCCTGCCCCTCGCGCACCAGCGCTCCCGCCGCCACCAGCGAGCCGGCGCCGATGCGCGATCCCGAAAGAAGGATCGCGCCCATCCCGATCAGGCAGTCGTCCTCGACCACGCACCCGTGCAGGATCGCGCGATGCCCGACGGTCACGCGGCTTCCCACGACCGCGGGCTGGCCGTGGTCCACGTGCACCAGGGTCAGGTCCTGCAGGTTGGTGTCCTCGCCGATCCGGATCGCGTCGGTGTCGCCCCGCACCACGGTGTTGAACCACACGCTGGAGCGGGCCCCGATCCGCACCTCCCCCGCGACCATCGCGCCCGGGGCGAGGAACACGCTGGGGTGGAGCTCCAGCCGGTTCGGCCAGTCGTGCACGCGGCCGCTCATCCCGCCACCGCCCCGTCGCCCACGAACGGATTGCTCCGGCGCTCGACGCCGATCGTGGTGGCCGGACCGTGCCCGGGATGGCAGCGCAGCGCGTCGCCGAGCGGAAAGAGGCGGGTCCGGATCGAGCGCTCCAGCTCCTCGAAGGAGCCGCCCGGCAGGTCGGTGCGCCCGATCGAGCCCGCGAACAGCGTGTCGCCCACCCACAGGTCGTCCCCGAGGCGGAAACACACGCCGCCCGGCGAATGGCCCGGCGTGTGGATCACCTCGAGCCGGCTCTCGCCCAGCGTCACGGGCACCCCGTCGGCGAGGTCGCGGAGGTCGCGCGGCGGATCCGCGGGAGGAAGCCCGAAGGCCTCGCCCTGGCGCGCCAGCGCGTCGAGCAGCGGCCGGTCGGCGGGATGGAGCCAGCACGGCACCGGGTGGACGCGCTGCACCGCGAGCATCCCGCAGGCGTGGTCGTAGTGCGCATGCGTGAGCAGCAGCTTCGTCACCGTCACGCCCTCGCGCCGGACCCGCTCGAGGACGGCCTCGGGCTCGAACCCGGCGTCCACCACCGCGGCTTCCCGGGTCGCCTCGTCCACCAGCACGTAGGTGTTGTTGTCGAGGGGACCCAGGTGGAGGGTGTGCGCGATCAGCGGCATCGGCCCCGCCCCCGCGCGCCGCCGGTCCGCGGACCGCTCCCTCCGGCTCCCCCTCGCCCGCCGGCGAAACGCGCCGCGCTCATGCCAGCTCCCGCCACGCGCGCTGCAGGTGCAGCGCGTCGTCCTCGAGCTCCGGGCTCTCGCACACCACCCAGCCGCGCACGTCGCGCTCCCGCAGCGCCCGCAGCACCTCGCGGAACGCGAACGCCGACTCGCGCAGCGGCAGGTGGCGGCGCTCGCCGCCCGGCCCGAACTCGATGCCCGCCACGTGCACGTGCAGGCGGCGGAGCGCCTCGGGGCCGAGCCGCCGGGCGATTTCGTCGAGCATCGCGATGAAATCCTCGCGGCGGTTGGGGACTCCCCCCAGCCGCGCGTAGTGGTGGGAGAAGTCGATGCAGGGGCGCACCCCGGGGATCATCTCGCACCACGTGAGCACGTCGTCCAGCGCCCCCGCCTGCGACGGCCGTCCGGTCAGCTCCGGCCGGACGTCCACCTCGATGCCGGCGTCGCGCAGGCGCGCCGTCACCTCGAGCAGCCCGCGCCAGACCTTGACCCGCGCGTCGTGCGGCGGCTGGCCCTGGTAGAACCCCGGATGGAAGCAGAAACTCGCGGCCCCGCAGCGCGCCGCGAGCCGCCCGGCCTCGACCAGGCGCTCGACGCTGCGCGCGCGCACCTCGGCGCCGCCGCACAGGTTCACGAAGTAGGGCGCGTGGGCGGTGAGCCCGATCCCGGTCTCGCGCGCCGCCTCCGCGATCCGATCGGCGGTCCCGTCGCTCATGCGCACGCCGTTCCCCCACGCCATCTCGAGTCCGGTGAGCCCCAGCTCGGCGGCCCGCCGGATGCCGGCTTCGGTGGTCGGGCGGGCGCTCGAGCGGGGAATCCCGGACGTGCCGAATCGCAGCGCCGTCTCCGCGGGCGCCTCCCCGTTCTCCGATCGCCGCATGGAGGACGGCACGTTACGGAGCGCCGCATCGAGGGTCAACTCCTCCCGCCCGCGCGCCATCGCGGCTCAGAACGCCTTGGCCGAACCGAGCGACAGGACCGCCTCGCGGCGGCCGTCGCGGGTCGGGCTGATCGGCCAGGCCAGGTCGGCGCGGATCACCGGGCCGATCGCGGTGCGGGGCGGCGCGAGCCTCAGCCCCACGCCCGCGCAGTGGAAGGCCGAAGCGCCCTCGGCCCCGGGCCCCCAGCCGCGGGCCCCGTCCACGAACACCGCGGTGCCGATCGAGAAGATCTGGAACAGGTCGCGCACGACCAGGTGCCGGTCCTCGAGGTTCCAGCGCACCACGCGCGCCCCCGCGACCGCGTGCACCGGGTAGGCGCGCAGCCCGTTGAGTCCCCCCACCACGGGCTGGAAGCTGCGCGGCATGCGGAAACCCGTGATGGCGAGCGCGCCCGCTTCGAGCGTGTGCCCGGGGCCGGTCTGCCAGATCCAGCGCCCGCGGCTCACGTGCAGCACTTCCTCCGCGCTGCGGCGCCAGCGGCCGGCCACCGTCGAGGTGAGCAGCCCGAAGCCGGCGGGCGTCGTGACGCCGAGGTCGAGCCGTGCCCGGAAGTCCCCGAAGTTCGCGGAGCTCCCCAGCGCCCGCGGCGCGGCGCCCAGCGCCAGCGTGAGGGAGGTCCCGAGGTCGAAGTCCTCGATCTGGTCCACGCGCTGGATGCCGGTGCGCTCGATGAAACGGGGACGCCACCAGCGACCCTCGAGCGTGACCCGCCGCAGTCTCAGGTACTCGGCGGGTCCCAGGAACGACTCGGGCACCGGCGCCCCGGGCGCCGGGATCGTGGCGTCGAGCCGGCGGTCCACGCCGTCGGCGGACAGCGTGGCGCGCGTGATCCGGTCGCCGCTCCGCCAGCCGCGCCCGAGGAACACGCGCGACTCCTCGAGGTGCTCGCCCAGCGTGGCGACTTCGGCGTTGTCCCGGAACAGCGTCGCGGTCCCGGACCGGCGCAGCGCGGTGACCCCGAAGCTCCAGCGCGTGTCGAGGGAATAGAACGGCAGCGCCGCCTGCACCGCGTCGCTCGCGCCCGACGTGCCGCGCGCGCCCGAGAAGCGGAGCTGCAGGCGCGAGCCGGCCACGCCCGGGTCGTGGAAACCCGCCGAGCGGGTGATGCCGACCGGGTCCTCGCGGTAGGTCACGGACACCGACTTGCCGAAGCCCAGCACGTTGCGTTCGGTGAAGGCAACCGAGCCGGACAGGCGCCCGCCGCCGCGCTCGAGGTCGAACTCGGGCTGGGTGGTCCAGACGTCGCGCGTCACCACCGTCACGTCCACCGAGTCGCCGGCCGGCTCCGCCTCGATGCTCCTCGGCTCGAGGAAGTTGAGGGTGCGCAGCTGGCGCGTCGCCTCGAAGGCGCGCTCCGCGGTCCACGGCTCCCCCGGCCGCAGCAGCAGCTGCTCGCGGACCACCCCGTCCCGCGTGCGGACGTGGGCGCGGTTCGCCAGCGCCCCGACGAAGCGGAACGGCCCGGGCGGCAGCGGGTCGAACACGTTGAGCGTCCGGATCCGGATGGCTCGGATCGGGAGCCCGTCCAGCGAGTCGGGCGGCGACGCGGGGTCGGCCACCGCCGGCGCGCGCGCGCCGATCAACGCGGTCGCGGCGAGGAGCACGGCGGTCCGGCGGGCGCAGCGCGCCGGCCGCGGCGGGCCCCCGCGCCGGCACGGCACGCCCGGACCCCGGCGCGGCATCGCCCGAATCAGCGCTTCCCGCCGCCCAGGCGCTCGCGCGCGAGCTGCGCCTCCCCGGAAAGCGGGAAGCGCTTGACCAGGTCCTCGAGCGTCTTGCGCGAGGCCGGCGCCTGCTGGAGCTTCTCCTGGCAGAGCGCGATCTTGTAGAGCGCGGCCGGGATCTTGTCCCCCTGCGGCCACGCCGACTCGACGCGCGCGTATTCGGCGGCGGCGCTGTCGAAACGGGCCTGCGCGAAGAAACACTCGCCCACGCCGTACTGCGCGTTGTCGGCGAGCTCGGCGGCCGGGAAGCGCCGCACGAAGTCGCGGAAGCCCTCGAGGGCCATCGTGTAGCGGCCCTGCGTGAGGTCGAGCGCGGCCTGGTCGTAGAGCGCGTTGGGGTCCATGCCGGGCGCGGCGGCGGAGGCGGCCGCCTGCCGCTGGTTCCACTGCTGGAACCGCCCGCCGACCTCCTCGAGGCGCGCCTCGAGCCGGCCCATCTGGTCGAACAGCTGCTGGGTCGTGGTCCCGGCCGTGGCGCGCGTGCTGAGCAGCACGTCCCGCTGCTCGGCGATCTCGCGCCGCGTGTCCATGAGCACGCGGTAGGCCTCGGCGTCGCGCACCACCAGCGTGTCCACGACCACCCTCAGGCTGTCGAGCCCCGAACGCAGCGTCAGGAGCTGCGGCGGATAGCAGCCCGGCAGCGCCACCGCCGCGGCGAGCAGGGCCGCCCGAGCGAGGGTCCGGCCCGCCGCGCCCGGGGGCGCGGCGGGTGCCGGTCTCTGGAGGTTTCCGCTCACCGGCCGGAGAAGTGGGCCCGCCGGTTCTGCGCGTAGGCCGACTCGTCGCTGCCGCTCACGAACGGGCGCTCCTTGCCGTACGAAATGATGCTGAGCCGGCTGCCGTCGATCCCGGCGCGCACCAGGTAGTCCCGGGCGGCCTGGGCTCGCCGCTCGCCGAGCGCCTGGTTGTACTCGACCGTGCCGCGCTCGTCGCAGTGTCCCTCGATCGTCGCGCGCAGGCTCGCGTTCTCCCGGAGCAGCCGGGCGTTGCGGTCGAGCGTCGCCCGGGCGTCCTCGCGGAGCGCGTCCGAGTCGTAGTCGAAGAAGGCCGGCTGCAGGTCGGAAACCGTGACCGTCGGCGTCGAAGGCGCGGGTGCCGGGGTGGGCGGAGCCGGAGTCGGGGTGGGCGTGGGCGCCGGAGTGCTCGGCGCGGGCGGCGGGGTGGCCGGGGTGGGCGGCTGCTCCACCGCCTTCTTGGCGCAGCCGGACAGCAGCAGGCCGGCGAAGACGACGAGCGCGAGCGACTTTCGCAGCGCGTTCTTCCTCATGACCATCCTCCTTGTTCGAGACCGGGGCCGGAGCCGCCGGAGGTTCGCTTCGATTCTTCCCTATCGCGCGAGGCGGGGCGACCAGGCCGGCGATGAGGCCGGCAGGCCACCGGTATCGA
Organism: uncultured bacterium; assembly: GCA_964542745.1. Classification (GTDB taxonomy): domain Bacteria; phylum Eisenbacteria; class RBG-16-71-46; order RBG-16-71-46; family RBG-16-71-46; genus DATKAB01. The sequence goes on from CAZIVR010000092.1 coordinate 10,863, forward strand.
GCCGCCGCGGCGGCCGGTCGCCAAGGTCGGACACGTAGAGCGATCGCACACCGTCCCGATCGGACGAGAACACGATCTGGCGGCCGTCCGGCGACCAGCGCGGATTTTCGTTGCTGCCCCCCGTCACCAGCAACCGCGGCTGCGATCCGTCCGGGTTGACGAGCCAGATGTCGAACCCGCCCGCGGCCCGGCTCACCAGCGCGATGCGGTCCCCGCGCGGGGACCATGCCGGTGAGTCCGTGTAGTTGAGGTCGAAGGTCAGCCGCCGCAGGTTACCACCATCCCGATCCATCACGTAAACCTGAGGCTGGCCTCCCCGATCCGAGGTGAACGCGATCTCGCGGCCGGTCGGGGACCACGCCGGCGAGGTGTCGATGCCCCGGTGGTCGGTCAGCCGCCGGGGCGAGCCCCCGCGCGCATCGAGGACGTAGATCTCGCTGTTGCCGTCCTGGCTGAGCGAACACACGATCTCCCGGCCGTCGGGCGAGTAGGAGGCGGAGGTGTTGAGCCCGGGCCGCCCCGACACCAGGTAGATCCGCCCTCCGGCCGAGGGCACGACGAACACCTGCGGCCCCTGTCCCCCGCGATAGGACGTGAAGAGGATCAGGGACCCGTCGTGGGCCCACGCCGGCGAGAGGGCGATCGAGCGGTCCGCGGTGAGCGGGCGGGCGCCGGCGCCGTCCAGGTCCATGACGTGGAGTTCCTTGTCGCGGCCGTGCTGGGCGACGAAGGCGATCCGCGTGTTCGCGACCCCGGGCTCGCCCGTGAACCGCTCCACCACGTCGTCGGAGAAGCGGTGCACGAGCGTGCGCCACTCGTCGGAGCTGCCGCGGTACTCCCGCCGGAAGATGGTGCGGCGCGCCGGGAAGTCCCCCACCTCGCCCGTGAGCGTGAGCCGGCCGCCGCGCGACTCCCAGCGCCCGCTCACGACCCCCTGCACGTCGAACGGCTGCTGGCCCTGCATCCAGCCCCGGCTCACCGTGAACACGGCCGAGTGATCGAGGTCGTTGGCCAGCACCTCGTCGGCCTGCACGCTCGGCACCCGGGGGTTGCGGTCCCCGTGCGGGTCCAGCGCCTCGCAGTGGATCCGGATGCGGCGCGCGCCGGAGCGGATGTCGAGACGCACTTCCTCGGGCGACTGGGCGTCGGCGGGCCACGCCAGCGTCGCCAGCGCGGCGAGCAGGACCAGCCGGGAGCGGAGGGTTCCGTTCATGGGGCGGTGTACTCGAACCCGAAGTGGACCCCGAGCACCGCTCCCGAGTACCCGTCGGGAAGCGGGGGCATGGGATCGCTGATCGCCACCGCCCGGAGCGCGGAGCGGTCGAAGAACTCGGCGGCGCTCGCGCTCTCGAGCCGCACGTCGCGGATCGAACCGTCGCGGAGCACCCGGAAGTAGACGACCGCCCGGATCGGCTGCCCGCCGGAAAGCCCCGAGGGGGGCGTCCAGTGGGCCGCGATCCGGTTGCGCAGCAGCAGCAGGTAGTAGCTGAACTCGAAGTTGCCCGCGTCCACCGCGACGTCGCCGCTCAGGCCCGGCCGGCCCATGGGCGCGGCCGGCAGGTCGGTGCGCGCGGGGGTGACCGGGCGCTCGGGCTCCGGCGCGGGGGCGGGCTTCGGCGTGGGCTTCGGCTTTTCGGGCGCCACCTTGACCCCGGTGCCGGGCTCGCGCTCGAGCTCCGGAGCCTTGACGGCGGTGCGCGTCACGGGCGGGGGCGCCGCCGGCGCGGCGGCCGGGAGGTCCAGCAGCGCGAGCTGGATCACGTCGGGGCCCACCATCAGGCGCGGGGCGCGCGCCTGCAGCACCATGAGCACTCCCGCGAGCCCGAGGTGCACCAGAGCGGACCCGGTGACCGCGCCGCGCATCAGCGGCGCGCCGCCCGCGGCGGCGGCTCGGTCACGAGCCCGAGGTTGCTGACGCCGGCGCGGCGGAGCCGCGCGATCAGGTCCACGACCGTGCCGTAGGGCACCCGCTGGTCGGCCTTGAAGAAGACCGGCCGCTGCGCGGCCCCGGCCTCGGTCAGCGCCTGCTCGAACCCGGCGATCGTCACGATCCGGTCCCCGACCGCGACGGTCTTGTCGGCGCGCACGCTGATCACCAGCCCCTCGCGCACGTCGAGGCCCCGCGCGGCGACCTTGGGCAGGTCGATCTCGAGCCCCCCCTGCAGGAACGGCGCGGTCACCATGAAGATGATGAGCAGCACCAGCACCACGTCCACGAAGGGAGTGACGTTGATCTCGGCCAGCGGCATCCGGGCGGGACCGATCTTCACGGCTCGGTCCGGGAGCGGCGCACGTCCACGAACTCCGCGACGAACGAGCCGGCGCGGTTCGCGTAGTCCCGCAGGCGGCCCAGGAAGTGGTTGTAGGCGACCACCGCCGGGATGGCGGCCGCGAGGCCCGCCACCGTGGCGATCAGGGCCTCGGCGATGCCGGGGGCGACCACCACCAGCGACGCCGATCCCTGCCCGCCGATGCTGAGGAACGCGCTCATCACGCCCCACACCGTGCCGAGCAGGCCGACGAACGGGGCCACGCTCCCGGTGGTGGCGAGGAAGCCGATGTGCGCTTCGAGCACGCTCCCCTCCTCGCCGGCGCGGCGCTCCATCGCCCGCTGCGCGACGTCCCACGGCCGGTCGTCCGCCGGCGAGGCGCCCTCGAGGCGGCCGTGCCCCTCGCGCGCGACCCGGGCCAGCGGGGAGTTCGGGTGCTGGTCGCACAGCAGGCGCAGGTTGCCCCCCGAGCCGAGCACGCGGAAGGCCTGCAGGAAGGCCTGGTCGGCCTTCTCGACGCGCCGAAGCAGCCGCATGCGGTTCCACATGATGGCCCAGGAATAGACCGAAACCACGCCGAGCAGCAGCAGGATGAACTTGGCGAAGGCGCTGGAGTGGAGGACCAGCGACACCACCGAGGCCCGCATGCCCGAACCGGCCTGAAGCAGGAACATCGTGACGATCATCGGCTTCACGCTCCTTGTGAAGTCGGGGCGGCGATCGAAGCCGCCAACGCGCGGGGAGCGCGGTCGCACGGCGTGGTCGAACGGCAGCGAAAAGCTAGCACAGCGTCCGGGGCCCACCAAGACCCGGCCGCATGGGAAGCGGGTCAAATGACTGCAAATTGACGTCCCCGGAATCGCGCGCGGGCGCTCGGAGGCGCTACAGTCTTCGGGCGTCACGGCTCGCGTTCCGGCCGGCATCAAGACCCGCCCCATCGAGGAGCACCCTTGCGCCTCCCGATCATGCTCTGCACCCTGGCCGCCCTCTCCGGCCTCGCCGCTCCGGCGCGGGCCCAGGCCGAACGCGTCGCGCCGGCCTTCTCGGTGCGCGACCTCGACGGCCGCACCGTCAAGCTGCAGGACCTGCGCGGGCGCCCGGTGGTGCTCGACTTCTGGGCCACGTGGTGCGCGCCCTGCCGGGTGAGCATGCCGGAGCTCGACGCGCTGCAGGAGCGCTACGCCGACCAGGGCCTCGCGGTGATCGGCCTGTCGCTCGATGACGACGACGGCCCGGCCGTGCGCCGCTTCGTGGAGAAGCTGGGCATCCGGTTCCGCATCGCGCTCGCCAACGAGAAGATGCTCGCCCAGTACGGTCCGATCCGCTCCGCCCCCACGACCGTCTTCATCAACCGCCGCGGCGTGATCGTGCGGCGGGTCGTGGGCTACGTGGACGCCGAGACCATGGAGTCGTTCATCCGCGAGCTGTTCTAGCGGCCCGCGGGCCCGGGCACACGAAAGGCCACCCCGCGAGATCCTCGGAGTGGCCCTGCCGCGACTCGATGTGGTGCCCGGGGCGAGATTTGAAT
>CAZIVR010000093.1:0-14563 GCA_964542745.1 uncultured bacterium
TTCCAGTCCCTCCGAGGACCCCCGCCATGCCCGAGAACAAGACCAAGCCCACCAAAGCCAGCATCGCGGACTACATCGCCTCGCGGGCGAACGAGCAGCAGCGCAAGGACTGCCGCGAGCTGATGGCGATGTTCAAGAAGATCACGCGCCACTCGCCGAAGATGTGGGGGCCGAGCATCGTCGGCTACGGCTCGTACCGTTACACCTACGAGAGCGGTCGCACCGGCGAGGCGCCGCTGGTGGGCTTCGCGATTCGTGGCCGCGAAATCGTGGTGTACGTGCTCGCGGAGGGGGAGAAGCAGAAGGTCTTGTTGTCGAGGCTCGGCAGGCACAAGATGGGCAAGGTCTGCCTGTACTTCAAGCAGCTGGCCGATCTCGACAAGTCGGTGCTCGAGAAGCTCGTCGTGGCCTCGGTCGCGGAGGTCAGGCGCCGCCACGGAGCATGGAACGCATGACGACCGCCGCCCCAACTCGACGACCCGGCCAGGCCCGCGCTCTCGCCATCGCCACTGCCCTTCTCGCCCTCCTCGCCGCCCGCGCGACTCCAGCGCGCGAATCCGCCGGCCGCGAGCCGATCGTCGGCGGGCCGTGCGAGGGCTGCGAGGCGGTGTTCGAGGGCCTGCCCGACTCGATCCCCGCGCGCGCGCGCCTCGCGCCGCCGGGCGAGCCGGGCGAGCGGATGCTGCTCTCGGGCCGCGTGCTCGATTCCCGGGGCCGGCCGCGCGCCGGCGTGATCGTCTACGCCTACCATACGGATCACAACGGCCGTTACCCGGCGCCCGACGTCGCGCACGGGGCCGCCTCGCGCCGCCACGGGCGATTGCGCGGCTGGGCGAAGAGTGCAGCGGACGGCAGCTACTCCTTCGACACGATCCGCCCGGTGGGCTACCCGGGCACCACGATCCCGCAGCACGTGCACATGCACGTGATCGAGCCGGGCTGCTCCACCTACTACATCGACGACGTGGTGTTCCGCGACGACCCGCGGCTCACGGAGCGCGAACTCCGCGCCATGTCGCGCAACCGGGGCGGCGGCGGAATCGCGCGCCCCGAGCGCGTGGACGGCGTGTGGCGCGTGCGGCGCGACATCCGGCTCGGGCTCAACGTGCCGGGCTACCGTCCGTGCGATAGTCTGCGCGGCGGATCCTGAGATCACCGGATGCGACGACCCGAGGCCGAAACCAGAGGAAGCCACTCGTGACGACCGACGCAAAGTGTCCCTTCAGTCATATCGCCGGCGTGGGGCGTACCAACCGGGACTGGTGGCCGAACCAGTTGCGGCTGGAGTTGCTGCACCAGCACTCCGCGAAGTCCGATCCGATGGGCGGGGAGTTCGACTACGCGAAGGAGTTCAGGAAGCTCGACTACAAGGCGCTGAAGCGCGACCTCGTCCGGCTGATGACCGATTCGCAGGACTGGTGGCCCGCGGACTTCGGCCACTACGGGCCGCAGTTCATCCGCATGGCGTGGCACGCGGCCGGCACCTACCGCATCACGGACGGGCGTGGGGGCGCGGGCCGCGGGCAGCAGCGCTTCGCGCCGCTCAACAGCTGGCCCGACAACGTCAACATCGACAAGTCGCGGCGCCTGCTCTGGCCGATCAAGCAGAAGTACGGCCGCGCGATCTCGTGGGCCGACCTGCTGGTGCTCGCCGGAAACGTGGCGCTCGAGTCCATGGGCTTCAAGACCTTCGGCTTCGGCGCCGGCCGCGCCGACGTCTGGGAGCCGGATGAAGACGTGAACTGGGGCGCGGAGATCGCCTGGCTGGACGACGACAAGCGCTTCGGCGGTGAGCGCGATCTCGGACCCTTCGGCGCGACCCACATGGGGCTCATCTACGTGAACCCGGAAGGCCCGAACAAGAGCGGCGACTACCTGGCGGCGGCCAAGGACATCCGCGCCACGTTCAGCCGCATGGCGATGAACGACGAGGAGACGGTCGCCCTGATCGCGGGCGGCCACACGTTCGGCAAGGCGCACGGCGCCGCCCCCGAGTCCCACAAGGGCCCGGATCCGGAAGGGGCGCCGATCGAGGCGCAGGGGCTGGGCTGGACGAGCGACTACGGCTCCGGGCACGGCGCCGACACGATCTCGAGCGGCATCGAGGTGACCTGGACGCGGACGCCGGCCAGATGGAGCAACAACTTCTTCGAGAACCTGTTCCAGTACGAGTGGGAACAAACGACGTCCCCGGCCGGGGCCATCCAGTGGGTGGCGAAGGACGCGCCCGAGGTGATTCCCGACGCGCACGTCCCGGGCAAGTTCCACCGGCCGACCATGCTGACCACCGACCTCACGCTGCGCTTCGATCCGGAGTTCGGGAAGATCTCGCGCCGCTTCTTCGAGGACCCGCAGGCCTTCGCCGACGCCTTCGCGCGCGCCTGGTTCAAGCTGACGCACCGCGACATGGGGCCGCGTGTTCGCTACCTGGGGCCCGAGGTGCCGAAGGAAGAGCTGATCTGGCAGGACCCGATCCCGAAGCGCGACCATCCACTGGTCGGCGACAAGGAAGTCGCGGCGCTCAAGAAGAAGATCCTCGCTTCGAAGCTTTCGGTGTCGCAGATGGTTTCCGCGGCCTGGGGCTCGGCCTCGACCTTCCGCGGCTCCGACAAGCGGGGCGGCGCGAACGGCGCGCGTGTCCGACTCGCCCCCCAGCGGAACTGGGAAGTGAACCGGCCCGCCGAGCTCGCCAAGGTGCTGAAGACGCTCGAGGGCATCCAGGCCGCGTTCAACGGGAAGGGGAAGGGCGGGAAGAAGGTGTCGCTGGCCGACCTGATCGTGCTCGCCGGCTGCGTGGGGGTCGAGCAGGCGGCGAAGAAGGCGGGCGTCGCCGTGAAGGTGCCGTTCGCGCCCGGCCGCGTGGACGCGCGGCAGGACCAGACGGACGTCGAGTCGTTCGCCGTGCTCGAGCCGGTGGCCGACGGGTTTCGCAACTACCTGAAGGGCGGGCTGCCGGTCGCGGCGGAGCAGCTGCTGGTGGACCGCGCCCAGCTGCTCACGCTCACCGCGCCCGAGCTGACGGTGCTGGTCGGCGGCATGCGCATGCTGGGCTCCAACGCGGACGGCTCCCGGCACGGGGTGTTCACCTCGAAGAAGGAGACGCTCGGCAACGACTTCTACGTGAACCTGCTCGACATGCGGACGGAGTGGAAGCCGGTCTCCGGGGCCCATGACGTGTTCGAGGGGCGGGATCGCAAGACCGGCAAGGTCCGGTGGACGGCCACGCGGGTGGACCTCGTCTTCGGCTCGAACTCCCAGCTTCGCGCGCTCGCCGAGGTCTACGCGAGCGCGGACGCGAAGGAGAAGTTCGTGCGGGACTTCGTGGCGGCGTGGAACAAGGTGATGAACCTGGACCGGTTCGACATCGCCTGATCCCGAGCCGCTCACCCGGGCCCCGATCCGCGCCCCGGTGGCCCCCGGTGACGCGTGGCGTGGCGCGTGACACGCAGTGGAGGCGACGGCCCGATGCAGGCCGCGAAGATTCGACCGGAGGATGGGACGCGATGATCGAGCGCGTGGCGAACGGCCGCACCGACCTGGTCTTCGAGCTGGTCGCCTCGGGCACCGCGGCCGCCGCGCGCGACGAGCGCGGAACGGCGCTGATCGAGTGGTGCGCCTACTTCGGCGACGTGAGCGCGATCCGCTTCCTGCTCGAACACGGCGAGTCGCTCGACACGCTGGGCGAGAACCTCGGCCTCCATGGCGCGGCGTTCCACGGGCACTGGCGGCTCTGCGAGTTCCTTCTCGAGCGGGGCGCCGACCCCAACCGCCCGCTCGCCGAAACCGGGGAGACGCCACTCCACGCGGCGCTGGTGCGGGCCAACCGGCCCGCCACGGATCTGGTGGTGTCGTTGCTGCTCCGCCACGGCGCGAAGCCCGACGCGCGCACCCGGCCCGGCGTGGTGACGGCGGCGTTCATGCGCGACGCCCGCACGCGCGGCGAGACGCCGCTCCATCGCGCGGCGGCCTTCGGCAGCCCCGAGGTGGTCCGCGCGCTGCTCGACGCCGGGGCCGGCCGTGAGGCCCGCGACATGCACGGCGACACGCCGCTCGCGTGGGCGAGCTGGCACCTGCGCCCGGACGCCGTGCTGCGGCTGCTTTGCTACGGCGAGCACGCGCTCCATCCCGGGCGCGACTCGCGCTACGATCACGGCCGCGGCTGGGGCGTGCTCGACCAGTCCCTCGCCGGCCGTCCCCTCGAGCCCGGGGAGGGGGCCTGACCGCAGGATCCCGCTTCCGCAAGTCGCAGCCCCGCGCATCGCAGCGCTTCGTCCACCCGTCGCCCATTCATAAGGAGCGTCCATGAAGCGAGTCACCGGAATCGGTGGAGTGTTCTTTCATGCGAAGGACCCGGCCGCGCTCGGCGCCTGGTACAAGACCCACCTCGGCATTGACGTGCAGCCGTGGGGCGGAGCCGCGTTCGACTGGGTGGACGCGAACGGCGACCCTGTGAAGGGCACGACGGCCTGGTCCATCGGCCGGGCGGGAGGGGACCAATTCGCGCCAAGCAAGGCGCCTTTCATGATCAACTACCGGGTGGACGACCTCGCGGCGCTGCTCGCGGCCCTGCGCGCCGAGGGCTGCGAGGTGCTCGAGAAGACCGACGACTCCGAGTACGGGAAATTCGGCTGGGTCATGGACCCGGAGGGCAACAAGGTTGAACTCTGGCAGCCGCCGCCCGGATCCTGAACTCCGGCAGCAGGATTTGCGGCGAGATCCGTGAAGCGCAGCGTGAAGCGCGTGATCTTGCTGACCGCGGCACTCGGGATGGGCGGTCTGATCGCCTTCTTCGACTCTCGCCCCACATGGGACGACACGGGCGTGACGGCGGCCGCGTTGTTCGTCTCCTCCGCGGTGTTCGGCTTCGTGGGGCCGCGCCGACCCTGGCTGTGGGCGCTGGCCGTGGGTGGCTGGATCCCCGCGATCGGCATCCTGCGCGCTCGCGACCCCGCGACGGCGCTCGCGCTGTTGGTCGCGTTCGCCGGAGCCTACGGTGGTAGGGTGGCCCGCGTGATGCGCTCCCCAACGCTTCCGCCGTCCCGCGGCGAATGACCCGTCCCGCGGCGCTTCTCGCCGGCATCCTGTTCGCGGCCTGCGCGCACGCCGCGGGGCCGCCCGACACGGTGCGCTGCGGGCACCCGGCGCTGCGCGGCCTGCGGCTGCCCTGGGCCAGCGACACGGTGGACAGCTATCGCGTCGCCGACGGCGTTCGCACCCCGACCAGCACGACGATCCGCGACGTGACGCGTGGGGTGGTGGCGGGCGAATCCGTGTTCGTGATGCGCACGCGGCACTGGGCGCCGGGCAACGACACCGCGACCACGCTCGTCACGGTGCGTGCCGCCGACCTGTCGTTGGTCCAGCACTCGGTGCGCGCGGCGCTCGACTCGGCGGCGGTCACGGCGACTCGCTCGCACCTGAGCGGCTGGGTGGTGCTGCCGAACCAGCTCGCGAAACTCCTCGACCTGCCTCTCGCGCACCCGGTGCTGCCGGTCGAGGGCCAGATCCCGTGGCTGTGGCCGCTGCTGCCGCTCGGGCCGGGCTACCGGGCCGCGATCCCGCACTTCTCGCCATGGTCGGGCCGCGAGGAGTGGACGAACCTCGTGGTCGAGGCGGTCGAGCGCGTGCGGGTGGGCGGGCGCGACGTGGACTGCTGGCGCGCGGACTCGGGGCCGCTCGGGCCGCCCGGCTACCGCATGATCCGCTGGATCGAGCGCGACTCGCGCCGCGTGGCGCGCTCCGTGCTGCGCGGGGCCGCGGGCCAGCCCGAGTTCGTCGCGGAGCGCCGGCCGTGAACTCCAGGCCCGGCCGAAGACGGGTGGCGTCGCGCGTGATCGCCGCCAACGGCGTGCTCCTGCTCGTGCTCGGGGCGATCCATCTCGTGGCGACGCCGCTGCTCAAGGCCACGGTCCTCGATCCGTACCTGACCGGGACGTCCGCGCCGATCGTGACGCCGCCGTTCCTGCTCAACCACGTGGTCGTCGGCATCCTGCTCTTCCCGCTCGGCGTGATCCTGCTGCGCTGCGCGCCCGGGATCCGCGAGGGGGAGCGCTGGGCGTGGGACATCGCGCGGGTCGTTTCCGTCGCGATGCTGGGACTCCCCATCGCGCTCCTCGCCATCATGAGCGGCGGCTTCTACGACGCGCCGCTGTTCCGGATCGCGGAGGGGCTGGTGCTGGTGATCGCCGCCAACCTGCCCGCGACCCTCGTGTGGTGCCGCGGCGAGTTTCGTGGGATCGTCGGCCCGGCGGACCCGGAAGGGAAGGGGGCGGAGCAGTGATCTACGGAATCGTCTTCGCCGTGCTGGCGGCGGCCGTGATGTGGTGGATCACGCACGCGGGCCGCGAGCCGGACGACGTGCCGGAGGCGCGGCACGGCGACGCGGCGTCGCCTCCGGACCCGCCGCCGTCGGACCCGCCGGCGTCGTCCGGCTGACGTGGCCTCGTCCCGGCCCGCCGCACGCACTTCAACGCAGCCCGAGGATTCGCCATGGTCCAGAGCAAGGCCCCGACCGTCGCCGCCTACCTCAAGTCCCTGCCCACGGAGCGCCGCGCGGTGATTGCCGCGGTGCGCAAGGCGATCCGCTCGAAGCTGCCGAAGGGTTACCAGGAGAGCATGAACTGGGGAATGATCAGCTACGAGATCCCGCTCAAGCGCTTCCCCGACACCTACAATGGCCAGCCCCTCATGTACATGGCGCTCGCCGCGCAGAAGAACAACTACGCCCTCTACACGATGGGCGCGTATTCCGATCCGAAAGTGCTGGCGTGGCTCAAGTCGGAGTTCAAGCGCGCGGGCAAGCGCCTCGACATGGGGAAGTCCTGCATCCGGTTCAAGACGATGGAGGATCTCCCCGTGGGCGTGGCGGCCGGGCTCGCGGGCCAGCTGACGGTGGACGAGTACCTGCGCCGCTACGCGGCCGCGAAGCGGAAGAAGTAGAGGCGTCCATGGCCACGCGTCCCCCCGCATCCGCGCTTCGGCCCGGGCGCGACGGCGCCATCCGCCGCCCGGAAAAGGCACGATGCCCGCGGGCCGGCGTTTCCCGGCCCCCAGCCCCACGGAGGAAGATCCGATGATGGACGTGATTCTGAGGCGATTCGAAGCCCCCGACGAGGTGCGCACGTTCGAGAAGGGCCGCTTCGAGCTGGTGACGCTGGGCGGGGTCACCCTCGGCCGCGCGACGTACGAGCCGGGCTGGAAGTGGTCCGAGCACGTCGGGCCTTCGGTCGGCGCGAGCCGCTGCGGCGCCGAGCACGTGGGCCTCGTGCTCTCGGGCCACGCGACCGCGGCGTTCGACGACGGCCGCGTCTTCGATCTCACGCCCGGCATGCTCTTCCACATCCCGGCCGATCCCCACGACAGCTGGGTGGTGGGCGAGGAGCGCTACGTGTCCCTCCATTTCCTCGGCGCCGCGAGCTTCGCGAAGTAGTGGCGGGACGGCGATGAGCCGGGCCCGCCGCGAGTCGGCCGTGCTGGTGCCGGCGTACCGCGACGCGGCCGGCGCGCTGCGCCTCGTGCTGGTGCGGCGCGCCGCGGGCGGACTCCACGGCGGGCAGCTCGCGTTCCCGGGGGGCGTGCGCGAGCCGGGCGACGATTCGCTGCTCGCGACCGCGCTGCGCGAGGCGGGCGAGGAGATCGGCCTCGATCCCGCGCGCGTCGCGGTGCTCGCCGAGCTGGACGCGATCGTGACGCGCACCACCAACTTCCACATCGCGCCGTTCCTCGCGCGCATCGAGCGCCCCGACGCGTGGCGCCCGGCGTTTCGCGAGGTGGCCGAGGTGCTCGAGCCCGAGGTCGAGGCGCTGGCCCGGGACGATGCCCGCGGCGAAGCGGTGGAGACGTTCGGCACCTGGCCCGGACCGCAGCGCGTGCCCTTCATCCGGGTCGGCGAGCATCGCCTGTGGGGCGCGACCCACCGCATCGTCGAGCCGCTGCTGCCGCGGCTGCTGGCGGGGGAGTGGGCGCTGTGAGTGGTTCGCACGGGCGCGCACCCGGCGCGGGGGCGGCCGGGCCCGGACCCGCGGCGCTGACGCGCCGCCGCTTCCTCGGGATCTCGGCGCTCGCGCTCTCGGGCGCGGCCACGGCGGCCGCGGTGGACGCCCGCTGGTTCGAACTCCACCGGCTCGAGGTGACGCGGCGCGAGATGCCGGTCGCGGGCCTCCCGGCCGGACTCGGCGGCCGGATGCTGCTCCACCTCAGCGATCTCCACATCGGCCCGCTGGTGGACGACGCCTACGTACGGCGCACGCTCGAGCGGGCCCGCGCGCTCGAGCCCGACCTCGTGGCCTACACCGGCGATTTCGTGACCATGGGCGAGGGCACGCTCGCCAAGCTCGAGGCGCTCGGGCCGCTCCTGCCGCGCGGCCGTCTCGCCACGTTCGCCGTGCTCGGCAATCACGACTTCGGGCGCCGCTGGTCGCATCCCGAGATCGCCGCGCGCGTCGCCGCGATCCTCGGCGCGAACGGGGTTCGCGTGCTGCGCAACGAAACGGCCGAGGCGCACGGGCTCCAGTTCGCGGGGTTCGACGACCTGTGGGCGGGCGCGTTCGACGCGGACCGGGTGCACGCGGGCCTCGACCGGTCCCGGCCGCACGTCGCGCTCAGCCACAATCCCGACACCGCGGACCACCGCGGGCTCGCCCCCCTCACGGGCTGGATCCTCTCCGGCCACACGCACGGCGGGCAGGTGCGCATCCCGCCGTTCCCGCCGCCGGTGCTGCCGGTCGCGAACCGGCGATACGCGGCGGGCGAAGTGGATCTCGGCGCCGGGCGCCGCCTGTACGTGAGCCGCGGCGTCGGTCACCTGACCCCTGTCCGCTTCGGGGTCCGCCCCGAGATCACCGCCTTCACGCTCCGGCGCGCTTAGCCCGACCCGCGCGCGTCTCCTCTCTCCGCAAGCGGCTGCGATCGCGCCGTTTGTCCCGCCGGGCCATTCGCCCCACGCCTCGCAATTCGAAAGCCCGCCTCGCAATTCGCACTCAAGTCTGGATTCCGGACCTCCGATATCGCACGAGGCAGGCTCCCGAAACGAACGCGCGCTCCCTGGAGAGGCGCGCGTGCGGCCGCGCGGGCATCACCGCTCGCGGGGGATCGGAGCCCGAAGCACGCCGAACGAGGCCGGTCGCAGGCGCGACCGGCGGCGCGCGGCGAGGTGAGGTCCCTCCCGGACCGCAACCATGGAGGTTTCGGTGATTCATCCACACCTGCAGCGGCGGCTGTTCGCCGCGCTGGCGCTGGGCATGCTGCTGGCGCCGGCGATCGCGCGCGCGTCCGGCGACGTTTCGGTGGTCCTCACGGCCCGGCGGATCGTCGTCGTGGAAGGCAAGGAAACCGCGAGCCCGGCGGAACAGGCGCGCCCCGGGGACGTGATCGAGTACCGCGCCGAGTACCGGAACCAGGGCGACGCCGCGGTGCAGCGGCTCTCGGCCACGCTCCCGGTCCCGAACGGCATGGAGTACCTGCCGCGCACCGCGGCCCCCCACGCGCTCACCGCGAGCCTCGACGGCCGCAGCTTCGAGCCGGTGCCGCTGCGGCGGCGCGTCCGGCTCGCCGACGGCCGCGAGGTCCTGCGCGACGTGCCGCCCGCCGAATACCGCTACCTGCGGTGGTCGCTGGGCACGCTCGGCGCCCGCGAGGCGCGGAGCGTGGCGGCCCGCGTCCGGGTGAGCCCGCTCCAGGTGGCGGCGCTCCGCTGACCCGAGGGGCGAAGCCCCGAACCGTTCCGACACTCCCGGTCCAAGGACCGGGCCCATCGCCTTCCACGTTCAACTCCAACCCTCCCGGAGCTCGAACATGAATTTCGCGACGTTGACCGGCGCGTTCCGCCGGTTCCCCCTCCCGGGCGTCGTCACCGCGGTCGCGCTGGTCGCGGCCACGCTCGGACTCTCCGCCCTCGCGCGCACGGCTCTCGCCGCGCCGCCGGCCGGCACCCCCATCGGCAACCAGGCGACCGCCACGTACGTGGACGCCACCTCGACCAGCTACACGGTCACCTCGAACCTCGTGACCACGATCGTGCAGCAGGTGGCGAGCCTCACGCTCACCGCCCCCGGCGTCCGCACCGCGGCGCCCGGCGCGGGCGTGGTGTTCCCGCACGTGCTGACCAACACCGGCAACGGCGCCGACAACTTCGCGCTGTCGTGGGCGAACCTCGGCGGCGACAACTTCGACCTGACCGGCCTCGCGATCTACGTGGACGCCGACGGCAACGGCGTGCCCGACAACTTCACGGCGCTCACCTCGACCGGACCGCTGGCCGCCGGCGCGGTGTTCCGCTTCGTGGTGGTCGGCAGCGTGCCGGGCGCCCAGGTGGGCGGCGACTTCGCGCTCGCCAGCCTCGTCGCGACCAGCGCGTTCGACAACGCCCAGACCGCGAGCAACACCGACCGCGTGGACGTCACGGGCAACGCGGTGCTGAGCGTCACCAAGGCGATCAGCGCGCCGTCGGGCAACTCGCCGAGCGGGCCCTACACCTACACGCTGTCCTACAACAACTCGGGCAACAGCACCGCCTCCGGCGTGCGCCTCACCGACGTGATCCCGGCCGGGATGACCTACGTGCCGGGCTCCGCGCGCTGGAGCGTCACGGGTGCGGCCGCGCTCACCGATGCCGACTCCACCGACGCGCAGGGCGTCGCCCCGGCCACCGTGCGCTACGACTTCAACGTGGCGACCGGCGGCGCGGTGACCGCGCTCCTCAACCAGGTGCCGCCCGGCCAGTCGGGCACCGTGACCTTCCAGGTCACCGTCAACGGCGGGCTCGCGCCGCAGGTGATCGACAACTCGGCGCGCTACGCCTACAACGACGGCGTCGCCAACGTCGGGCCGTTCTTCACCAACCTCGCGTCGTTCACCGTCAACCAGGCGGCCTCGCTCACCTTCACCGGCCAGACGATCGCGAGCGCGCTGCAGGGCGCCACGGTGAGCTACACCAACACGCTCACCAACACCGGCAACGGCACCGACGTGTTCGACGTCGTGACCGGGGGCAGCACCTTCCCGGCCGGAACCAGCTTCCAGCTGTTCCGCAGCGACGGCGTCACGCCGCTCACCGACTCGAACGGCAACAGCACCGCCGACACCGGACCGCTCGCGGCCGGCGCCAGCACCACCGTGATCCTGCGCGTCACGCTTCCCGCCTCGGCCGCGGGCGGCGGGCCCTACCAGGTGCAGAAGACCGCGACGTCGGCGGCCAACCCGCTGGTCTCGGCGGTCGCGACCGACATCCTCACCACGATCGCGGGCAACACCGTGGACCTCACCAACAACGTTCCGCTTCCGGGCGCCCCGGGCGCCGGTCCCGGACCCGAGGCCGGCTTCGTGGACCGCCAGACCGTGCTGCCGGGCAATACCGCCCGCTTCACGCTCTACGCCAACAACACGAGTGCGCAGCCCGACAACTACGACCTCGCGGCCAGCACCGACGCGACGTTCGGAGCCGTCACGCTGCCGGCGGGATGGAGCGTGGTGTTCCGCGACGCCGGAAACGCGATCGTCACCAACACCGGCCCGGTGGCTGCGGGCGGCAGCGTCCTCGTGTACGCCGACGTCAGCGTGCCGGCCGGCTTCGTGGCGGGCGACGTCGAGCTCTACTTCCGGGCGCTCTCGCCGCTCTACGGCGTCACCGACCGCATCCACGACCAGGTGCGCGTGGACGTGGTGCGGAGCCTGAGCCTCGTGCCCAACAACACCGCGCAGGTGATCCCCGGCGGGTTCGTGGTCTACGGCCACCTGCTCACCAACACCGGCAACGTGGCCGAGGGTGACGGCGCCGGCAGTTTCGTCGCGCTGAGCCGCGCCGAGAACCAGGCCGGCTGGAGCTCGGCCATCTACTGGGACGCGAACGGCAGCGGAGCGTTCGACGCCGGCGACGCCGCGATCGCGGACCTCACCACGATCGGCGGGCTCGCGCCGGGGGCGAGCGTGCGGCTGTTCGTCCAGGTGTTCGCGCCGGCCGGCGCTCCGCTCGGCCAGGTCAACACCACGACGGTGACCGCGGCGACCAGCAACCTGGCCTACGTGAGCGCCGTGCCGGCCACGGTGAACGCCACCGACGTCACGACCGTGATCAACGGCCAGCTCACGATCACCAAGACGCAGTCGCTGGACGCGGGCTGCGACGGCGTGGAGGACGCGGCCTTCTCGCCGCTCAACCTCACCACCGGCGCGCTGCCCGGGGTGTGCATCCGCTACGAGATCACCGTGACCAACATCGGCTCGACGCCGGTGACGGGCGTGGTGATCAACGACGCCACCCCCGCCAACACCACCGGCTCGAACTCGGCGACGGCCTTCGCGTCGCAGGGAACGATCTCGGTGCCGGCCGACGGTTCGGCCGGCGCGGTGTCGGCGAACCTCGGCGTGATCGGACCCGGCGGCTCCGCGGTGATCCGGTTCAGCGTTCGAATCGATCCCTAGTCCGGCGGGTGGATGGGGGGCGGCGGGCAGGGACGCCCGCCGTCCCGTCCACCCGGTGGTTCACCGGCTCCGCGGGGGACGGTTCGCGCGAACCGCCCGGCGGAGCCATGGGTTCCCGATGATCCCGACCCGCACCCTCGCTCCCCGCCCGGTGTTGCCCCGCGCGCGCGCATCCGCCGCCGCGGTGGTTCGCGCGTGCCTCGCGGCCGGGGTGCTCGCGGCCGCCGCGGCCCCGCCCGCCCGGGGCGCGCCCCCGGCGGGGACCGCGATCCCCAACACCGCGTTCGCGAGCGACGCGGGCGGCGCCGTCACCTCCTCCAACACGGTGGTCGCCACCGTGCAGGCCGCGGCGCCTCCGGTCCTGGCGTTCCACACCGGCCCGGGCTACGCGCAGGTGGCGTTCGTGTCGAACGCCGGCGCGCCGCTCTACATCCAGGCCGAGGCGCCGGCGTGCGACCTCGATCCCGGCGTGCGCGAGACCGTCACGCTCACGCTGCGCTCGGCGCTCTCCGGGGATCGCGAGAGCTTCGCGGCGCTCGAAACCTCGCCCGGCTCGGGCCGCTTCCGGATCGAGCCCAACGTGCCGACCACCGCCGGGGCCGCGGCGGTGGGCGACGGCGCGCTGGCCGTCCGGCGCGGCGACGAGGTCACCGCGGAGCTCGCGGGCTGCGGCGCGGCGCTCACCGTGGCGCGCGTGTGGATCGAGCCCGCCGGCATCGTGTTCGACGCCCGCTCGGGCGCGCCGGTGGCGGGGGCGAGCGTCACGCTGCTCGACGAAACCGGCGCGGGCAACGGCGGGCTCGCGGGCGGCCCGGCGCGGGTGCGGCAGTCCGACGGGACGACGCCGGCGCCGAGCACCGTGGTGAGCGACGCGGCGGGCCGCTTCGAGTTCCCCCGGGTCGCGGCCGGAACCTACCGCCTCGCCGTGAGCCCTCCTTCGCCCTTCGCCTTTCCCGCCCCGTTCGCCCCCTCGGCGCTCCCGCCCGGTTTCCAGGTGGATCCGGCGGCCTCGTACGGCGCGCCCTTCACGCTCTCGGGTCCGGACCGCCCGCTGGTGCTCGACCTCCCGGTGGACGCGGGGCCGCGCGTGGAACTGCTCGCCGAGAAGTCCGCCTCGCGCCCGCTGGTCGAGCTCGGGGAGACGCTCGAATACGTGGTGCGCGTCACCAACCGCGCGGACTCGGCGTCCGGGGCCGCGGCGCTCGACGACCGGCTGCCGCCCGGGTTCCGCTACGTGGCGGGCAGCGCCCGGCGCGACGGCGCCCCGATCGCCGATCCCGCGGGCGGCGTCGGGCCCGAACTCTCGTTCGCGATCGGAACGATCGGCGCCTCCGCCACCGCCGAAGTTCGCTACGTGGTGCGCGTGGGAGCGGGGGCGGCCTTCGGCGACGCCGAGAACCGGGCCGTGGCGCGCGCCGGCCCGTGGCGCTCCAACGAAGCCTCGGCGCGGGTGCGCGTGGAGGAGGGCGTCTTCGCGCAGGGCGCGACGCTGATGGGCACGGTCACCCTCGAGACGCGCCTCGTTCCCGGCGGGACGGATCCCCTCGCCGCCGCCACTCCGCCGCCCGCACCCTCCGCGACCCTCCCCGCGGCCGGGGTCGCGGGCGTGCGGGTGTGGCTCGACGACGGCACCTTCGCCATCACCGACGCGCGCGGCCGCTACAGCTTCACCCAGGTGACGCCGCGCACCCACGCGCTCAAGCTGGATCCCGCCACGCTGCCCGCGGGCGCGCGGCCGGTCGCGCGCGAGCACCGCGACGGGGACCAGCCGGGGCTGCGCTTCGTGGACGTCTCGCGCGGCGACCTGCAGCGCGCCGACTTCACGCTGCAAGGCGACTCGACGGCGGTGCGGGAGGCCGGCGAGCGCTGGCTCGCCTCGGCGGGGCGCCGCGACGACCTGGCGCGCGCGCTGGCCCGCGGCACGGCGCCGCTGGTGGCGGTGCCGGTGGCGGGAGATCCGCGCTCGCTCCCCGAGCGCGGCCTCACGACCGGCGAGGCCCGCCTGCCGCTCGGGCCGCGCGTCGCGGCGCTCGCCGCCGCGGCCGCGCCGCCGGCCGGCGGCCGTCCGGATCCGGGAGCCGCGCCGCGCGCCGCCGTGCCGCTGCCGCTCGAGGCGATCGGGGGGGTGCTCGACCCGGCCCGTGGG
>CAZIVR010000094.1:0-14190 GCA_964542745.1 uncultured bacterium
CGAGCGCGAGGTCGCCGAGCGCGCGCGCGAGGCGGCGAAGCGGGTGTGGGCGAGGCTGGAGTAGCAGGCGAGAGTGGGTCGGACGGCCTTCGGCGCTAGGCGCGCCGGCGTCGTTCGCGCAGGAGCGGCAGGACGCCCAGTCCCGCCAACAGAATCGTCACCAGCAGGAGCCCGGGCCCCGAGGTCGCGGGAGTGTTTGGCAGCGAATTCGACCGGCACTTCCCGCTCGGCCCGGCGGCATGAATCGCGGCGACTTCCTCTGGAAGCAGCACGCGCGAGAACATCTCCACTTCGTCGAGGTTGCCGTAGAACGGCTGCCCGAAGTTGGTGACGCGGCCCAGGCTGAAGGGCTCGGAGTTGTCGAGATCTCCCGGAACGTTCGCGCAGCTCTGCATGCCATCGTCGGCGCGCACTCCGTCGATGTAGAAACGGACGCCTGCGGCGGCATCGTCGCGGTCCACCGTGACCGCCACGTGGTGCCAGCCGGGAGGAAACGGGAACGGATCGGAATGGCAGATGGCGTTGTTGCCGCCCTGGGTCACGAACAGGCGCAGGTCGCCGGCCGTGGCGTCGTAGCCGAAGACGTAGCCCGACCAGGATTCGGCGAGCGAGAAGTGGAACTTGCCGACCAAGGTGACCGTGCTCGTCGGCGGCCCGGTGACGACCGGTGGCGAGCTGGGGAGGATCCAGGCGTCGAGGGAGAAGTCGGCATTGGCATCCCCGACCGCCCCTGGATCGAGGACGCCGGAGCCCGGGTCGGGCACGTTGATCTGCGAGGTGCCGCTGCAGAACAGGATGGAGCCCCGGACGAAAGGAGCGCTCTGGGCTCCGCACCCCGCCGGGGTGCCGGCATTTCCGTGGACCAGGTCGCGGAACGGGTCCTTGCCATCCAGCGGCCACCAGCCGACCATTCCCGGCGGCGGCGGTGTGCAGGGGGCCTTCGGAAGGCTGCTGAGCGCCCAGGGAACGGGATGGTCCGAATCGAGCGGCCCGACCAGCGTGGCGGCGCCGGTGTTCGGGTTGATCGAGTAGAGGTGGGAATTCGTGAACTGGTCGCAGATGTAGTACAGCACTCCCGTTTCTGCGTCGAAGGCGAGACCCCCGGTGCCGCCGCCGATGGAACCGAGCGGGAAGGAGGCCTGAACCGCCGCGGTGGTCTTGTTCACCCGGTGAAGGGTCGAGGAAAACTGTTCGACCACGTACAACTGGCCGGTCGGGCTGAAGGCCATCGCCGACATGTCTGTGTTTCCACCCAGGTTGATCGTCCCGACCAGCGCGCACGCCGCCGTTTGCGTGTCGATGGTGAAGAGTCGGCCATGCGCGTCGAGGCCGTAGAGCAGGCCGGTGGTCGGATCGCACGCCATGTCGCCTTCGACGTCGATGTACTGGGTCATGGTGCCGACCAACTGCGACGATCCGGTCCCGGGATCGACCCGGTACAGGCCGCCGCCCGGGGGAAAGTTCGACGGAGTTCCCTGCCGGGTCCCGTAGAGCTCCCCCGAGGTGACGAACGCGATTGCATGGACGGCCGGGGTCACGGGCCTCGGATTGGAAATCTGTCCGCTGCCCCGATCCACGTCCACGAGGGTGTAGGACGATCCAGGAAGATCCACGAGGCCCAACAATTGCGCGGATCCGGTCCCGGGCCACAGCAGGCCCAGGCAAAGCAGCGGCAGGATTTTCGGCAGGAGGATGGGTGTGCGGCGCATGTCCTGGATGGAACACCCGGCCTTCGGGAGGAACCGCGTTCGGCGAATCGGGCCGCGATGCGCCCTCGGGAAGAGGCTAGATTCGGTTCGCCGGGCCGCGCAAGCACGAAGTTGGGCTTCGGGGAGGTCCGGCGCCCGCCCGGGAGACCGTTGCGGCGGTGCGGGCCCGACACGAGGTCCGCGTGGCGCTACTCCCGGTCCCAGCCGTACTCGCGTTCCACCTTCGCCACGCGCACGCGGTAGGCGCGATACCACTTCTCGCGGCCGAGGCGCTGGGCATCGGCGTGGCGGGACACCTGCTTCCACGCGCGGGCGTCGGCCTCGGTGCGGAAGTAGGCGGCGGTGATGCCGGCGCCGTCCGCGGCGCGCACGCTCTCCATGCCGAGGTAGCCGGGCTGCCCGGCGACCAGCCGCTCCATCTCCTCGGCCATCGCGCCGTAGCCCTGGTCGCCCTCGGTGCGTTGCGAAGTGAACACCACGACCCAGTAGGGCGGCTCGAACAGCGGCGACAGGGGCATGGGTGGGATTCTAGGCGGCGGGCGTGGCGCGCGTCCACGGACGAGGCGCGTCGCCGGCACCGGCGTGCGCCGGGGGAACGGCGGCGCCCGCCCCGGGTTCTATCGCGCCGCCGCCACCCGCCGCCCGCCCCGGGTCGCACGGCCCGCCGTGGTCGCGCCGCCCGCCGCCTTCAGCTCCACCGTGGCTTTCTTGCGGTTCAACTGCAGCACCGTCACGTCGGGATCCACCACCAGCTTCTCGGGCTCGAACCCGCACGGGATCACCACCTGCAGTTCCTTGCCGGCCGCGAGCGTGATCGTGACGCGCGCGTCGCGGTAGCGCCCGGCCTTCGCCGCGTCCTTCGGGAAGCGCTCGCCGCGGGTCGCGGCCACCTCGACCGGCATCACGCCGGTGCCGGTGTTCTTCACCTTCGCGTGCACTTCCCAGCCGTCCGCGGTCCTGACGGTCCGGGGATCGCTCAGCAGGTACTGGGGCACCACCACCTCGTAGAACCACTGTTTCACGAACGCGTCGAAGGCGGTGGTGTCGGCGGCGTGGCGCCGCAGGATCGCCAGGTAGTCGGGCAGCACCGGGTGATCGAGGCTCTCCCGGTAGGCCTCGAGGTAGTCGCGCTGCGCGGCGAGGCCGGCCTCGCGGCCCATGAGCCGGAACAGCATCCAGAACACCCAGCCGCCCTTGTCGTAGATGATGCGCCGGTCGCCGGGCAGTTCGCCGTTGACCTTGACCATCGGCCGCTCCGAGTCGCGCCGCCGCACGTTGCCGTAGCCGTCCTCGATCTGGCGGCAGAAGGCCATGCGCTGCTCGAGGCCCTTCACCTGCTCGGTGAGCAGGATCGTCGAGAAGTGCGACATGCCCTCCGACAGCACGTCCCCGCCCGGGCCGTCGCCGCTCATGGCCATGTTGGGCCACCACTGGTGCGCCGCCTCGTGCGCCGTGATCCAGAACGCCGCGTTGGCCTTGGGCTCGCTCTTCGTCAGGAAGCCGATGCCTTCGGAGAACGTGATGTTGCCCGGGGACCCCTGCGCGTAGGTGGCCATCGCGGCGAACTCGCTGAGGCGCAGCTCGCGCCACGGGAACGGCGCGAACCACTCCCCGTACCAGCGCCGCGCGCCTTCCAGCGCCTCGATCATCTCGTCCACGTTGGTGTCGTGGTTCGGGTGGTAGTTCACCACCACGCCGTCGCCCTTCTTCTGCTTCCAGTGGCCGGCCACGAGGTTGAAGATCCGCACCGGGTGGTCGCTCTTCCACTCCGTGATCCGCTTCCCGTCGCGGGTCGAGTCGCTCACCATCACGCCGGTGGCCTCGACCTGCATGCCGGCGGGGAGGGTGACGCGCATGCGCGTGTCGAACCAGTTCTCGGCCATCGCGATCCCCGCGGGCGTGCGGCCGACGTGGAAGTCGTCCGCGTATTCCTTCGGGTCGGCCCTGTTCTTGTCCTCCTCGACGCCGATGTCCGCGACGTAGCCGATGAAGGGCCCGAGGTTGGTCCCGCCGAATCCGGTCAGCACCACGCTCGAGGGCAGCACGAACTCCATCAGGCCCGCGCCGTTCTTGCTGATGCCCGCGGGGGCGGTGGTCTCGAACTCCCAGCCGAGCCGCACCGTCGCGCCCGGGGCGAGCGGTTCCGGCAGGTGGAACACGCGGAGCCCCGCGCGCTCCTCGGGCCTGAATTCCAGGCCTCGCAGGGTCCACTTCACGTCCTTCCACGCGAAGCCGCCCGAGATCGGGATCGCGCGAAGCGGCGCCTCGGTGTGGTTCACGAGGTCGTAGAAGCCGCGGCTGCGGATCCGGCGCCGCTTCGGCTCGATCTCCAGGTCGAGATCGGCGAAGGCGATCGAGGGCAGCGGCGCGTCCTTCCACGTGAGCACGTTCTTCCGCCAGTAGTCGCGCGCCTGCTTCTCGGCGCGCGGGCCCTCCCAGCCCCGGCCCACCAGCGTCACGAGCGCCAGGGCGGCGGCCACCGGCACCACCAGCCACGGCGAGGCCGCCAGCGCCGCGCGGCCGAGCCCCGCCGGGCGCAGGCGGTGCATGGTGCGCGTGGCGTCACGCTCGCGCCGCGCGAAGGCGGCGACGGTGAGCGCGATCAGGGCCGCGGCGAACCCCACGACCTCGACGCGGTTGAGCGCCAGCGGCAGCGCGTCCAGCTCGAACCCGCTCACGTCGCTCCAGCGCGTGGAACTCCAGAGATCCCAGTTGGTCGCCCAGTTCATCTTGCCGCGCATCTGGAACCAGCCGGTGAGGCTCATGGCCCCGAGCCCGAGCGCGTAGGTCGCGGTGCGGCTGCCCGAGATCGAGAACACCGCGCCCACGAACGCGGTCCAGAACAGGAACGTCGGCATCAGCAGCAGGCCCCACACCAGCCCGAACGGCGCGAGGTCGAAGCCGACCTTGCCCTGGATCGCGAGCACGATCGCGCAGCCGGCGAGCGCGGCGGCCACGATGGCGCCGCCGAGCAGCATGTTGGCGAGGCTCTTGCCGAGCAGCAGCGCGCCGGTCCGAAGCGGGCTCGCGTAGGAGATGGCGCCGAGTTTCGTGCTGCGCTCCCGCTGCAGCGACTCGGTCGTGTAGAAGAGGATGACCATGCAGATGAGGAGCGTCATCGTGTT
Source organism: uncultured bacterium (assembly GCA_964542745.1). Lineage (GTDB taxonomy): Bacteria > Eisenbacteria > RBG-16-71-46 > RBG-16-71-46 > RBG-16-71-46 > DATKAB01. The sequence continues at coordinate 4,835 of CAZIVR010000094.1, forward strand.
CATGTTGGCGACCGCCAGCGTCCCCGGCGTCTGCAGGCGGGGGGTGTCGAACGCCCCGACCGAGACCACGCCGCCGAAGATCTGGATCAGGATCATGGGCACGAACAGATAGAGCCCCGGGTGGCGGCCAAGCAGCTTGAACTCGGTGCGCGCCACCTCGATCGCCCCGCTCCAGAAGCGCGGGGCTCCCGAACGCATGCCGAGCTTCGAGAGCATCGCGGGCTCGAGGCGGGCCGCAGCCGCGGGCGCCGCCGTGGCGCGGGCGGCCGCGGCCGCCTTCGTGCCCTTCGCGCCGCGGAGCCGCGCCGAGAAGCCCGCCTGCGCCAGCGCCACCCCGCCGAGGCCGAGCACCACGCTCGCCAGCCGCGTCGCCCACATCTGGGCGTCGAGCGTCACCGGCGCCGAGTTGTAGAACGCCACGCCGCGGTCCACCTCGAGGTAGTTCTCGTTGAGCCAGCGCATCCCGGAGAGGTCGGCGATCTCGAGCAGGCGATTGACCGCCGGGGAGAGCCACGAGGGCGACCACTCCCACAGGAAGAACGACCCGATCAGCACCTGCGCGATCGGGAACGCGAAGACCAGCACCGGCTGGCGGGTGAGCGCGCCGATCGCGAAGCAGGCGCCGCTGAACAGCACCAGCATGGGCACCGAGAACTGGAGCGCCGGCCGCAGGTAGTTGGCGAGCACGAGGGGCCCGATGGAGTCGGCGTTCGCGCCCTTCGGCACCACGTGGTTGCAGAAGATCGAGAAGCCGAGGTGCAGCGCCAGCACCGCGAGGAAGCTCACCAGCACCGCCGCGTACTTGCCCCACACGTATTCGGCGGGGGAGAGGCGCGTGGCATGGAGCACGTCGCCCACCTTCAGCTCCTCGTCGCGGATCAGGCTCATGCCGGCGCCCACCGACACGAAGAACACGTAGAGCACCGACACCAGGATCACCATCAGCTGGGTGATCGCGAACTCCGAGGTGATCCACGCCTTGGTGCCGCCCACGCGGGCGTCCCCGGAGCCGACGCTGGCCTGCCCGCCCGCGAGCATCCACGCGAAGAAGCCGAGGATCAGGAGCTGCACCCAGAACAGCGGCCGGCGCAGGTTGTGCGCGAGGTCGAGCCGCGCGACTTCGATCAGGCGGCCCGCGTTCATCGCGTCACCCCGTGGGCGCCGCGGGGGGCGCCGCGGCCGCCGCGCGCGCCGCTCACGACCGCAGCTCCGCCGCGGCGGGCGGCGCGCCCGCGGCCGGCGCGCGGCTCCCGTTGGCGGCGTTGCCGAGCGCGGTGTCGTTCCGCATCAGCACGAGGTAGGCGTCCTCGAGCGTCGGGGCGACGCGCTCGAACCCGGCCGGAACCGGGCCCTCGGGCGCGTAGACGCGCACCCGGTGGCGGCCCTCGACCAGCACCGCCTGCGTCACCGCGTGCGTGCGGCGCAATTCGGGAAGCTCGGCGGGCGGCACGGTGCCCTCGAAGATCGCGCCGGCGATCGCCTCGCGCGCCTCGCGCGGCGTGGTCTTCGCCACCAGGCGTCCCGAGCGGATCACCGCGAACTGCGGGCACAGCACCGCGACGTCCTCGACGATGTGGGTGGAGAGCACCACGGTGCGGTCCTCGGCGAGTTCCGCGAGCAGGTGGTAGAAGCGCAGCCGCTCCTCGGGGTCGAGCCCCGCGGTGGGTTCGTCCACGATCACGAGCCGCGGGTTGCCGGCGATGGCCTGCGCGATGCCGAGGCGCTGGCGCATGCCGCCCGAGTAGCCCTTGATCGCGCGCCGCGCCGCGAACGTCAGGTTCACGCGCTCGAGCAGTTCGCCGCACAGGGCCTTCAAGCCCCCGGGCGCGGTCACGCCCTTCAGCTTGAGCAGGTGCATGAGCATGGCCTCGCCCGAGAGGTGCGGGTAGAAGCCGAACTCCTGCGGCAGGTAGCCGAGCCGCGCGCGCAGCCACTGGGGGTCGGCGATCACGTCCTTGCCGTCGAGCGTCACCGCTCCCGAAGTGGGCTCGAGGAGCCCCGCCAGGATCTTCATGAAGGTGGACTTGCCGGCGCCGTTGGGCCCGAGCAGCCCGAACATGCCGAGGGGAATGTCGAGGTCCACGCCCTGCAGGGCGGCGACCGGACCGGGATAGACCTTCACGAGACCGCGGATTTCGAGCATGAGGGACCTCGGAATGGGACGGGGCGCGCCGAGGCGCGCGGGGGCGGGGAATGCCGCAGTGTACGCCTGCCGGGGGCCGCCGGTTTCACGGGTTCGTGACCAGCGCCGCGGCGGGCTGCACCGATGAGGCCATCGAGCGCGCGCACGTGCCCCATATGGAACACCCGGCTCGGCCCGCGTTCGTCGGGTCGCGCCCCGGGAATCCTGCTAAGTCGCTGCGCCCCGGCCGATGGGCCCGCGGCCCAGCGCCCGGCACATCGCCTGCAGGGAACCGGGGCATGAACGCCACGCGGCAGCCGCGCTCCCGGCCCGCGAGATCCCGAAGGGCCTTGCGCCCCGACGACCGGAGGAACACGACCATGAAACGCCTCGTGATGATCGCCCTGCTCGCCGCCATGACCACCGGCTTCGCGGGCCTCGCGCTCGCCCACCCCGTGACCCCGCGCGCCGACCGCCGCGAGGCCTTCCAGCGCGCCCGCATCCAGCAGGGCGTGCGCAGCGGCGAGCTGACTCCCGGCGAGGCCGCGCGCCTGCGCGCGGGCCAGCGCCACATCCACCGCATGGAGCGCCGCGCCAAGTCCGACGGTGTCGTCACGATGCGCGAGCGCGTCCGGATCCAGCGCGCCCAGAACCGCGAGCACCGCGCGATCCGCCGCCTCAAGCACAACGGCCGCACCATCTGAAGCGTCGGCCGCTGCCCGCACCGCCCCGCGCGAAGCCGAGGGCGCACGGTGGAGGGCCCGGCCCCGAAGGAGGTCCGTCGCGTCGCCCGAACACGGTGCCAGGGCAAGGGAACGGGTAGCCGCGGCGGCCAGAGCCCCCGGCGGAGCGATCCGCCGGGGGTTCGTATTTCAGCGCGGCTGTTTCCTGCGTTCCCGTGGCCGCGCGGGGCTCGCGTGGAATCCGCGGGCCGCGGCTACGGTGCGAGCTTCGCGCGCCGCCAGGTCCACTCCTCGGAGACCCGCTCGCCCCTGACGAGCCCCTCGGTGCGCGCGCGCAGCTCGCCCGGCTTCTCCTGCCAGTAGACGATCCGCTGCGGGAAGTCGTGCGCCGGATTTTCGAACACCACGCGCTTCGCCGACCGCTCCTTCATCGGGAACTCGGTTTCACCGCGTCCGCGCGGCAGCGCCACGTAGAACACCGAATCCCCGCGCGCCACGATGCGGAGGAACTCGAACATCACCGCGCGCCCGCCGCGGGTCGCCCGATTCATGCCGAGCATCATGCCGCCCTCGGGTGAGGTCCAGTGCTCCTCGGTGGTGGTCGTGCCCTGCGTCACCGTCCAGCTCCCGGAGAGCCAGGCCAGTGAGGCGAGCGGCGACCGCGCCGTAGCGGGCGCGAGCCGCGGAGTGGGCGAGTCGGATGCCCGCGATGGCGTCATGAGCATGGTGGCAATGAAGAGCCCGGCCGTGGCGAGGGTTCCGGCGAGCCGGGTCGTGTCCAACGCCCGGCCGGCGGATTCTGATGGCGAGAAGCGTGGGTTCATGGAGAGTCTCCTTTCCGGAGCCGAACCTAGCCGCGATGCGAGGGCCCCGATAGAACGAAACCGGCCAACGATCAGAGGCCGCCGTCTCCGGAACCCGTCTCCCCGAAGTACCTCGCGAGCCGTTCGGGCGTCACGAACCGCCGGGCCAGTTCCAGCGCCCGGTCCTCGAACTTGCGTGGAGTGGCGCCGGTGAAGCGGCGGAACTCGCGAATCAGGTGCGCCTGGTCGGCGAAGCCCGAGTCCCAGGCCAACCCCGCCCAGTCCACCTTCGACGCGCGCCCCACCAGTGACAGCAGTTGTTGAAAGCGCACCGTCCTCGCGAACTGGCGCGGCAGGCAGCCGACCTCGCGAAGAAAGCGGCGCTCGAAGTGCCGCTCGCTCCAGCCGCCTGCCCGCGCGAGCGGAGCGATGCGCAGGCTCCCACGCCTGGCGAGGATCGTTCCCACCGCGACACGGATCGCCGAATGAGCGGCTCGTGCGGGATCGATGCGCTCGAGCAACGCGCCGGAGAGCCGGGCGACGCGCGCGGCATCGTCGTTGGCCGAGCGCAGGGACTGCTGCAGGGTCTTCGCTGCGCCGCTGCCCCAGAACGCGTCGATCGAAACCACCGCGTCGCGCAGCGCTCCGAGATCGGCGCCCAGCACCTCGCGGGCGCCTGCCGTACGGAGCCGCGCCCCCACGGCGAGTCCCTTGCGGGCCGGGCGCAGCCAGAACGGCCTTGTGAGCTGGCCGACCACGAACGCCGCCGGCTGCACCACGAAGCGCCCGCCTTCCGGCCGCCAGGACCAGGGAGCTCCGGCGTGAACGATCAGCTCGATGCAGCCGTCGGGGAAGACCCGCGCGGGCTCCCGCGGGGGCGCGGACCCCGCGTCGAGCGACCAGAGACACTCGACGGCGCGCGCGAGCCCGGGTGGCGCCGGGTATTCGACGTAGTTCAGGGCCCGCCCGCCTACGGCCCCTCGCCGATGCCGAACGGCAGCACCAGGTCGAGCCCGCGGGTGTAGCTGGCGGTGAATCTCGGGCCCGCGGCGCGCGGCCCGATCGGCCAGGCCCACGAGAACTGCATGAACGCGGTCGGGTCGGGAATGCCCGGGCGGTACATCAGGGATACGCCCGCCTCGTGCAGGAAGTCCTCGCGGTTGGGCCAGTCCACGCCGGGGCGCGCCACGCCGCCGTAGGGGTCCGCGCCCCACACCGCGCCGGTCGCGACGAACGCGCCGGCCTGGATCGGGAACATCGCGGGGTGCGGGATGCGCAGCACCTCGAGCAGGTCGGGGAACTCCATCACGTCGAGCTTCGCGAGCACCAGGCCCGTGCCGCCGCGCGCCCCGCCCTGCAGGCTCCGGAGCGAGTGCATGCCGCCCAGGTAGAACGAGGCCTGCGGCACCGGCTCGCCGCTCAGCCGTCCGTACGAGAACTGCGGCACCACCGCGAACGTGCGGCCGATCGGCAGGTCGCCGCCGATCGAGAGCCGGGTGCGCCGGTACTCGAAGTCGCTTCCGAGCGAGCGGCTCGACGTGAAGTGCTCGGCCTCGGCGGTGAAGGGCACCCACGGCGTGCGGGCCGCGACGAGGGTGCCGAGTTCGTGGGCGTGACCGCGCGTGGCGGCGAGGTTGTCGGGCACCGTGAGGCTCGAGCTGAACAGGCTCCAGCGCGCCGTCACGTCGAGCGGGGACTCGATCACGTCGCGATAACCGGCGCGCGCCCGCCACCACGCGCGCTCCGCCTGCAGCGCGAGGTCGAGCCCGTCGTGCCGCAGGTAGCGCCGCGTGTCGGAGCCGCCGAGAAACGCGCGCAGCGCGGCGTAGGAGAGGTTGGGCCGCTCGCGGTCCATGCTGGCGGTGAGGCGGCCGGCCCGGGCGTCGAACGACCAGTCGGTGCCCGAGTGGCGAAGCGACTTCCGGTACGACCCCGAACCGAGCCACTCGTCCGCGCCCACCGCGTAACCGAGCTGCCCGCCGAACTCGCCGGCGCCGCGGCGGCGCCCGGTCGAAGCGCCGGCGCCGTACATCGGACCGTCCACGCGATTGAACGAGAGCCAGGGGCTGAACGAAAGCCGCCACGTCCCCGCGTAGCGGCGCGACCTCGACGACGGCGGGCGGGAGAGCCCGGCGACCAGCGCGCTGTCGAGGCCCGCGGTGTCCACGGGCGCCACCGTCTCCCCGAAGTAGCGATCGGTCGAGTCCCGCAACGAGTCCAGGTACTGGCCGAACGAAGAGTCGGCCGGAGCCTGCGCCCGTGCCGGGGTCGCGCCCGTGAGGACAATCGCGGCCAGCGCGGCGAAAGCGAGAGCCAGCGCCGCGGGCGCCGGAAGGCCGAGCGCCGCGCGTGGCGCGCCCGCCACCGCGATCGCAGCGCGCTCGGAGGGGATTGCGCCGACCACGAGTGGGCTCCCGGGATGCCCAAGCCTCATCGCCGGCCTCCCGCGAAGAGCGAGTCCGGCAGGCCGCTGTTGATCGCGTACTCGTCGAACTGCATCGCGAGGTCGAACGAGCGCCCGAGGCGCGGCAGCGGCACGGTGGCCTCCGCGCGCAGCAGCACGCGATTCAGCACCCAGTGCGGCCCCTCGCGGGTGCGCTCGATCACCATGCGGTTGATGCCCTTGAGGATCAGGGGAACCGGCGAGTGGTCGAAGTTGACTTCCTGGCGCACGATCACGAACTCGTTGGTGTTCACCCACACCAGCCCGCTCGGCTTGGTGGGGTCGAGCGCCGAGCGGGGCTCGAAAGCGATGCGGTAGATGAGATGGTCGCCGGCGAGGTCGCGAGCCACGATCCGGTACTTGTAGTCGCGCCGCGCGTCGGGGCGAAACGCGAAGTTCACGATCTCCTCGCTCATGTCCGAGCGGAAGTTCACGTTGACGCCGTCATCGTCCTTGTCGGGTTTGCGCTTCCACTCCCGCAGCGGAACGGTGCGCACCCGCCCGGGGCGCTTCTTGTAGACGCGCACCACGGTTTCGGACTCGAGCTGGGCCGGCTTCCTGGCGTCCGCGGTGTTCGACAGCATCCGGAGCGTGGACCGGAAGGTCTGGTCCTGGATCAGCGAGTCGCGCCGGGCCTCGCCGCGCGCCACGCGGTCGAGGATCTCGTTCAGGGTCACGCGCGGGGCGCGGATCAGGATCTCGGGGATCTCGGTGTGCATCGTGTCCTCGACCGCGACGGTCGGGCCGGGCCCGGTGGCGGCGGAGCTTCCGGGAGCCGCCGCGAGGACGATCCCGAGCAAGGCAAGCGGCGGAAACAACGGGGTCATGGAGCCTCTCGACAGGGGGTGCGGCACGCTAGCAGCCGGTGCGGCGGGGTCGCAACAGCGCGCGACACCGGCGCCACGCGCGTGACCCCTCTACGATTCCCGAAGCGGGAGGTTGCGCGTCCTGGGCTATGCTTCGGGCCGTTTCAGCAAGAACGGCTCCGGCACGGGGCGTGCGATAGGACGTCCACGCCACACTCACGAACCACCGGCCGCCCGGCCTCACGGAGGAACCCATGCGACTCACCCGTTGGCTGCTGGCTCCCGCGCTGCTCGCGCTCGGCGCCGGCGCGGCGCCCGCCGCTTCTCCTGCCGTATCGCCCTTCGCGATCCAAAAACTCGGCTTCGAGACCACGGTCGCCGCGATCGTTCCCGCGGGGAGCGTCTCGGACCCCGGCTTCGCCCGCTCCCCGGAGCCCGCCGCGCCGCACTGGGCGCGCGGCGCGGCCCCGGCAGGCACGCGATACGAAGCGATCCGTCACCGCGCGCGCAGTTCGCGCTCGCGCCGCTCGGTGGTGGAGAGCCCGGCGCAGTTCCATCTCGGCTTCTTCGATCCCGACGGCGCGGGCAACAACAGCTTCGTCGCGGGCCTGCGCGGCGGCCCTCAGGTGGATCCTCACATCCAGATCGGCGGCGCGTTCGACTGGGTGCATCGTTCCGAGGACCAGACGGTCGTCGCGGGCGACCCCTACACGCAGGGCAACACGGTGATCACGCCGACCCGCGTGCTCGCGCGCGCCAGCACGAACCTCTTCCCGTTCCAGCTCTTCATGCAGGTGAGCGGCGACCCCGACATGCCGGTGATCCCGTTCGGGGGCATCTCGGGCGGATACCAGCTGCTGTTCCTGTCGGCCGACGACTTCTCCACGCAGACTTCCTACGACGCGACCTTCGGCGGCTGGGGCTGGCAGGCGTGGGTGGGCGCCGGCATTCCGCTTTCGGGCCAGTCGCGGCTCACCGGCGAACTGTTCGTGAACCAGGGCGACCCCGAGCGCGAGGTGACCGACACCAACGGCTTCCAGTACCGCGAGCGCGTGAACGTGGACGGCGCCGGCATGCGCTTCGGCCTGCAGTGGGGGTTCTGAGCCGGGCGGGCGATTCGGGCGGGGTGGGCCTCGCGGGGCGATCTTTCTGAGGCGAGCGGTCGGGGCCGGTTCGTTCTCGCCGGGTGAGCTTGCCTGACCGGGCGGCCTGATAGACTGCCGCCCCCATGAACGCCACCGTGCTTCTGCAGGCCGTCGCCACCGCGACGTTCGTGGCGGGCGCGCTGTTCACGGTGGTGCAGCTGCGGCACGCCCGCCGCGCCCGCGAGCGCGAGGTCGCGCTCGAGATGCTCCGGCTGCTGCACACGCCGCACTTCGCGCGCGCGCTCCGGCTCATGTACGACCTCGAGCCCGGCCTGTCGCGCGACGAGATCGAACGCCGCCTCGCCTCCGACATGGACATCGTCTACTCGATGATGATCTCGTGGGAGAGCCTCGGCGTGCTGGTGTACCGCCGCCAGCTCGACCTGCAGCTCGTGGACGACTTCGTGAGCGGCTCGCTCCTGCTCTCGTGGCGGAAGCTCGAACGCTACGTGAAGGACGAGCGCGCCGCGCGCGGGCGCGACACGCTGCTCGAATGGTTCCAGTGGCTGGCCGAGCGCATGATCGAGCGCGAAACGAAGTCGCCGGTCGTGCCGGCCTACGTGGCCCACACGAACTGGCGGCCCTAGGTTCGCGGCGCGACGTTCCGCGCGGCGGACTCGCATCGCCTGCGGCGCATGAACCCGGCGCCAAACGTTCCCTCGGCCGCGTGCTGGTTGTGGGCGCGACAGCGGAGCCGGATCCCGGAGACCGTGGCGGTCCCGCCGCGCGCCACCTCGAGGACGTGGTCGAACTCGAGGAACGAGCGCGCCTCGCAGCGTTTCCCGGCGGCGCTCACGAACGTGCAGCGGCCGCCGTCGCGTTCCCACACGGCACGCCGCACGTGGGCGGGAACGTGACGGCTGCCTGGGGAGGGGTTCGCTCGCGCGACCCTCGGCTTCGAGACCGCCGCGAGCTTGCGCTTCTCGAGGCCGGCGACGAGCGACTCCAGCGCGCGATCGAGGATCTCGGCGAGATCCCCCGAGGGCACCTGGTGGGCGAGCAGCGCCCGCGCCCGGACCAGCCGCTCGTGCGTGTGGGCCCCGATCGTGACCTGGAGCGCGAAGCGCCCCGGCGCGACCGGCGCGAGCCGCGCGCGTGGAGGGGTCGAGGCGTGCGCCGGGAGCTGTTGCGACGTGAATGGCGTCTTCGGGCTGCCTGAGGCCGGCGTGGCAGGAGCGCTTGCGACATTCGTAGCGAGCAGCGGCGCTCGGTCGTCGTGCGTGGGAATTCCCGGTGAGCTTGCGACATTCGTAGCGAGCAGCGGGGCTCTGTCGTCGTGCGTGGGAGTTTCCGGTGAGATTGCGGCACCCGGAGCGAACAGCGGCGCGGAGTCGCCGTGGGACGAAGCATTGCC
>CAZIVR010000095.1:0-14012 GCA_964542745.1 uncultured bacterium
CCCACCGCCGTCCCGGAAACGGGCGCCGCGCCGCCGGCCGCGGCCGCCGCGCGCGCGCGGTGCCGAAGCCAGAGCGCACCGGCGCCGAAGGCCGTGAGCGGCATCAGCGACAGGAAGATCGTCGAGAGCAGGAACGAGAGGTTGCTGCGATCCTGCCCCGCGCCGCACACCGAGCACGCCGACGCCAGCCCCGGGAGCGTCGCCGCGAGCAGCGCGGCGGCGGCCGCGGCGCGCCCGGCTCCGCCCGGGCGCCCGTGCCGGCCTCCCGCTTCGCGGGGCCCGCTCACAGGTACACCAGCCGGTAGAGGACGGGCCACAGCAGCACCACGAAGTACCAGAACAGGCGCGCCGCGCCGAACTGCGAGGGCCCGAGCCGGCCCGCGCGCAACGCCAGCCACGCGGCCGCGAGGCAGGCGAGGCCGGCCACCGCGTGAAGCGCGTGGGCGCCCACGATCAGGTAGAAGAAACCGCCCACCAGGCTCGAGGAAACCGTGAGCCCCTGCGCGAGGAGCCGGACCCACTCCACCCCCTGCAGCGCCACGAACGCGGCCCCGAGCCCGATCGCGCCGGCCATCCACCGCCGCGCGCCGGCGAGGTCGCCGCGGCGGTAGGCGCGGTGCGCGACGAACAGCAGCACGCCGCTCAGCAGCAGCGCGCCGGTGTTCACCGCGGTGGACTCGACCGGCAGCCGCGGCTGGTCGGAGGGCGGCCAGGTGCCGGGAACCGCCGCGCGCTTCGAGATCACGTGGGCGGAGATGAAGCCCGAGAACATCATGAGCTCGGCGAAGACGAACAGCGCCATGCCGAGCACGCCGTTCTCGACGAGCTTGCCCCGCGGGCGCGGGGCCGCGCCGCTAATGACCGCCGTGGGTGCTGTCACTCCCGGCTCCTGCGGGTTCGGCCGGAAGGTCGCCGTGGCCGCCGGGCGTTTCGCCCGTGCCGTGGCCGCCCGCGGTTCCCGCCGCGCCGTGGCCGGCGGCGCCGTGCCCGCCCGCGTGGCCCACCGCCTCGACGGGGTGGAATCCCTCGTCCTTCTTCCAGCGGCGGCCCGCGTCCTTCATCACGTCGGGCGAGACGCCGGCGAACAGCAGCACCATGAACATGAGGGCGATGCCCATCATCCAGTGCACGATGGGCTTCTCGACGTCGAGATGCATGAAGTTCTTCGCCACGATGTAGGCCTTCACCAGCGCGACGCCGAACGCGGTGATGAGCACCACCAGCGGAATGCCCGTCATGGGCCCGACGACGCTGACGATCAGCAGGCCCATGAGGATGGCCCAGATCTTCACGTAGTTGCGATGAGGTCCGTGTCCGCCCATGTGAGCCTCGAGCCTATTTCGCGATGTACAGCAGCGGGAAGAGGAAGATCCACACGATGTCCACGAAGTGCCAGTAGATCCCGATGTTCTCGACCCGGTGCAGCTCCTGGTTCTTCTGCGCGGTCGAAGCCACCCACAGCATGATGATCATGCCGCACAGCACGTGGAAGGCGTGCAGGCCGGCGGCGGTGTAGTAGTAGGACCAGAACCCGCTCGACTGGATCGTGAAGCCGTGCGAGATCTCGGTGGTCCACTCGTAGCTCTTGACCAGCAGGAAGATCAGGCCGCCGAGCGCCGTCAGGCGGAGCAGCTTCGCGGCCTTCGGCCCGTCGCCCCGCTCGGCCGCCTGGTGCGCGAGCACCGCGGACAGGCTCGAGGTGAGCAGCACGAAGGTGTTGAACGCGCCGATCCACATGTTGGTGTTGGCGGCCTGTTCGTGCCACTCGGGGTGCGCGATCCGGTGCATGAGGTAGGACACGAGCACGCCGCCGAAGATCACGATCTCCGACACGAGCACCCACCACACGGCCAGGCGGCCGGTGGGAATGTTCATCGCGCTGCGCTGGACGGCGATGGTCTTGACGTCGCTCATGCGCTCCTCAGGCCGGTTCGTCCTGCGGCCAGTAGTCCGTCTTGCGTCCCGGGACGCCGTACTCGTAGGGACCGCGGTACACGGTCGGCATCGTCTCCCAGTTGCCGTGCGGCGGAGGCGACTCGGTCGTCCACTCGAGGGTGTTGGCGCGCCACGGGTTCTTGTCCGCCTTCTTGCCCTTGAAGATGCTCCACAGGAAGTTCCACAGGAACACGAGCTGGAACGCGAGCATCACCACCAGCGACATCGTGGCGAAGATCCGCATGGCCTGCATGCCGGGCGTGGCCAGCTCGGGGAAGTTCGTGTAGTCGAAGATGCGGCGGTGGTCGCCCGACGCGCCGAGGAAGAACAGGGGGATGAAGATGCAGTTGAACGGGATGATCGTGCCCCAGAAGTGAATCTTGTTGAGCGTCTCGTTCATCATCCGGCCGAACATCTTCGGGAACCAGTAGGTGATGCCGGCGAAGGTCCCGATGATGGCGATCGGGAAGAACGTGTAGTGGAAGTGCGCCACCACGAAGTAGGTGTCGTGGAAGTACACGTCGGCGCCGCTCGCGCCGAGGTAGATGCCGGTCACGCCGCCCAGCAGGAAGGTCGCCATGAAGGACAGCGCCCACAGCATCGGCGAGTCGAGCCGGATCGAGCCGCCGTAGAGCGTGGCGATGTAGAGGAAGCACATCTCGGCGATCGGGATCGAGATCAGCACCGTCGTGACCGTGAAGACGTTCGCCATCCGCGGGTCGATCCCGGCGATGAACTGGTGGTGGGCCCACACGAAGAAGCTCAGGATGGCGGTGGCGATGACCGTGTACAGGATCAGCCGGTAGCCGAACAGCTTCTTGCGCGCGAACACGCTCATGATCTCGGCCACGATGCCCATGGCGGGCAGCAGCACGACGTACACCTCGGGGTGGCCGAAGAACCAGAACAGGTGCTGCCACAGGATCGGGTCGCCGCCGCGGGTCGGGTTGTAGAAGCCGGTGCCCAGCGTCTGGTCGAAGAGCATCATCACGGCGCCCGCGATCAGCGGCCCCACCGACGCCATGAACAGCAGGCTCGCGATCACGATCATCCACACCACGATGGGCACGTCGAACGCCTTCATGCCCGGGGCGCGCGAGTTCATGGCGGTGGTGATGAAATTGATGCCGCCGAGGAGGAAGGCGACGAACTCGAGCGCCACGGCCAGCAGCCACATGGTCGAGCCGATGGGCGTGAGGCTGTACTTGCCGGTCGAGGCCAGCGGCGGATAGGCGGTCCAGGCGCCGCCGAAGGCGCCGCCCGGGACGAACAGCGAGGCCACGATCAGGATCGCGCTGAGCAGGAAGATCTGGTAGCTGAGCCGGTTGATGCGCGGGAACACCATGTCGTCGCAGCCGACCATGAGCGGGATCAGGAAGTTCCCGAAGCCCGCGATCAGCACCGGCATCGCGACCCAGAAGATCATGATGCTGCCGTGGCTCGTCACCATGGCGTTGTACTCGCCGGGCGACACCACGCCGTAGCCGGGCACCGCCTGGCTCGGGAACGCCTGCTGCATGCGGAACACGTACGAGGCGTAGGCGCCGATCAGGGCCAGCACCATGCCGGTCAGCGTGTACTGCATCGCGATGACCTTGTGGTCGGTGGACCACAGGTACTTGTGGAAGAAGGACTGCTTCGCGTGGCCGTGGCCGTGGGCCGCGGCTCCCGCGTGGGCTTCGGCGTGGGCGTGCTCGCTCATGGGGCGCTCGGCTCGGGTTCGGGCTCGAGGGCGGCGATCGGGGCGTGGCCCGCCATCCAGGCCGCGTGCTCCTCGGGAGTCTCGATGAAGATCCGGCCCATCATGATCCCGTGCCCGATGCCGCACATTTCGGCGCACTGGACGTCGTGGGTACCGGTCTTCGTGGGCTTGAACCACCCGGTGATGGTGCGCCCGGGAATGGCGTCCTGCTTGAGGCGGAACACCGGCACCGAGAAGCTGTGCAGCACGTCGTCGGACTCGAGCAGGAAGTGGTAGGTCTTGCCCACCTCGACGTGCAGCTCGTCCATGATCGTGACGTCGTCGGCGGTGTCGAGCACCTTGTCCGCGCCCGAGTGCTGGAACTGCCACACCCACTGGCGGCCGGTGACGCGCACGGTGTCGTCGGCGGGCGGCAGCGTCTGCTTGATGTGCACCCACACCTGCACCGCGGCCACGATGATCACGGCGTCGCAGCCGATGATCAGCCAGTGCGGGATGTTGATCCAGGCCTTGAGGTGCTTCTCCTTGCCCGTGATGTACTGGGTCGGAACGCCGGGGCGCTCGCGGAAGCGGAAGATGAGCCAGAAGAAGATCACCTCGGCCACCACGAACCAGAAGCCCACCAGGACCGTCACCAGCAACACGAGGTTGTCGATGTCGGCGGCGAAGCTCGAGGCTCTCTGGATCAGCTGTTCCATGGTGTCGGGCCCGGGCTCAGCGAAGGATGAAAACGAAGACCACGCCGACGAACGCCACGGCGAGGATCATGGTCCAGAACCAGGTGACGCCGGCGACCTTGTTGCCCCATCCGTCGTCGCGACTCTCTTCGTCCGCCATCGCCGCTCTCCTCAGGGGCGCAGGGTGAGGATGTAGGCGATCACGTCCTTCATCGCCTGCTCGTCTTCGAGCGTCTGCGACATCGCCGCCATCTGCATCCCCTGCACGTCCTCGGGATGGGCGCCGCGCATGCCGCTCTTGAACTTGTGGAGCTGCGAAAGCATGTACCAGTCCGCCTGGTGCGTGAGGTCCGGCGAGCCGAGATCCTGGTTGCCCTTGCCCTCGGCGCCGTGGCAGGTCACGCACAGCCCCTCGTAGCGCACCTTGCCCGCCGCGGCGTCGCCGCCGGCGAGCGTCGCGGCCGGCGAGTAGGGCGCCAGCGACGCCACGTACTGGGCCACCGACAGCCGGTCGGAATCGTTCTTGAGGGTGCGCGCCATGGGGCGCATGCGGGCCCCTTCCATGTCGGCCGGGTGCGCACCGCGGATCCCCCGGGCGAACTTGGCGAGCTGGGCGTCCAGGTACCACTGCGGCAGCCCGGCGATCGAGGGCGTGCCGAGCGCCGGATTCCCGTGACCCTGCTCGCCGTGGCACGGGACGCAGGTGTCGTAAAGCTGGTCGCCGCGGGCCAGGCCGGAGCGCGGGGCGCCCCCGCAGCCGGCGAAGAGCGCGGCCGCGACGGCGCAGCCCATCCACGCGAAGAAGAGTCTCTTCAAAGAAGCGGATCTCCCGGTTCTCGGAATCGGGGCGGCGCCGCACCCGGATCCAGCACCGGGAAGCGCCTCGTTGGGGCCGTTCGTTGCAGCGGCAGCCGGCACTCTATACATGATTCGTTCAGGGTCCGACAAGTCGTTTCCCGCCTTCGGGCTCGGGAGCGGCCTCAGCCCCGGAGCAGGCGCCCGACCACGGCGTCCGCGGCGAGGCATCCGTAGACCGCGAACAGGTAGAGGATCGAAAACTTGAAGAGCGCAGGCGCCCGGGACGACTCGCCCGAGGCCCGCAGCCGCCAGGCATCGCGCAGGAAACGGCCCCCGAGCAGGGCGGCCGGAACGAAGTACACCGGCCCCGCGCCGCCGAAGGGAACCAGCAGCAGCGTGACCGGCACCAGCGCGATCGTGTAGAGCAGGATCCTCCGCCGGGTCTCGGCCTCCCCGTGCGTGACCGGCAGCATCGGGATCCCGGCCCGCTCGTAGTCGTCGCGGCGGTACAGGGCGAGCGCCCAGAAGTGGGGCGGCGTCCACAGGAACACGATCGCCGAGAGCAGCAGGGCGGGAACGCCGATGCTCCCGGTCACCGCGGCCCACGCGATCAACGGCGCCGAGGCGCCCGCGCCCCCGCCGATCACGATGTTCTCGGGCGTGCGCCGCTTGAGCCACACCGTGTAGACGATGGCGTAGTAGAAGATCGAGGCCGCGGCCAGCGTGGCCGCGAGCAGGTTGGCGGCCAGCGCCAGCACCGCCCATGCGAGCGCGCCGAGCGAGAAGCCGAGCGCGAGCGCCGCCGAGGGCGCGAGGATCCCCGCCGGCAGCGGGCGCGACGCGGTGCGCGCCATCCGCGCGTCCACGTCGCGGTCGAAGTACATGTTGAAGCAGGCCGCCGAGCCGGCGGCGAGCACCGTGCCCACCACCGCGCCGAAGAACACCCCGGGCGGCGGGAATCCGCCCGCGGCCATGAGCAGCGCGGGCACGCCGGTCAGCACCACCAGCGAGGCGATGCGCGGCTTGGTCAGCTCGAGCAGCGCGAGCGCGGTGCGCCGGGCGCCCGCCGGGGCGAGTGCCACGCTCACGCCGCGGCCTCGGCCCGCACCGGGCTCAGCGCCGGAACGGCCGCGAGGAACGTGAGCGCGACCCCGGTCGCGATCATCGCGGTGGCGGTCCCGAGGTGGACCGCCGACATCCACACCGGCACGCCGAGCAGCACGTTCAGGATCCCGAACATGGCCTGGGTGAGGGTGAGCGCGAACAGCATCGCGCCCCCGGCCCGCAGCACCGGGTCGGCGGCGCGGCGCGAGCGGATCATCACCAGCAGCATGATCCCGAGCAGCGCGTAGGCGCCGTAGCGGTGCGTCATCTGGAGCCCCACCACCCCCTCGAGCGCGGGGAACCACACGCCGTGGCAGGTGGGCCAGTCGGGACAGGCGAGCGCCGCGCCCGTGGTGCTCACCGAGCCCCCCAGCATCGCCTGCGCGAAGGTGAGGAACGTGGCCAGCCCGAACAGCCCCGCGAGGGCGCGGTCGGCGTTCGGCGCGGGCCGGTCCTCGGCCCCCGCGCGCGCGGCCAGCGCCAGGGTCAGGAGGGTCGCGAACAGCATGAGCGCCACGCCCAGGTGGGCGCTGACCACGCCCGCGGCGAGCAGCTTCCACACCGTGAGCGCGCCGAGCAGCACCTGGGTGAAGAGGAGCAGCACGGCGAGCACGGCGAGGCCGCCGAGCCGGGCCCGCAGCTCGCGGCGCGAGAAGACCCACGCGACGGTGGCGAACAGGAGCAGGCTCACCACCAGCGCCACGAGCCGGTGCAGCCATTCGATCAGCACGTTGAACTGCATGGGCGGAATCAGCTGCCCGTTGCAGAGCGGCCAGTCGGGGCAGGCCAGCCCGGAGCCGGTGGTGCGCACCACCGATCCGATCACGATGAGCGCGAACATCAGGGCGCACGTGGCGAGGGCGAGCCGCGAAGCGACGGCGAAAGCGCGCGGGGACGACATCATTCCTCCTAACCGAAAGCGGCGCCGGACGCTAGCATACGCGCCCCTCGTTCGCACCCCGTTCGGCCCCTCCGGAGATCCCCCGATGAGCGATCCCCTCTACGTCGCGCGCGCCACCGTCCGCCCCGCCGGGACCCTGCACCGCCGCGCCGTGCTCGACGCCGGCGGCGAGGCCGAGTTCGGCGTCCACGGGCCGATCGCCGAGTTCTTCAAGCTCGCGCCACCGAAGCCGCTGCCGCTCCCGGTGGACTACGTGGTGGCCGCCACCGCGGGCTGCATGCTGGGGACGCTGATCGGCGCGCTCGAGGTGCGCCAGGTGAAGCTCGCCCCGGACGCGATCTCGGCGCGGGCCGAGGGCGACAACGCGCTCCGCGACGGGCTCCCGCTGCTGGCCTCGATCCGCGTCCACTACACGATGCGGATCCCGAAGGGCGCGCGCGAAGCGGTGGACCGGGCGCTGGCGCGCCACCAGGAGAAGTGCCCGACCGCCGCCACGCTCAAGCCGGCGGTGGCGGTGAGCTGGACCGCGGAGATCACCGAGGAGTAGCGCGGCGGCCGCCCGAGGCGCCGCGCGGCTCCGCGGCGCGAGGCTCCGGCGGCGATCCCGCGGGGATTCGGATCCCGCGGCCCCGCGACCCTAGCGGTCGCCGCGCGCCCGCGCGCCCCGGGTGGCCGCGGTCCCGGGCGGAACCGCGTGCAGGTCGCGCACCGCCGCGGGCGGCGTGATGTCGGTGCCGATCAGGAACAGGGCGTCCCACGCCCCCACCCGCTGGGAGGCTCCGAACGAGCCGTCGTTCACCGCGGGGTCGCGCACCCCGGCGATGCGCCGGGCGGGCCGTTCGAGCATCACGTCCTGCGCCGTGAGGCCCGGGTTCACGAGCACCGAGCCGTTCTGGAAGTCCCGCCGGTAGACGCCGTAGACCCCCTGCTGGAAGTGCACGTCGTCGAACCACACGTCGCCGGTCTCCCCCGCCACCATCAGGTCGAGGCGCGCGGTGCCGGGCTGGTTGGGCTTGAGCACCACCTGGTAGCGGCGCCAGACCGTGTCGATGGGGAGCACCACCCGCGCGTACGACACTCCCCCTCCCACGTAGCCCGCCACCACCTCGATGGTCCTCGGCCGCTCGGCGCGCGCCCAGAACGTGGCGGAGTATTCGCCGTACATCAGCACCGGGATGCCGCCGAGGGTGGAGAGGACGGTGGACCAGGGCACGTCGGGCACCGCGGTCGGGCAGGTGATCCGCACCGAGGCGTTGCCCTCGGGCGCGCTCAGCGTGTCGCGGGTCGCGGTGGCGCCGAGCACCGTGAAGAAGCGCCAGCCCGACGTCACGTCGGTCTCGAAGCCGGGGTTGGTCACCGCGTCCGGCGTGGGTCCCACCCACACCATCTGGTAGGGATCGCCGAGCGGC
The DNA here is from genome assembly GCA_964542745.1 of uncultured bacterium. Taxonomy (GTDB): domain Bacteria; phylum Eisenbacteria; class RBG-16-71-46; order RBG-16-71-46; family RBG-16-71-46; genus DATKAB01. The sequence continues at coordinate 8,527 of CAZIVR010000095.1, forward strand.
TGGCCCAGCCACCCGGTGTGCGCGCGCTGCGTGGAGGCCATGCCGGTGCCGGGGTCCACCGCGTACTCGTCGTACCACCACGCCATGTACTGCTCGTTGCGGCTGACGCGCGCGGCGTTCCCGATGGACGCGTAGCCGCCGCCGAGCGCCGCGGTGCCGAGCCCGAAGCGCGCCTTGCGCATGTTGTCGGACGAGTAGGGCGTGTTGGTGCCCGAGCACGCCGAGTAGATGAAGTTGTGGCGCGGCAGCAGCCAGCGCGTCTCGTCGGCGAAGTAGCCCCCCGGGTCCGAGTACATGTTGGTGTACCAGGTGCCGCCGCCCTGGTAGGGGAAGTTCTCGCGCATCCAGCCGTTGAACCACGCGTACTTGGTCCCGGCCGCGCAGTTGCCCACCAGGATCTCGGCGGGCCCCGAGAGCCGGCGGAGCCGTGCGGCCAGCGTGTCGGTGCCGGCCTTCCACGCGGCCGCGAAGGCGGTGCGGTCCGCGTAGCCGGCGCGCACCACGTCCACCAGTTCCCCCGACGCTTCCATCCACAGCATGTTGTCGCAGAACACGTCCACGAACACGCCGTCCCAGATGCCGGTGCGGACGATCGCGTCGTGGAACAGGTCGGCGATGCCCTCGGCGACCACGAAGCGGCCGGAACCGTCGCGCTTCGCCAGGTTCACGTTGCCGGCCTGGTTGCTCGCGCTCCCGTAGAGGCCGCCCTGCGTGTTGTAGAGGAAGCCGTCGAGGTCGCGCACCAGCCTCCGGTAGCGGGTCGGGAAGTGCACGGTCGAGTCCGGCTGCGCCGCGTACCAGATGTTGTGGCCCGACACGTAGGCGAGCAGCCGGATGTCCGGGCGCCGCGCGCGGAGCGCGGCCGCCACGTCGGGCCGGTAGGGCGTGATCGGGCTCGCGTCGAGCACCACCACGTGGAAGCGCGCGATCTCGTCGAGCACCGTGGGGTTCACGTTGCCCGAGAGGTCCCAGAGCGGGTAGCCGTCCCCGAACATGGAGCCGTAGAGGCCGAGGCGCGGGTAGTCCTGGGCCGGAGCACGCGTGGCGGCGCCGGCCGTGAGGACGGCGGCGAGCGCGACCGCTGAGGCGAAACGATGGGGCAGCACGATGGGACCCCCCGGGTTATCGGCCGCCGGGCCGAGGCCCTTCAGGGTGGATCGAACGCGGCCACGGGCACTCCCTCGCCGGGGTCCGGCACACCCCGCGTGCGGCGCGCAGGATAGTCGCGGCCGCCACCCGATGCTAGCCTCGCCGCCCATGCCCGCCACGCCCGAGGACCGCCGCTACTGCCGCGAGGTGCTGCCGCGCGTGTCGCGCACCTTCGCGCTCAACATCCGGCTGCTCGCGGGCTCGATGCGCGACGCGGTCGGGACCGCGTACCTGCTGTGCCGCGCCGCCGACGCGCTCGAGGACAGCTGGCCGGGAAGCGGGGACGAGATCCGAACGCGGTTCGAACGCTTCCGCTCGGCCCTCGCCGGCGACCCGGGCGCCGCCGAGGCGCTCGCCCGCGAGGCCGCCGCGCTCGACGACGCCCGCGAGGATCTCGAGCTGGTCCGCCGCCTCCCCGCGGTGTGGCGCGTGTTCCGCTCGCTGGATCCCGGCGACCGCGCCCCGATCGCCGAAGCGGTGGACGTGATGGCGCGCGGCATGAGCCGCTACGCGGCGCGCGCGGCCGGAGCGCCCGATCGCGCCTACGTCGAGGACGAGGCCGAGCTCGACGACTACTGCTGGGTGGTGGCGGGCTGCGTGGGCGTGATGCTCACGAAGCTCCAGTCGCGCCGCGAGCCCGCCGCGGCTCCCGGCGACGCGGAACGGCGCCTCGCCCTGGCGCCGGCCGTGGGCCGCGCCCTCCAGCTCACCAACATCCTGCTCGACTGGCCGCAGGACGTGAGGCGCGGCCGCTGCTACGTGCCCGGCCGCTGGCTCGCGGAGGCGGGGCTCGCTCCCGCCGCGCTCGTGGGGCGGCCCGACCCGCGCGTGGCGGAGCTGAGCGTGCGCCTCGAGGCCCGGGCGCGCGCGGCGCTGGCCCTCGTTCCCGACTACCTCGCGCTGGTCCCGGCGCGGGCCCGCCGCTACCGGCTGTTCGTGCTGATGCCGGCGCTGTGGGCGCTGCGCTCGCTCGAACGCGCGCGGCGCGACCCCGAGTTCCCGTGGGGCGAGCGGCGGCCCAAGCTGGCCCGCGCCGAACTGTGGCGCGCGGGCGCGGCCGCGCTGCTCGGCCCGGGCGCGCTCGCGGAGCTGCGGGGCGCCGCGGCGCCGCAGCCCGCCTGAGTCCCGCCGGGGATCGCCGCGCGCGCTCCCGGGGCCCCGCCGAACACCTAGCTCGGCGGCTCGGGCGCCGGGACCGCGGCCGCGGCCCGCGCGCGTGCCGCCTCCTGCTCGCGCAGGAAGCGCAGCCGCGCGCTCACCCACAGCGCGCCCGCCAGCAGCAGCAGCGCGCACACGCTGCTCGCCACCGGCGCCCCGAAACGCTCGGCGATGCCGCCCGCGAGCAGCGCCCCGAGCGGCGTGGTGCCGATGAACATGAAGGTGTAGAGGCTCATCACGCGCCCGCGGTAGCGGTCCTCGGTGGTCATCTGGACGAGGGTGTTGGTGCTCGCCACGTAGAGGATGAGGCCGAACCCCGAGAGCACGCCCATTCCCAGCGAGAGCGGCATCCAGCGCGACCACGCGAAGACGCCGAGCCCGGCGCCCGCGCCGACCAGCCCGACCAGCAGGTTGCGGCGCAGCGCCCAGCGGTCGAGCACCCGCGTCATCGAGAGCGCCGCCACCAGCGAGCCCACGCCGAAGGCCGACATGAGCGCGCCGTACACGCCGGCGTCGGACTGGAAGATGGTGCGCGCGTAGACCGGCAGCAGGGTGTTGTACTGGAAGCCGAGCCCGCCGCAGATCGCGAGCAGGATCAGCAGGTTGCGGATCGAGGTGGTGTCGCGCGCGTAGCGCACCCCGTCGCGCAGCGAGCTGAGCGCGGCCTCGGACGCGCGCTCGCGCTCGGGCAGGCGCAGCCGCGACAGGATCACGATCACGGGCACGTACGAGGCGGCGTTGAGCCAGAAGCAGCCGGCCTCGCCGATCGCGAGGAGCAGGAGCCCCGCCAGCGCGGGCCCCACGATGCGGGCCACGTTGAAGGCCGCCGAGTTGAGTGCGATCGCGTTCGAGAGATCGGCGCGGCCCACCATCTCCACCAGGATGGACTGGCGCACCGGCAGGTCGAAGGCGTTGGCGACACCGAAGAGGAACGCGAGCGCGAGCACCATCCATGGCTCGGCCCGGCCGGTCGAGACGAGCACCGCGAGCGCCACCGACTGGAGCAGCGCCGAAAGCTGCGTGGCGAGCAGCAGGCGCCGCTTGTCCATGCGGTCCGCCACCACGCCCGCCCACAGCGAGAACGCCGTGACCGGCGCGAACTGCGCGAAGCCGAGGAGCCCGAGCATCATCGGCGAGTCGGTGAGCCGGTGGAGCAGCCACGCCTGCGCGATGCTCTGCATCCAGGTGCCGACCAGCGACACGATCTGGCCGCTCCAGAACAAACGGAACTCGCGATGGCGAAGCGCGCGGAACGGACTGGCGGGGCGGGTCGGAGCCTCGGCGGACATGGGGAAACGCACGCTAAGGCCGCCCCTCCCCGGCGCGCAATCTGGTAAGGGCCCCGCTCCGGCGCGGCGCTCCACCGGCCGCCGCGTCGCGGTGCGGTGCGAGCTCCGGGCCTGCGCGCCATCCCGGGCCGCGTCGCGCCACCCGACGCCCCGCCTTCCCCTCGCCCGCGATTCTTCCTAGTGTCGCCCGCCATGAGCGAGCCGCTGCGGTTCCCGGAAGGATTCCTGTGGGGCGCGGCCACCTCGGCCCACCAGGTCGAGGGCGGCAACACCCGCAACGACTGGTGGCGGTTCGAGCAGGTTCCGGGCGCGATCCACGGCGGCGACGCGAGCGGCGACGCCTGCCTTCACTACCAGCGCTTCGACGAGGACTTCGCGCTCGCCGCGGGCGACGGCCACAGCGCCCACCGGCTCTCGATCGAGTGGAGCCGGATCGAACCCGAGCGCGGGCGCTTCGATTCCGCCGAAGTCGCGCACTACCACGAGGTGTTCGCCTCGCTCAAGCGCCACCGCCTCACGCCGGTCGTCACGCTCCACCATTTCACCAACCCGCTGTGGATCGCCGACCGCGGCGGCTGGGAGAACCGCGAGACCGTGGACCGCTTCACCGACTTCGTGCGGTTCTGCGCGCGCGAGTTCGGGGGCGAGGTGGACTGGTGGTGCACGGTCAACGAACCCGAGGTCTACGCGTTCCGCGGCTGGAGCGAGGGGGTGTGGCCCCCCCGCAAGCACGACGAGGGCGCAGCGCTCGTGGTGATCGCCCACCTGCTCGAGGCCCACGGCCGCGCCTACCGGGTGATCCACGAGGAGGACCGCGCCGACGCCGACGGCGACGGGCGGCCGGCGCGAGTCGGATTCGCCAAGCACCGGCCCCAGCTCGTGCCGGCGCGGCCCTGGTTCCCGCCCGACGCGCTGCGCGCCTACTTCGAGAATCGCGTCTTCAATCTCGCCGTCGAGTCGGCGCCGATCACCGGCGTCATTGACCTCTCGATCCCGGGGGCGAGGCCGGTGCGCCGCGAGCTTCCCGAGCTGCGCGGCGCGCTCGACTGGTACGGGCTCAACTACTACACGCGCTGGCAGGTGAACGCCCTCGGCCGCGAGGCCCATACCGCGAAGCGCGGCGCGCCCATGAACGACCTCGGCTGGGAGATCTGGCCCGAGGGCCTCGGCCACGCGACGCGCGAGGCGGCGAAGCTCGGGCTGCCGGTGCTCGTCACCGAGCACGGCGTGGCCGACGCCGCCGACCGCCGGCGGCCCGCGGTGATCGAGGAGGCGCTCGCCTCGCTCGCCCGCGCGATCGCGGACGGCGCGCCGGTGCTCGGCTACCTGCACTGGTCGCTGCTCGACAACTTCGAGTGGAGCGACGGCTACAAGGGACGCTTCGGGCTCTACTCGGTGGACTTCTCCGACCCCGCGCGGCCCCGGCGGCGCACCGGGAGCGCCGAGCGCTACGCCGCGATCGTCCGCGCCAACGCGGTTCGCCCGGGGTAACCGGGGCGGCGGACCCGCCTGCCGGACGTTGCGGGTCCCATGCCGCTAGGCTAACTTCCGGGCCGCATCCCCAAGGAACGGCCGAGCGAAGGAAGGAACCTCCACTCCATGTGCCCTTACTGTCGCGAACACGACGCCAAGCCCTGCCAGGTGACCGAGAAGCCCAACGGCCGCCTGGTCTGCGACTGCGGTAAGCACTCGTGGCCCAACAGCGGCGCCTTCCTCGAGAGCTGCCGCCGCGCGAGCCTCACCGTGGTGCGGACCGTCCACACCTGGACACAGGGGCTGTAGGCGGCGAGCCTCCGGCATTTCAGTCCGCCAGGTTAGCCCTCCCCGTTTCTGCCCGCGCCTAGACAATATGGAACGACCGGCCTGCGGTCGTAGGGTCGTGCTCTCGCG
>CAZIVR010000096.1:0-13518 GCA_964542745.1 uncultured bacterium
CGCGGATGTCGCCGTGCACGAACGTGAGCTGGCGCTCGGGGGCACCCGGCCCGGGCGCCCGCGGCCGACGCCGAGGTGGGTCCACCCGCGCGCCTCGACCTCCTCGGGCTCGTAGAGGTTGCGCAGGTCCGCGAGGATCGGGCGCTTCATGAGGCGCTTGAGGCGCGCGAGGTCCATGCCCCGGAACTCGTTCCACTCGGTGACGATCGCCACCGCGTGGGCCCCGCGCGCCGCCTCGTAGGCGTCGTCGCACAGGGTGACCGCGCGGAGCGCGGGGAGCGCGGCGGCGCGGGCGCCGGACACCGGGTCGAACGCCCGCACCTTCACGCCGCGGCGGCGGAGCCCGGCGATGATGGTGAGCGCGGGCGCCTCGCGCAGGTCGTCGGTGTTGGGCTTGAACGACAACCCCAGGATCGCGACGGTCTTGCCCCGCGGCGCGCCGATCGCGGCGCAGATCTTCTCGACCATGCGCGCCATCTGGCGCTCGTTGGCCTCGATCACCGCCTCGACGATCCCCGACCGCACCCCGGCCTCGCGGGCGAAGGCCGCCAGCGCGTGGGTGTCCTTCGGGAAGCACGAGCCGCCGTAGCCGGGGCCCGCGTGCAGGAACTTGGAGCCGATGCGGCGGTCCATGCCCAGCCCCTTCGCCACCATCTGGACGTCGGCGCCGAGCGCCTCGCACAGGTTCGCCATCTCGTTGATGAACGAGATTTTGGTGGCGAGGAAGCAGTTGGAGGCGTACTTGATCAGCTCGGCGGTCTCGAGCCCGGTCACCACCATCGGGGTCTCGATCAGGAACAGCGGGTCGTGGATCTTGCGCAGGATGTCGGCGGCGCGCTTGCTCTCGGCGCCGATCACGACCCGGTCGGGGCGCATGAAGGTCTCGATCGCCGACCCCTCGCGCAGGAACTCGGGATTCGAGGCGACGTCGAACTCCGCGCCGCGCGGGGCGTGGCGGCGCATCCAGGCCTGCAGGTCGCGCGCGGTCCCGACCGGCGCGGTGCTCTTCTGCACCACCAGCGTGTAGCCGTCGAGGTTGCGCGCCACGGTCCGCGCCACGTCGTAGATGGCGGAGGTGTCGGCGCTGCCGTCGGCGCGCGGCGGGGTCCCGACCGTGATGAACACCACCTTGCTTCCCTTGAGGCCGCTCTCGAGGTCGCTCGCGAACGAGAGGCGCCCGTCCTGGGCGTTGCGCGAGACCATCTCGGGGAGCCCGGGTTCGAAGAACGGCAGCTCGCCCGCGCGCAGCCGCTCGATCTTGGCCGCGTCGGTGTCCACGCACGTGACGCGGTTGCCGAAGTCGGCAAGGCACGCGCCGGTGACCAATCCCACGTAGCCGGTGCCGACCACGGTGATGTTGTGCAAGCGGAGTTCCTTTCGCTAATGTCGCGCCCCAAGCCGCTGCCCGGCGGGCCTTCGCCGGTTTCCGAGTGGAACGGAACGGCGCCGGCGGGATTCGTGGGACGGCCCGCGGGCGGAAGGGACCCGGCAGGTTAGGGGCTCGCGGCGGAGACGGTCAAACCCGAGCGTCGTTGCCGCGCCCGCCGCGCCCCGAGACGGGCGGGGGCCCGGTTCGCCGCGCGGACCTTCCCAACGTTCGGAGCCCCGACCTTCATGAACGCAGCCCAGGTCACCGCGGAATGGCTACAGGCCCGCCCCTTCCGGATCCAGCCCACGGGCCGGGTCACGATCGCCGGCGTGCTGGTGCGCGAGCTCAAGGTGAACCTCGACGGCCGGGGCGACGTGACCGAGCTGTGGAGCGCCCCGTGGATGGCGGACGGCTTCGTCCGCGCCGAGCACGCGTACCAGAGCGCGACCGACCACGGCGTCATCAAGTGCTGGCACCTGCACGAGGTCCACACCGACCAGTTCACGGTGACCCGCGGCAAGCTCCAGGTGGTGATGGCCGACCTGCGCGAGGACTCGCCCACCTTCCTGCACGTCAACAGCGTGTTCCTCGGCAGCCTCGCCCCGCGGCTCATGAAGATCCCGCCCCGCATCCTGCACGGCTGGAAGGCGCTCACGCCGCCCGAGGTGCTGGTCGTGAACTTCCAGTCCCACGTCTACGACGCGAAGGACGAGTTCAAGTTCCCGTGGGACACCGTGCTGGCCGACGTCTGGGAGCCGAAGCACGGGTGAACGCCCCGGGCGCTCCGCGCGCCCGGAACCGGGCTCAGCGCGCCACCACCAGCCGCGCCCGCGCCTCGCGCCCCTCCTGCCGCAGGCGCACCCGGTAGACGCCGGGTTCGAGCGCGGCCACGCCGATCCGAACCACCCGGCCCGCCTCGGGGCCCGGGATCCCCTGCGCGGCGCGGCGCCGCCCGGCGAGGTCGAACACCTCGAGCCGCGCCTCCCCGGCGAAGGGCAGCTCGACCCGGAACGCGGCGAACTCCGCGACCGGCCCCGGGTCGCGCGCCGCGAGCGCGAGGCCCGGGAACGGCACGTTCACCCACGCCTCGCCCGCGGTGCCCTCGGCGCCGGACAGCCGGTAGCCGTAGCGCCGCCCGGGCACGACCTCCCGGTCCTCCCACTCGAGCAGCCCTCCCGGGGCCGGCACCGCGGCCGCGACCGTGCCCCAGGCGCCGTCCGGGTCGCGCCGCTCGACCGAGACCGGCGAAGCCGCGGCGCCGACCCACCAGCGCAGCGACACCCGATCGGGGCGGGCGTGCGCCGCGACCAGCGCCGCCTGCGCCGGCACCAGCCCGTTGCCGCGCACCCGCGCCGCGTAGAGGTCGGGCTCCTGGGGGTCGGCGGGCGGCGCGGCCCCGCTCCACGCGAGGTAGGCCCCGCCGTCGCCGCTCGCCAGCAGCACCGCGGGCTCGGCGACCAGGTTGGTGTCCGCGACCAGCCGCCCGTCGGCGGGCCAGCCGGGATAGAGGGCGCCGGAGTCGGTGAGCCGGTGCGCGAACAGCCGTGCCGCGGGGGCGAAACGCCCGTCCTGCCACGCCAGCACCACGCCGCCGAAGCCGTCGGCCACGATGCGGGGCACCAGCTGGTCGCCGGGCGCGGCGCACAGCGGGATGCCGTCGGCGGCGAGCGACTCGGAGCCGTCCCCCTCGAGCCGCTGCAGGTAGAGATCCGAGTTGCCGGCGCCGCCGCGCGCGTCCACCCACGCGATGAACGAGCGGCCGAGGCCGTCGCCCGCGATCACGGGATCGAACTGGCCCGGCGCCGCGATGCAGACCGAGATCCCGTCCGCGAGCCAGCCGGGCGCCACGGCGCCGGCCGCCGTGACCCGCTGCGCGTAGATGTTGAACTGCCCGCTGCGCGGGTCGCTCCACGCGAGCAGCGCGCCTCCCGCGCCGTCGGGCGCGAGCGCGGGGCGCTGCTGCGCGCCGGGCGCGGCGCACACCGCGATGCCGCCGGGCGGCCAGCCGGGAGCGGTGGTGCCGTCGCCGCGCACGCGCTGCGCGTAGACGTCGGTCAGCGTCGTGACCCCGCCGCGACCGTCGGACCACGCGACGATCGCCCCGCCCGCGCCGTCCGGGATCGCGGCGGGCGCCACCTGGCCGCCGGTGGCGGGCGCGACGATCCGCCCGGTGTCGGGCCAGCCGGTCGCGAAGGTGCCGTCGCCGAGCACGCGGGTGGCCACGATGCGGGATTGCGGCACGCGGTAGTCCTCCCACGCCACCAGCAGTCCGCCCGCGCCGTCCGGGACCGGGCGCGCCTCGCGCTGGGCCCCGCTGCGCGTGCAGAGCCTGAGCCCGTCGGCCGGCCAGCCCGCGGCGCGCGTCCCGGCCGCGGTCAGGCGCTGCGCGTAGAGCCGCGGGGCGGCGCCCGCGCGGAAGTCCTCCCAGACGACGTAGACGCCGCCGGTCCCGTCCGCGATCGCGTGCGGCACCGACTGGCTGCCGGGCGCGAGCGACGCGGCCACGCCCCCGGCGGGCCACCCGGGGGCCCGCGTCCCGTCGGGCAGCAGGCGCTGCACGTAGAGGTCGCTGGTGTCGGCGTTGGCGCGCCCGTCTTCCCACGCCACGAAGATCCCGCCGTCGGAAGCGAGCGCGAGCGCCGGGCCCTGCTGGGCGTTGGGTCCGCCCGCGACGACGAGGCCGCGCGCCGTCCACGCCGTGTCGGGCCCGGGCCCCGCCGCGGCGGCGGTGGCGAGGGCGAAGGCGAGGGCGAGGGCGGCCGGGGCCGCGAGTCGGATCGTCGGGAGGGCCATGGGAGTGTCCAGCGGGTCGCAGCGCACGGCCGGGGCGGAGCAGGGGGACGGGGAGTCTAGGGCCTCGGGGCGCCCGTGGCGAGGGGTTTTCCCGGGGCGACGAGCCGATTTCGCGGCCGGATTCGCGGCCCGGAGGCGCCTAGGGAACCCGGCGGCGCCACTCCTCGAGGGACTCGGCGAGCGTGGTGTCGAAGGGAACCCGGGCGCTCCAGCCGGTATCGCGGGCGATCGCGCCGGGATCCCCGACCAGGTAGGGAACGTCCACCGGCCGCACCCGGGCCGCGTCCACCTCGATCCGCACCGGCACGCGCGCGAGCGCGGTGAGCCGGGCGGCCGCCTCGCTCAGCCCCACGCCCTCGCCGCGGCACACGTTGTAGGCGGCGCCGCCGCGGCCGCGGGCGAGCAGGGCCACGTAGGCGAGCGCCACGTCGCGCACGTCGGCGAGGTCGCGCGTCACCTCGAGGTTCCCGACCCGCAGCACCGGCTCGGCCTCGCCGCGCTCGATGCGCGCGATCTGCTGGGCGAACGAGGGGATCACGAAGCGCGGATCCTGCCCGGGCCCGGTGTGGGCGAACGAGCGCGTGCGCACCAGGTCGAGCCCGTGCGCCTGCGCGAAGGCCGCGCCGCCCGAGTCGGCCGCGGCCTTGGAGAGCGCGTAGGGGCTCACCGGCCGGAACGGCGCGTCCTCGGCCACCCGCGTCCCCGGCGGCTGCGGGCCGTAGGACTCGCCGCTTCCCACCAGCAGCACGCGGGCCCGCGGCGCGGCGCGGCGCACCGCCTCGAGCAGCGTGAGCGCGCCCGCGGTGTTGACGCGGAAGGTCTCGAAGGGGTCCTCGAACGAGCGCGCCGCGCTCGCCTGCCCCGCGAGGTTGACCACGGCGTCGGGCCGGCACGCCGCGAGGGCGGCCTCGACCTCGGCGATGCGCGCGAGGTCCGCGACCGCGTCGCCGGCGAGGCCCAGCCCGGAAGGCGCGGGCGCGAGCCCGAGCCCGAACACCTCGTGGCCGGCCGCGATCAGCTCGCGGGCCAGGTGGCGCCCGACGAACCCCGAGACGCCGGTGACGAGGACGCGCATGGAACGGGGAGTGGACGGGCCGCGCGCGCGGGACGCGGCGCTAGCGCGACCGCCAGTGGTCGAGCATGTCCCGCAGGGTTTGCTCGAAGGGGATGGTGGGCCGCCAGCCGGTCGCCGCGACGAATTTCGAGTTGTCGCCGAGCAGGATCGGCACGTCGCTGGGGCGGAGCCGTGCCGGGTCCTCCTTCACCTCGATCTTCACCTTCGTGAGCGAGAGCAGGTGGTCGAGCAGGTCGCGGATCTTCCAGCCCTTGCCGGTGCAGATGTTGTAGACCTCGCCCGGCTCGCATTTCTCGAGCGCCAGCCAGTAGGCCTTCACCATGTCGCGCACGTCCGTGAAGTCGCGGATCGCCTCGAGGTTGCCGACGTGCAGCACCGGGGCGCGCTTGCCCTTCTCGATGTCGGCGATTTGCTTGGCGAAGTCCGAGGCCACGAACACCGGCCCGCGCCGCGGGCCCTCGTGGTTGAAGCCGCGGGTGCGCACGCTGTCCACCTTCCACGACATCCAGTACTGGTAGCCGAGCATGTCCTGGGCGACCTTGCTGACCGCGTAGGGCGAGAGCGGCCGGAGCGGGTTGGTCTCGCGGATCGGCACCTCGTCCGGGTAGACCATGCCGTACTCCTCGCTCGAGCACGCCAGCTGGATGCGGCACTGGATCCCGAGCCTTCGCACCGCCTCGAAGATGTTGACCTGGGCCAGCACGTTGGTGGTCAGCGACTCGGTCGGCGCGCTCCACGAGGTGGGCACGAACGACTGGGCCGCCAGGTGGAAGATCCAGTCGGGCCGCACCTTGTCCAGGGTGTCCATCGTCGAGGTGGCGTCACGCAGGTCGCACTCGAGAAGGCTGATCCTCTCGGCGAAGTGCTCGATGTTCTCGGTGCGGCTGCGCCAGCGCTGGATGCCGAAGATCTCGCAGTCCCCGCGCTCCAGCATGTGGTCCACGAGGTGGCTGCCGGCGAAGCCGGTGACTCCGGTGACGAGAACGCGACGCATGGATCCTCGGGGGTGGCGGTGGGAAGGCGGTCCGGGGCGCCACGTTAGTTTCGGTCCCGCGCTTCGGTCAACTGCGCGGGACCGCGTCCCGCCCGCGGGGTCAGACCCCGCGGTAGAGCGCGGCGAGCCGTGGGATCGCGAGTTCGCTCGCGAAGCGCTCCCCCGCCCATCGGCTGAATCCGAGCCGTTCCTCGGGGCTCCAGTCGCGCGCGCAGAACTCGGCGAGCCTCGCGCGCGCCTCCGTGCCGAACTCGAGGTCCGGCAGCACGCAGGCCTCGGGACGCTCCCGCATCTGGGCCGAGAAGTCGCCGATCCCTTCGGTCATCACGATCGGCAGCCCGCACAGCGCGTACTCGCCGAACTTGCCCGGCGCCGCCGCCTCGTTCATCGGGTGGCGGTCGCGAAGCAGCAGGCTGGCATCGGCGGCGTTGAGGAAGTTCACGATCTCCCCGTGCGGGGCGCTGCGCAGGCGCACGTCGGCGGGCGCCACGCCCTCGCGCGCGAGGTGCGGCTCGATGTGGCGGCGGTCGGAGTCGGGCGTGAGCACCAGGAAGAAGGCGTCCGGGCGGCGCTCGCGGATCGCGGCGAAGGCCTGCGCCAGCTTGTCGGGCCGCTGCCAGGCGCCGCGCAGGTTGCCGGTGTAGATCACCACGTAGCGGCCCTCGAGTCCCTCGGCGCGGCGGGTGCGCTCGCGGCGCCCGGCGTCGAAGAAGAAGTCGCGGCGCGTGGCGAGCGTGGTGATCACGTGGAGGCGCTCGGCGCGCTCGGGCGGGAGCGCGTAGCGGCGCACCAGCACGTCCCGGAGGATCGCCGAAACGCAGATCACCGCGTCGCTCTCGTTGAGGATCCGCCGGTCGGCGCGGTCGAACCAGCGTCGCTCGAACGCGTCGCGCAGGCGGCGGAGCGGCGAGGCCGGGCCGCGCAGGTCGCGCTTGTAGTCGAGCTCGGCGAGGTCGTCGCCTTCCAGTTCGGCGATCACCCGCAGGTCCTTCCGCCAGCGGCGGAGCGCGAGCCCGAGCAGGACGATCACCACCTGCCGGGTGTGGAGCACGACGGTGCCGGAGGGGGCCCGGCGCCGCAGCAGGCGCGCGAGCCACGGCGCCGAGAGCGCCGGGAGGAGATTCCAGACCGGCACCAGCTCGACGCCGCCCGGCAGCCGGGCGCGCAGGTCCTCGATCCGGTTGGTGCCGAGCCGGTGCCGTTCGCGCCACGCCCGCCACGTGGCGGCCGGGTTCGGCGACACGCGCAGGCGGGCCAGCAGCCCGACCGTCAGCCCCTCGGCGCCGAGGCGCTCGACCAGGTCGGCGTAGATGCCGCTGTGGAGCGCGTCGCCGCCGAAGTAGAAATAGGAGCGGCCGCTCATCGCGCGGCTCCCGCCGCCCGCGCGCGCGCGGCGACCTCCGCGTAGAGGGCGAGGTGGCCCTCGACGTAGCGCGACGCGGAAAAGTCCCGGGCCACCCGGGCCCGGCCCGCCTCCCCCATCGCCGCGCGGCGCGCGTCGTCGGCGAGCAGTTCCGCGAGCGCGGCCGCGAGCGCCGCGGGATCGCGCGGCGGCACCGCGAGCCCGCACTCGGGCGGGCGGACGGTCTCCTCGACCGCGGTGCCCGCGATGGTGACCACCGGGATTCCCGAGGCCATGGCCTCGAGCGCCATGAAGCCGAACGACTCGGCCAGCGACGGCATCACGAACACGTCGGAGGCGGCGTACGCGGCGGCGAGTTCCGCCTCGTCCCCGATCCAGCCGGTCTCGACGATCCGGTAGCGCGCGGCCAGCGCCGCGCACGCGCCGCGCGCCTCGAGCGCCAGCAGGGTGGTGGGCCCCGCGGGCGCGAGCCGCTCGAGCGCCTCGAACAGCCAGGGAATGCCCTTGAGCCGGCGGTGCTTCTCCCCTCCCGGCACGCGGAAGGCGATCACGCGGTCCCCGGCCGGGATGCCGAGCGCGGCGCGGGCGGCCGCGCGGCCGGGACGCGGCCAGCGCTCGAGATCGAGACCGAACGGGATGACGTGGCAGGGCAGGTGCGCGAGCAGCGGGCTGCGGCCGACCCGCTCCTTCATCCAGCGCGTCGAGACCACCAGGTCGAGCGCGGCCCGCGCGTAGGCGGCGCGCTTCGAGCGCCACACCGGGGCGGTGGTGTCGAGCCACACCGTGAAGTTGCGCCCCAGGTCGGGGCAGCGCCCGCAGCCGGTGAGCCAGCGCCCGCACTCGAGCGGATGGACGCAGTGCCCGGTGGTGGCCCACGGGTCGTGGAGCGTCCACACCGTGGGACGGAGGCGCGACGCCCACGGCAGCAGCGGCGTGCCCACGAAGTGCGGGTAGACGAGGTGCCAGTGCGCGACGGCGGCCTCGCGGTAGGCGCGCCGCAGCGGGAACGACAGCGCGAAGGGCGAGAGCAGCCCCTGCAGGCCGGTGACGCGCTCCGCCGCGAACAGGGCCGGCTCGAGCAGCGCGCCCGCCGCGCCGAAGTCGTGCACGTCCGGATCGTCCGACCGCCGGTGCACCACGAGCATGCGCGAGGCGTGGCCGCGCGCGCGCAGCGAGCGGTGGAGGTCGAAGCCGTTGAAGCGCTGCCCGACCCGGTCGCGGAGGCTGACTTGCAGGACGTTCAAGCGATCGCGTCCCCGGCCGCCGCCCCGCGCCCGAGGCCGCGGGTGGCGTCGCGGATCAGGCCGGGCGGCTCGGAACCGGCGGGTCGGTCTCCGCGCCGGTGAGCGTCACCTGCTCGCGGATCGCCGAGGAGGTGCCGAGGAACGACGCGCTGCGCTCGATGTCGTCCCAGTGCGCGCGGAACCAGTCCACCGTCAGTTCGAGACCACGGTCGAAGTCCATCGCGGGCCGGTAGCCGAGCACGCGCGTCGAGCGGTCGAGCGAGGCGAGGATGCGGCTCTTGGTGTCCCACTTGCGCTTGCCCGCCATCACCGTGCCGGCCTCGTTGCCCGTGAGCCGGTTCACCTTCTCGGCGAGGTCGCCGATCCGAACCTCGCGCCCCGAGGCCAGGTTGAACTCCGAGCCCGCCGCCTCGGGCGCGTGGCCCGCGCGCAGGATGCCGTCCACCAGGTCGCCCACGTACGTGAAGTCGCGCGTCGCGTCCGGATTGCCGGCGATCGGGAGCGGCATGCCCTTCATGGCCCAGTAGACGAAGTTGGGGATCACGTTGCGGTACTGGCCGGGCACCTCGCCCGGGCCGAAGGAGTTGAAGAAGCGCGTCTTCACCACCTCCATGCCGTGGTGGTCCGCGAAGAAGTTGCAGTAGAGCTCCCCGAGCATCTTGGTGATCTGGTACGGGGTGGTGAGGTGCATGGACATGAATTCCTCGCGCAGCGGCATCGGCGCCTCGTGCCCGTAGATCGAGCAGCCGGACGAGGCGTAGACCACGCGCTTCACGCGGGTCATGCGCGCGTACTCGAGGATGCGGAGCGTGCCCATGCCGTTGGTCACCAGGTCGCGCTCGGGGTAGTCCACCGAGTTCTGGTTGGCGAAGAAGGCGGCGAGGTGGAACACGATCTCGGGGTCCTCGTTGAAGACCCGCTTGAGGCACACCTCGTCGGTGATGTCGCCCTTCACGAACAGCGTGCCCTGGGCCTTCGGCACGTTCCACTCGTAGGACGACGACAGGTCGTCGAGGATGATGACCATCGACGGCCCGAGCTCGGCCAGGCGGCGGCAGAGGTTCGAGCCGATGGCCCCGGCGCCGCCGGTGACCAGGATCCGCTTGCCGCGGTAGTGCTCGAGGTGCGCGCTCATCGCGAGGCTCCCATGGCCGGCGCCGCCGCGCCGATCCGGTAGTGGTCCCGCATCCAGCGGGCGTAGCGCTCGATGCCCTCCTCGAGATCCACCTTCGGGTCGTGCTTCAGGTCGCGTTCGGCCTTGGACATGTCCACGATCTTGACCCGGGTGGTGAAGGCCTCGGCCTTCTCGTATTTCACGTGGCGGTCGTCCTTCCCCAGCACCCGCAGCACGATGTCGGACAGCTCGCGGATGTCGTGCACCCACTCGCGGCGGCCACCCACGTTGTAGACCTCGCCCGGGATGAAGTGGTCCACGATGTTCGCGAAGGTGCGCGCGGTGTCCTCGACGTAGTCGAAGATCCGCCGGTGGCCCTCGTGCACCTTGTAGGGCAGGTCCATGAGCGCGCTGTAGACGAAGATCGGGATCACGCCCCGGTACTTGCTGTAGTGCTCGTGGGGCCCGTAGCAGTTGAGCGGGCGCACCCGCACCGACTCGGTGCCGAACATGGTCGCGGAGTTGAGGACCTGCAGCTCGCCCGCCCACTTGGTGATGGCGTAGTCGTTCATCTGCTGGATGGGCACGCGGGTCATGACGTCCTCGCTCATCAGGCCGTCGTAGTCCCCGTAGACCTCGCAGCTGCTGAAGAAGATCTGGCGGAACTTCCGCTCCTCCTGGAGCCGCAGCACGTTCTTGGTGCCGACGTTGTTGGTCTGCCAGAGGTTCTCGTAGTAGTCCTCGCCGTTCCACCGGCCGTACTCGGCGGCCAGGTGGTAGACGTATTCGAACTCGTGCCGGTCGAAGACGCGCTTCAGCTGCCAGTAGCTCCGCACGTCGGCCCGGTAGTGCTTCGGGTCCTCGGCGTGGGCCAGGTCCACCGTCCACACGTCGTGCCCGCGCGCGCGCAGGTCGTTCACCAGGTTGGTGCCGATGAAGCCGCGCCCGCCGGTGACGAGGATCTTCTTTCCGCTCATGGGGCGCTCCGGGTGGCGGGCTCGGGAGAGGGCATCCCGGCGCGGATCCACGTCACGTAGTCGGCGAGCCCCTTCTCGATCGCGACCGAGGGGCGGAAGCCGAACGACTTCGCGGCCGCCTCGACATTGGCCTGGCTGTGCAGGACCTCGCCCTTGCGCGGCGGCCGGTACTCGAACTTGAGGCCGGGGCCGCCCACCTGCCGGTACGCCTCGGCCAGTTGGTTGATCGTGAACGCCTTGCCGGTCCCGAGGTTGAAGGGCCCACGCAGTCCGGGCGTCTCGGCGGCGCGCACGTTGGCCTCGGCCACGTCGTCCACGTTGATGAAGTCGCGCGTCTGCTCGCCGTCGCCGTAGATGAGGAGCGTCTCCCCGTCGAGGAAACGCCGGGTCCAGATCGGGATCACGTTGCCGTAGACATCGTAGCGCTGGTTCACGCCGTAGACGTTGAAGTAGCGCAGGCACACGATGTCGAGGTCGAAGAGCTTGGAATAGGCGAGCGCGTGCTTCTCGGCGGCGAGCTTGGTCACGCCGTAGGGAGAGTCGGGCTCGGCCGGGTGCGCCTCGTCGAGCGGCAGGTAGCGAACCTCGCCGAAGATCGCCGAGGAGGAGGAGTAGACCAGCTTCGGGGTGCGGTGCGCGCGCACCGCCTCGAGCACCGACAGGGTCCCGAGCACGTTGACCTCGGCGTCGAAGCGCGGCTGCTCGATGGACTTGAGGTTCCCGACCGAGGCGGCGAGGTGGAACACGGCGTCGCAGCCGGCGACGGCGTCGTGCACCGCCTTCGCGTCGCGCACGTCGCCGCGCACCAGCGTGACCTGGGCCCGCGGCATGGCCTCCAGGTTCTCGAGGTAGCCGGTGGTCAGGTCGTCCAGCACCGTGACGCTCCAGCCCCGCTCCACCAGCTTGCGAACGACGTTGGAGCCGATGAAGCCGGCCCCGCCCGTGACCAGTGCCTTGTGGGTCGCCAATGCAGCCTCCGCCGGATGCCGAAACGAGAGAACGACCGCGCAAACTAGCAATTCCCGCGCGGGGGAACAAACCGAGGCGGGGAGCGGAGCCGCGAATTCACGGCCCCGGATCCGCGCGTCCGGCGCGCCTCGCGCGCCGCGTCGCGACGCCTCGCGCGTGGCGGACGCGCGACTCTCGACGCCGCCCGCACGCTCGACTAGATTGCCCTCCCGATCCCCGCCCTCCCGGGAGACCCGCGCATGCGCGAGCGCCTGCCGCTCGGCCGTCAACTCGCCTCCAATACGCTCCACGCCGCGACCGGAAGGTTCGCCACGCTGCTGGTGTGGCTGCTGCTGGTGCCGCACATCCTGGACGACCTCGGGGCGGAGCGGTTCGCGATCTGGTCCCTGTTCTTCGCGCTCACCGGCTCCCTCGGCGCGATGGACCTCGGGCTCGCCCAGGGGACGCTGCGCCACGTGTCCGCGGCGCGGGCGGGGAACGCGGGCGGGGGCGGCGGCGGTTTCGCGACGCTGGCGGGACTCGGCTTCGCCGCGCTCGGGGCGGCGTGGCTGGCGGTGGCGCTGGCGTTCGGCCCGGCGCTGCTCGATCTCGCCCGGGTCCCCGCCGGGCACCGCGAGGCGGCGCGCTTCGTCCTGCTGGCGGGCACGCAGGTGTTCGTGCTGTCGGGGCTCGCCAACCTCGCCCAGTCGGTGCTCCAGGGCTACGACCGCTTCGACGAGGCCAACCGGATCGTGCTCGCGATGGCCGCGTTCCAGGCCGCCGGGGTCGTGGCCGCGCTGGCGGCGGGCTGGGGACTCGAGGGACTGGTCGTCGTGCACGGTCTCGGCTGGCTGCTGGGATTCGTCCTCGGCCTGTGGCGCATCCGCCGCGTCGCGCCCGGGTTTCGCTGGGGCACGCCGGCCGAGGGCTGGGCCCTGCGGGACGAGGCGCTGCGTTTCGGCGGGCCCATGCAGCTCGCCAGCCTGTTCGGGGCCGCCCACGCCCAGCTCGACAAGTTCCTGCTGGTGCGCTTCCTCGCGCTCGCGGCCGTCACCCCCTACGAGCTCGGCTTCCGCGTGGTGAGCGCCGCCGTGGCGCTTCCCCAGCTCCTGGTGGTCGCGGTGCTCCCGGCCGCCTCGGCGCTCCACGCGCGCATGGACGCGGCGCGGCTGGCCGACCTCTACCGGCGCGGCAACCGCTACGTGCTCGCGACCTCGGCGGTGGTGCTGGGCGCCACGCTCGGTTCCGCCGACCGGCTCTACGCGGCGTGGCTCGGCCCCGGCCACGGCGAGGCCGCGCTGGCGCTGCGCGGCCTCGCCTTCACCGCGGTCGCCACGCTCGCCACCGGCATCGGCGTCGCGGTCGCGCGCGGCGTCGGGCGCACCGACCTCGAGGCGTGGTTCGGCGGCATCGTGCTCGCCCTCCACCTGGCCTTGAGCCTCTGGTGGATTCCGGCCTTCGGCCTCCCGGGGGCGCTCGCCGCGATGTTCGCGGCCACGCTCGCCGGCGCGGCCGTGTTCCTGTGGCGGCTGGCGGGCGCGCTCGCCTGGCCGCGGGCCCGCACCGCGCTCGAGCCGCTCGGCGTGCCGGCCGCCGCGGCCGCGGCCGGATCGCTCGCCGCGTGGGGTCTCGACCGGCTCC
>CAZIVR010000097.1:0-7110 GCA_964542745.1 uncultured bacterium
CTAGGTGTCCACGCCGCGTAGGAGGAACCCGATGCCCGATCGTTTCGTGCTGGTGCTCGCCGGGGGACGCGGCGAGCGGTTCTGGCCGTGGAGCACGCCGGCGCGGCCCAAGCAGCTGCTGCCGCTCGCGAGCGGCGGGAGGACCCTGCTCGCCGCCACGCTGGAGCGGGCGGCGGCGGTGGTGCCGCACGAGCGGATCGTGGTGCTCACGGCGCGCGACCTCGTCGAGGCGGCGCGGCGCGAGTGCCCGCCGGGCGTGCGCGTGTTCGGGGAGCCGGCCGGGCGCAACACCGCCCCGGCCATCGGCGCCGCCGCGGTCTGGTTCGCGGCCGAGGCGCCGGGCGCGAGCTTCGCCGTGATGCCCTCGGACCACGCCATCGAGCGCACCGCGGAGTTCGCGGCCGACCTCGAGCGCGCCTTCGCCTTCGCCGAACGCGAGGCGGCGCTCGTCACCTTCGGCATCCCGCCCACCGGCCCCGAGACCAACTTCGGCTACGTGAAGCGCGGCGTTCGGGCCGGGGAGCGGCTGTACCGCGTCGCGCAGTTCGCCGAGAAGCCCGACCGGGGCACCGCCGAGGGCTACCTCGCCACCGGGCTCTACTCGTGGAACGCCGGGATCTTCGTGTGGCGGGCCGGCGTGTTCCTCGACGCGCTCGAGGCCTCGCGCCCCGCGCTCGCCGCGCCCCTGCGCGCGCTCGCGCCGGAAACCCGCGCCGCCGGGTTCGACGCCCGCTGGGACGCGGCCTTTCCCGGGCTCGAGTCCATCTCGGTGGACTACGCCGTGCTCGAGCACGCGCCCAACGTGTTCGTGCTCGAGGCCGCCTTCGACTGGGACGATCTCGGCTCGTGGGGGGCGTGGGCGCGCCGCCAGCCGCGCGACGCCTCCGCCAACGTGCTCCACGGGGACGCGGTGGCGGTGGACTGCCGGCGCTGCGTGGTGGTGGGCGAGGGCGGCACGGCCGCGGCGATGGGACTCGAGGACATGGTGGTGGTGAACGTGAACGGGGCGACGCTGGCCTGCCGCCTCGACCAGACCGACCAGGTGCGCCGGGTCACCGAAGCGGTGCGCCGGGGGGGGAGCGCGTGAGCCCCGGGCGCCGCGCGACCCGCGGATCCGGGCGCTCCCGGGCGCGTTCCCGCGCCGCCGCGCTCGCGCTGGCCGGGCTGGCCGCGCTCGCGGCGCTGGCGGTCCCCGCGGCCCGCTCGTGGGCGCAGGCGGCGCGCGACTCCACCGCTCGCGACTCCGCCGCGCGCGACTCCTCGGCGACGCGGCCCGCGGCCCGCGACTCGTCGGCCCGGCCCGCGCCCCCGCCGTTCGCGCCGCCCGCCGACAGCCTGCCGGGCGACGACGCGAACGCCGTGCTGCGCACGATCCCGGAGCCGCTCGCCCCGGAGGAAGTCGTTCCGCCCGACTCGTCGCAGGTTCCGCCCGCTCCCGCGGCACCCGACACCTCGGAGGCCGACACGGTGGGCGTTCCCGTGCCCGCGCCCACCGCGCCGCTGGGCGAGGCGCCGGGGGGGCCGGCGCGGAGCGTGTTCTCCGACAGCCTCGCCTCGGCGGCGCCCGGCTCGGGGAGCACGGCGCCCGCCACACCCGCGGCGCCCCCCGCGCGGCCCGGCGTCCCGGCCGCGCCCGACACCTGCTGGCGGCTCCAGATCGCCGCGCCCGCCGACCGCGAGGAGGCCGAGGGCCGGCGCGCCGCCGCCGTGTCGCAGCTGCTGGTGGCCTTCGCGATCGAGTCCGAGCAGGGACGGCACAAGGTGCGCTCCCGCGATTGCCTGACGCGGGCGGCGGCCGAAGCGTTGCGCGCCCGCGCCGTGCTCTCGGGCTTCGAAGGCGCGTTCCTGGTGCGCCTCGGCCCCGACGGAAAGCCGGTGCCCGCGGCCGCGCCGCCCGCCCCGGCGGCGCCCCGGCGCAGCGGCGGAACGAGGAAGCCGCGATGATCGCGGCACTCGCGATCTTCGAGGACCCGGGCTGGCGGAAGCTCAGGCCGCTCACCGACACCCTGCCGGTCCCGGCGCTCGCCTTCGGGGCCTCGACCCTCGCCGGCCGGTGGCTCGCGGCGACCGGGCTGCCGCTCGCGGGCCTCGAAGCCCGCGCGGACGCCGTCGCGGCGTGGCACGGCCGCCCCGCGACCGTCCGCGGCGGCTTCGGCGCGGACGCCGAACTGCTGGCGGTGAACGCGGCCGCGCTGCCGGGGCCGTGGCTCGACGAGGCGCTCGCGGCCGCGGGGCCGGGCGCGTGGCACGCGGGCGGGGCGCTGGTGGCCGCGCGGCTTCCCGCCACGCGCGCCGAAGCCCTGCTCGGCTCGGGCGCGGAGTTCGCGGGGCGCGTGGCGGCGCTCGGCCTGCCGGCCCGCGAGGCGGACGCCGCGCGCCTCGAGTACCCGTGGCATCTGGTCGAGCGCAACGCGCAGGCGCTCGCGGCCGACCTCGGCCGGGACGGCGGCAACGCCGGCGATGTGCACCCCTCGGCGGTGCTGCTCTCCCCGGGGCGCGTGCGGATCGCGGCCGGCGCGCGCGTGGACCCGCACGTGGTGCTGGACGCGCGCGAGGGCCCGGTCTCGATCGGCCCGGGCTGCGTGCTGCAGGCGCACACGCGGGTGGTGGGGCCGTGCGCGGTGGGCGCGGGCACGCACCTGCTGGGCGGCGTGATCGCGGGCTCGACGATCGGCCCGGACTGCCGCCTGGCGGGCGAGGTCGAGGCCTCGATCTTCCAGGGGTGGGCCAACAAGCGGCACCACGGCTTCGTGGGCCACAGCGTGGTCGGGGAGTGGGTGAACCTCGGGGCGCTCACCACCACCAGCGACCTCAAGAACAACTACGGCGCGGTGCGCGTGTGGGTGGACGGCGCCGAGGTGGACAGCGGGAATCCCAAGGTCGGCGCCGTGATCGGCGCCCACGTGAAGACCGGGATCGGCTCGCTGCTGCCGACCGGAGCGAGCGTCGGCGTGGGCGCCAACCTGTTCGGCGGGGGACGCTTCGCCCCGAAGCGGACCCCGGCGTTCGCGTGGTGGGACGGCGAGCGCAGCGTGCCCCACGAGATCGAGAAGTTCCTCGCCACCGCGCGCCACGCCATGGCGCGCCGCGGCCGCGCGCTCGGCGCGGCCGACGAGGCCCTGCTGCGCGCGTTGTTCGCGGCCACCGCCCCCGAGCGGGCGTAGCCCCGCGGGTCGCGCGCGGCGCGCCGGGCGCGCGTCGGATTTCCCCCCCGGGGTCGCCGCCGGGAAGGCTGACCGGTTGCCCGGCCCGCCCCCCTGCACCCGGCGGCTCCCCACGGCGCGGGGCCCGGCGCTACGGCGCCACGACCACCCGCTGCGTGGAGACGCCCTCGGAGGTGCGAAGGCTCACGAGGTACACGCCGGGCGCGACGCTCTCGAGCCGCTCGGTGCGCCCGTCCCACACCCGCGTGTGCGTGCCGGGCGGCAGCATGCCCGTATGGAGGTCGCGCACGCGCCGGCCGTTCACGTCCATCACCGCGAGCCGCACGAACTCGGGCCGGCCGAGCCGGAAGCTCACGGTGGCGCCGCCGGCGGTCGGGTTGGGACGCGGCGCCTCGAGCGACACGCCGGCGATCGCGAGGCCCGGGCGCATCGCGCTCGCGAGCCCGAGCAGCTCGATGTCGCCGCCGCGGCCGGTCACGCGCAGCCGGTAGTCGTAACGCTCGCCGGGGACGGCGTCGGGATCCAGCACGCGCATCTCCCCGGAGCCCGGGAGCAGGCGCGAGCGCACCAGGGTCCAGACGTCGCGTCCCGCGGGGGCGCGTTCCACCGACACCTCGTCCGCGTCGGAGCCCGCCCCGAACTGCCAGCGGAGCACGATGCCGTCGTCGCGGCCCTCGGCCACGAAGAAGGCGAGCGTGGTCGCGGTCGGGCCGCAGGGGCCCGGCGTCCCGAACCAGCCGATGTCCTGGAACTGCTGGAGCGTGAGGTCCACCGAGGACGAGAGCCCGGTGGTGATCGCCGGCTCCATCAGCAGGCTCGGCTCGGCGGACACGTCCCAGTGCGACACCGAGGACCCGGTGGCGAACGGGATGGGCGTGTAGACAAGCACGCGTCCCGAGCGCGAGCCGGCGTCCAGCGACGGATCGGCCGTGAGCGTGACGTTCACGCCGTTCGCGAGCTGGGACTTGATGGTGCTGCCGTCCGTGGTGGTGATGCGCACCGCCGGGATCACGAGCGTGGGATCCACGCCGCTCATGCCAGGCGGCGGGCAGCCGGGCACGCTGTCGGCCACCACCACGCCGGTCGCGCCCGCCATCTGCGCGTTCTGCACCTTGAGCACGAACGGACAGCCCCCGCGGTCCACGAGCGCGACGTTGCCCGCCACCTGCGCGGCGTTGGTGAACGGCTCGCAGCCGTTGGTGGGGACGCCGAAGCCGTCCTGCGCCAGCACCAGGTTGCCGGTCACCCCCGGAGCGCCGAGCGGCGCGCCGAACGTGGCGAGCCCGACCTCGTAGTCGCGGGCGATGGTGGCCGGCGAATTGACCCGCAGCACCGGCTTGGGGCCCAGCACCGAGGGCGCCTGCAGGCTCACGCACGCGCCGTCCCAGCCGAGCATCTGGCAGTTCTGGGCGGACGCGGCGCGCTGGGCGTCGGTGGCCATCTCGTTCCAGCGCTGCCCCTGGGTCATGTCGTAGAGGAAGCGGTCGTAGATGTGCGGTCCCGGCGGGGTGCCCATCTGCACGCCGGCCAGCGTGATGGTCGCGAACCCGAGACCGTGGCCCAGCTCGTGGAGCACCACCGGCAGCAGCTCGACCGCGGTGCCCTCGTTGCCGTCCACGCCGTAGTACCAGGTGAAGGCGCATCCGGGCTGGCCGAGGTTCGAGTTGAACGTGATGTTGATGTCGCTCACCCCGGGGTTGAGGTCGAACCCGGCGATGCGGTTGGCCAGCGACTGCTGGTACCAGGTGTTCGTGAACGGGGCGTTGGCGAAGTTCCGGTGCGAGGAGCCGGCGCTCGCGCTGCCGAGCACCGCGCCGCTCGCGTCGCAGGTCTGGGGATCGAAGCGGGCGTTGACGAGGATCTCGACCGCGCTCGGGATCGTCGCGCCCCAGATGTTGGCCGCGTACTGGAAGACGTAGAGGCGCTGGGCGCCGATGGTGGTGGCGGGATTGCCGCCCACCGGCGCGGCCGGCGTGGGATCGTTGAAGCCCTCGCCCGCGCCGTCGAGGTTGACGATCGTGATGGTGGCGGACAGGGCGGGGGACGCGAGCGCCAGCGGCAGCGCGAGCGCGGCCGCGGCGAGGAGCCCGGCGAGCGGGTGACGACGGATCATGGTCACTCCTCCTCCGAAGCCGCGCGGGCCGGCAGGTCCGGGCGGAGCGCCATGCGGCAGCCGGCATGGCCGTGCACGCACGAGAAGAGCGGCCGGCCGTTCGGGCCGACGCGCACGACCGAGAAGTCCGCGAAGCGTCCTTCGTGGTTCAGGGTCTCGGACCCGTCGGCGTTGCGGACCGTGACCAGCCCGGCCGCCTCGGCGCGGGCGAGATCCTGGAGCGATTCGATGTCGAGCGCGCGGGTGGCGGCGAAGCCGTCGTCCGCGGGGGCGGTGTCGGAGAGGTCGTCGCGCCGGATCACGAACCCGGCGGCCGGGGCTTCGGCCGGAGCGACCGCGGAAACGGCGGCCCGCCGCGCGGGACGGGAGACGGGTTCGGCCGGCGTGGCGGCGACGGCCGGAGCGGCGAGGGTGGCCGGCGTGGCGACGTCGGCCGGCGCGGCCTCGATCGCGACGGGTGTGGGCGGCGCGGCCTGCGGCGGCGCCGCGCGTCGTGTCGCGGACGACGCGGCGAGCGCGGCGAGCGCGGCGATGCCGATGAGGACGAGCGACGGACGGCGCATGAAGCACTCCTTTCCCGGAGGGATCCGAAGCGGGGCGGCGGGCCCCGCGGCCGCGCCCGGGATCTCCCGGCCGCGGCGCGAACAGGCTCGCCCGGCCCGCTTGACCGGGGCTTGAGTGCCGGGGCGCCGCCGTCCGGCGGTGCGCGCCTTGACCCCGGTTCCGGACCCTCCCTAGACTCCCCCGGCTCGAATCCACCTCTTGGGGTCCCCGCGTGCCGCCGCCGGGTCCCGGGCTGACGCAAGGAGTGCCCATGCCTGAGCTTCGCAAGGATCCCGTGGTCGGCCGGTGGGTCATCATCTCCACCGAGCGAAGCCGGCGCCCCAGCAACTTCCAGCCGGTCTCCCACGAGCGATCCGGGGATTTCTGCCCGTTTTGCGCGGGGAACGAGGACAAGACCCCGCCCGAGGTGTGGGCCCACCGCCCGGACGGCGGGGCCGCCAACACGCCCGGCTGGCAGGTGCGCGTGGTGCCCAACAAGTTCCCGGCGCTGCAGATCGAGGGCACGCTCGACCGGCGCGGCGAGGGCCTCTACGACAAGATGCACGGCATCGGGGCCCACGAGGTGGTGATCGAGGGGCCGGACCACGACGCGGACCTCGCCGACCTGCCGGTGGAGCACGTCCAGCACGTGCTGACCGCCTACCGCGAGCGCTGCCTCGACCTCTACCGCGACAAGCGCTTCCGCTACGTGCTGATCTTCAAGAACCACGGCCCCGCGGCCGGCGCCACCCTCGAGCACACCCACACGCAGCTCATCGCCACGCCGATCATCCCGCTCATCCTGCAGGAGGAGCTGGAGGGGAGCCGCCGCTACTTCGAGCTGAAGGAGCGCTGCGTGTTCTGCGACATCGTGGCGCAGGAGACCGACGAGAACAACGGCCGCCGCGTGGTGAGCCTCACCGAGCACTTCCTCGCCATCGAGCCGTTCGCGCCGCGGTTCCCGTTCGAGACCTGGATCCTGCCGCGGCGCCACCGCGCCTCGTTCCCGCTCACCAGCGACGGCGGCGAGATGCGCGCGCTCGCCGAGATCCTGAAGGACACGCTCCAGCGCCTGAACCGCGCGCTCGACCGGCCGCCCTACAACCTGGTGATCCACACCGCGCCGGTGAGCGAGGGCGACGTGGACTACTACCACTGGCACCTCGAGATCATGCCCAAGCTCACCCGCGTGGCCGGGTTCGAGATCGGCTCGGGCTTCTACATCAACCCGACGCCCCCCGAGGATGCCGCTCAGTACCTTCGCGAGATCGCGAAGGACTAGGCGCCGCG
>CAZIVR010000097.1:7210-13222 GCA_964542745.1 uncultured bacterium
CCCCCGAGGATGCCGCTCAGTACCTTCGCGAGATCGCGAAGGACTAGGCGCCGCGTGAGCACGCCGCGCGGGCGCGCCGGGGCCGCCGTGAGGCCGGGCCGCGTCCGGGGGCACCGCCGGAACGGGAGCCCCGGCCCGGCCGCCGCGGCGTGCTCACGCGGCGCCTCGTGACCGCCCCGCGCACCATCGTCCACGTCACCAGCGAGTACGCGCCGCTGGTGCGGATCGGCGGGCGCGCCGACATGGTGGGCGGGCTGGCGCGCGAGCAGTCGCGCCGCGGCCATCGCGTGATCGTGGTGCTGCCCCGCTATTCCGGCCTCGGGCGGCCTCCGCACGCCACGTCGCGGGCGCTCGAGGGGGTGGACGTCCCGTGGGGTCTCGGGAGCGAGCGCGCGGAGTTCGAGCTGGTGGAGCCCGAGGACGGGGGGCCGCGCCTGCTGCTGGTGGACCACGCCGGGGAACGCGCGTTCTACTCGCGGTCCGGCGTCTACGACGATCCGGTCACCGGCGTGGCGTTCGGCGACAACGCCGAACGCTTCGTGTTCTTCGCGCGCGCCGCGCTCGCCGGGCTCCGGCAGCTGGGCGAGGCGTTCGACGTGCTGCACGCGCACGACCACCAGGCGGCGTGGGCGCCGTGCTTCGCGCGCACCCACGAGGCGGGCGAGCCCTGCTACCGCTCCATGGCCGTCGTGTTCACCGTGCACAACCTCTCGTACCCGGGGCTCCACGACTCGTGGGTGCTGGCGCTCGCGGGATTCCCGCCTTCGCAGTTCTTCCCGGGCTCGATCTTCGAGTTCTGGGGCCGCGTCAACTTCATGAAGGTCGGGCTGGTGTTCGCGGACCGGGTCACCACCGTGAGCCCGACCCACGCCCGCGAGATCCGCAGCGACGGCGAGTTCGGCTACGGCCTCGAGGGGCTGCTCGAGCGGCGCGCCCCGGACCTGCGCGGGATCCTGAACGGCATCGACGACTCGTGGGACCCGGCCCGCGACCCGTGGATCGCGGAGGGTTACGACGCGCAGGGCCTCGAGCGCCGCGCGCACAACCGGGCGGCGCTGATCGCCGAGTGCGGCCTCGGCGCCGGGCCGGACGCGCCGGTGGTGGGCATGGCCGCCGGGCTCGAGGAGCAGAAAGGCTGGGATCTGATCGTGGGCGGGGAGCGCGAGCTGCTGGCGCTGGACGCGCGCTTCGCGTTCATGGGCCGGGGCCAGGCGCGCTACCGCGACGCGCTGGCGGGCTTCGCCGCCCGCAACCCGGGGCGGTTCCACTTCCGCGAGGGCCGCGACGCGGCGTTCGCCCACCGCCTGCTGGCGGGCTGCGACCTGCTGATGGTGCCCTCGCGCTTCGAGCCCTGCGGCCTCTTCCAGATGGCGGCCCAGCACTACGGCGCCGCGCCGCTGGTGCACGCGGTGGGGGGGCTCGCGGACTCGGTGGAGGCCTTCGACCCGCTCACCGGCGCCGGCACCGGCTTCCGCTTCGAGCGCTTCGAGACCGACGAGCTGCTGGCCGCCCTGCGGCGCGGCCTGGCGCTCGCGCGGCAGCCCGAGCTGTGGCGCCGGCTCCAACTCAACGCCATGGCCCGCGACTTCTCGTGGCGGGGCCCCGCCGACCGCTACGACGAGGTCTACGCCGAAGCCGGGGAGCGCGTCGCCACCGCCGGGCCGCCCACGCTCGAGACCGTGCGCACCCAGTTCGAGCTGCGGCGCTGAGCCGCGGGCGGGCGATGCGAAGGAGCCCGCGAGGGGCGCGCGTCCGCTGACGTTGCCGGACGTTCGGGAACCGTCTCCCGCCGGCGGCTACCGGCCGAGGAACGCCTCGTGGAGCGCGCGCGCGGCGGGCTCCACGCGGTCGGCGGCGACCCGCATCACCAGCGCCACCGGCGAGGTGCGGAGCGCGTGGAGGGTCACCCCGGCCTTCTCGAGCGCCTCCTCGGCGCGCGCCGCCTCGCGCGCCCCGAGCCCGAGGCCCACCACCGAGACGAAGCCCGCGTCGTGCTGGAGCGTCATCTTCCACTCGCCGCCCGGCCCGCGCAGCTCCCGGAACCGCTTCTGGAGCGACTCGGCGTCGGCGCGCGCGCCCATCCACACGATCACGCCGTGGGTGTCGCCCGCCTGCTCGTGGGCGAGCAGCTCGAGCTCGGGATAGGCGTCGGCCACCGCCTCCAGGATCCCGCGCGCCTCGCCCTTGCCGCCCGCGTTGCCCTCGGCGATCGCGAGCGAAAGGCCCGCGCGATGAGCCACCGCGTCCACCCTGGGAGATTCCATCTCGTCCTCCGTGATTTCGGTTCCGGGTCCGTCCTCGAACGACGAGCGGACCGCGAGCGGCACCCGGTGGCGCGCCGCGAGATCCACGCAGCGGGCGTGCAGCACGCGCCCGCCGAGGTGGGCGAGCGCCGAGCAGGCGCGATAGCCGAGGCGCGGCACGCGGCGCGCCCCGGGCACCACCCGCGGGTCGGCGCTCATCACGCCGTCCACGTCGGTGTAGATCTCGCAGCGTCCCGGGGCGTCCGGGTCGAGCGCCGCGGCCAGCGCCACGGCGGTGGTGTCCGAGCCGCCGCGCCCGAGGGTCGTGATCTCCCGGGTCTCGGGATTCACGCCCTGGAAGCCCGCCACGATCACCACCCGGCCGCGCGCCAGCTCGGCGCGGATCCGGTCCGGGCGCACGCCCACGATGCGCGCCGCCCCGTGGGCGCCGTCGGTGAGCACGCCGCTCTGCGAACCGGTGAAGGAGATCGCCTCGACGCCGAGGTCGTGGAGCGCCATGGCCAGCAGCGCCATCGAGACGCGCTCGCCGGTCGAGACCAGCATGTCCAGCTCGCGGCGGCTCGGGTTCGGCGACACCTGCAGGGCGAGCGCGATCAGGTCGTCGGTGGAGTTCCCCATCGCCGAGACCACCACCACCGTGTCGTGCCCCGCGGCGCGCGCCGCCGCCACGCGGCCCGCCACGGCGCGGATGCGCTCCGGACCCTCGACCGACGTGCCGCCGTACTTTTGCACCAGCAGGGACATGGCGCGGCACTATACCCAAGGGCACGGGACGCCGCGTGGCGCGCGCGCCGCCCGCGTCGCCGCCCGCGCCCGCGGGCCCGCCGGGGCGCGATTCTTGACGTTCCGCGCGCGGCCGCGATAGAGTCGCCGCCGCTTTGCTCCGCGGAAGTAGCTCAGCCCGGTAGAGCGCCACCTTGCCAAGGTGGATGTCGGGGGTTCGAATCCCCTCTTCCGCTCCATCTTCGGGGCCGGCTCCCGCCGGCCCCGATTTCTTTGGCCCGCCCGTCGCCCGCCGCCGGGCGGGAGGCCCCGGAGGCCCGCATGCCCGGTCCCACCCGCGGCGACCGCGCGGCCGCCGAACGCGCGCTCGCCGACCTGCTGCGCGCGCTGGGGCTCGACGCCGGCGCCGATCCCGAGCTCGCCGACACCGCGAAGCGGGCCGCGGACTTCCATTTCGAGACCACCTCGGGGCTCGATCCCGGCGCCGAGCCCGAGCTGGCCGTGATGCCGCACGCCGGGGACCGGCAGCTGGTCGCGGCCCGCGGGCTCCGCTTCCACTCGATCTGCGTGCACCACCTGGCGCCCTTCTTCGGCCGGGCGCTGATCGCCTACCTGCCGGACCGCCACCTGCTCGGGATCGGGGCGCTTCCCCGCGTGCTCGACTTTCACGCGCGCCGCCCGCAGCTTCAGGAGCGGCTCGGGGCCGCGGTCGCCGATCATCTCGAGCGCGCGGTGCGCCCGCTCGGGGTGGCGGTCCTGCTCGAGGCGCGGCACCTGTGCATGGAAATGCGCGGCGAGCGGCGACGCGCGCGAATCGAGACCCGCGTGGTGCGGGGCGAGCTGGCCGAGGCGCGCTGGGCCGAGGCGCTCAGGTTCCGATCGCGGACCCGCTGAGCGCGGCGTGAGGGGTGCGACGTGAGGCCGGGGATCGCGTGAGTCTGCCCGGCGTCACCGTGGTGGTCACGACCCGCGACCGCCCGGCGCTGCTCGCCGACGCGCTCCGGAGCGTCGTCGCGCAGGATCCGGCGCCGCTCGAAGTGCGGATCGCCGACGACGCGACTCCTCCCGCGGAGCCGGTCCCGTCGGTCCCCGGTCTCGAGGTCGTCGTGATCCCGACCGGCGGTGGGGGGACGGCCGCGGCGCGCAACCGCGCGGCCGCCGGGGCGCGCGGCGAGGTGCTGGTGTTCCTCGACGACGACGATCTCTGGCTGCCCGGCCATCTCGCGGGACTGGCCGCCGCCTTCGCAGACCCGGCGCTCGGCTTCGCGTGGCGCGACTCCGCGGTGATCCGCGAGCGCGTCGAACCCGACGGCCGCCGCGTCGAGCTCGCCCGCCTTGCGCTGGCCCGCGACTGGGACGCGGCGATGATGCGCGACAACGACTACCTGCCCCCAAGCGCGTGGGGCGTGCGGCGCGCGCTGTTCGAGCGGCTCGGCGGCTTCGACGAAACGTTCGAGTTCTCCGAGGACTGGGACTTCGCGCTGCGCGCCGCGGCGCTCACGCGGCCGCGGCGCGTGCCCGGCGCGACGGTCGAGGTGCGGCTGCGGGAGAGCGGGAACCTCTCGGCCGGGAGTGGCCCCGGGAGGATCGAGAGCCTGCGGCGGCTCGCCGCGAGGCACGGGCTGCCCGAAATCGAACCGCGCACGTTCTGGGAGGTCGCCGAGCACGCGGCGCGCGCCCCGGAGCCCGCGCCCTGAGCGCGGACCTGCTGGTGGTGGGCGCCGGCCCCGCGGGCATGGCCGCAGCACTCGCGGCGCGCGAGGCGGGGCTCGACGTCGTCCTGCTCGAGGCCGCGCCCGCACTCGGCGGCCAGCTCCTGCGCACCTACTCGCGGGTCACGGGCCGCGAGGGATTCGACGGCGCCGGCGCGGCGCTTGCCGCCGAGTGGACCGCCCGGCTCGCCGCCGCCGGAATCGGCCCGCTCCACCGCGCCCGCGTCGTGGCGCTCGCGCCCGTGACCCCGGGCGGGTGGCGCGTGGACCTCGAGGGCGGGGGGGCCACGGGCGGCCGGGAGGTGCTGATCGCGACCGGCCTCCGCCCGCGCTCGCTCGGCGTGCCCGGCGAGAGCGAACTCGCGGGACGCGGCGTGTCGGCCTCGGCCACCCGCGATCGCGAGGGATTCGCGGGCCTCGACGTGGTGGTGGTCGGCGGCGGCGACGCCGCCTTCGAGAACGCCCTGCTGCTCGAGGAGGCGGGCTGCCGGGTGCGCCTGCTCGCGCGATCCGCCCCGCGCGCGCGGCGGGAGTTCCGCGAGCGGGTCGGGTCGCGCCCCGCGATCCGCCTGGAGACCGGCGTGCGCGTCACCGCGATCCTCGGCGACGGATCGGTCGAGGCGGTGCGGGTCGAGGGCGGCGGGCCCGCGCGCACCCTCGAAACGCGCGGCGTGTTCGTGAAGATCGGGGCGCTCCCCAACACCGATTGGTGCCGGGCCGCGATCGAGTGCGACGCGGAAGGCTTCGTACGCGCGGGCCCGGGCGGCGCGACCTCGGCCGACGGCGTACGCGCCGCCGGGGACGTGACCCGGCCGCGGATCTTCACCGTGGCCGCGGCCGAGGCGGCGGCGAGGGCCGCGGTCGAGGCGTTGCTTGAGGCGCGGGGCCGGGGCTAGGGACCGCCGGGCGCCCGGCGCGCCGGGGCCGATAGCCGCGCCGGGGCCAGGCTCGGCCGGTGCGTCTCGGGCCTGGATCCCCGACCAGGCGACCCCGATGGACTTGCTCGGGGATCTGAAGCCGGGCGTCAGGCTGCCGTGATAACGAACAGAAAGCGCTTCAAACTGCCCTCGTGTCGCACTAGACTAACCATTGGTTCGACATGGGCAAGGAAATTCACATTGGCGATTCCGGCGAGCGCAAGCTTCGCCTGGAGGTGCCTCATGGCCGCTCCGTACATCTGCCGCTCGATTCTGATCGCTGGTTGCTTCCTGGCGGGGTCATCGTGTTTCCCCCCCTCGCACATTCGGGTGAGAACGCTGGTGGCCGCGCGTACTTGAGCTGGGATCGGCATCAGGAAGTCTTCGACTTCTCCG
>CAZIVR010000098.1:0-13030 GCA_964542745.1 uncultured bacterium
CGGCGCATCGGGCGGCGGGTCCGCCCCGGCCCAGCACGGCCGCAAGC
The DNA here is from genome assembly GCA_964542745.1 of uncultured bacterium. GTDB lineage: Bacteria > Eisenbacteria > RBG-16-71-46 > RBG-16-71-46 > RBG-16-71-46 > DATKAB01. The sequence goes on from CAZIVR010000098.1 coordinate 48, forward strand.
CCCGCGCCGCGGGCGCCGGGCGCCGGCGCCGCATGTAGGTCGGGGCGGGCGCCGCGGCGGGTCCGCCGGGGCGCCCTCGCGATCCTTCCTCAGAACGCGGCGAGCCCGAGTCCGCGCGCGAGCGCGAGGCCCAGGGCCAGCGCCAGCGCGAGACCCGAGAGCACGCCGGCGGCGAGCGCGAGGCCGGCCACGGCCCGGCGCCACGGCCGCGGCCCCCCGTACGTCCCGTCGGCGCCGAAGGCGCGGGGCGACGCCTGCGGCTCGAGCCCGCGGTTGAGCGGCGCCACCAGCCCGAGCAGCGCCCCCGCCGCGAGACCCGCGAGATGGGCCACGTGGTCGGTGTTGGGCTTCTCGACTCCGCCCGCGAGGCTCTGCGCGACGAGGAACAGCATCGCGCCCGCGAGCGCCCGCGAGCGGCCCGGGGCGAGCCGCCGCCGCAGCCGGACCGCGGCCACGAGCAGGGCGCCCGCCAGCGCGAAGATCGCGCCGGAGGCGCCGACGCCGAGGATCGCGCCGGTCGCGCGCGATTCGCGCACCGCGAGGCTCGCCGCCGAGGCCGCGGCCCCGCCCATCGCGTAGACGATCCAGAAGGAACGCCGCGCGTAGATCGCCTCGACCGCCACGCCGAAGATGAGCAGGCTGATGGAATTGAGGACCAGGTGCAGCGCGCCCGAGTGGAGGAAGGTCGAGGCGAGCAGCCGCCACGCCCGGTCGAGGCCTTCGGCGCCCCGCAGGTTCGCGCCCCACGCGATCAGCGCCGCGGCCTCGCCCAGTTCGCCGCGCGCCGCCTGCGCGGCGAAGGGCAGCGCGCAGGCGAGCAGCAGCAGCACGGTGCCCCACGGCGGGACGTCGCCCACGGCGGACCACAGCTCGAGGGGCGGGGGCTCGTCGGGATCGGGCGAGAAGTCGGGGACCCAGCCGGGCGGCGCGATCTCGGGCGGGACGCCCGGCGGCGTTCCGGGCGGGGCGCCGGCGGGGGGCGGTGGATCGATCGGGAGGCTCACGGCGGTCAGTGTAAACTGCCGCACCCACTCCTGGAGGCTTCCATGATCCGCCGCCCGCCGATGTGCCTCGCGCTTGCCGTGATCGTTCTCGCCTGCTCGACCCCCGCCCACGCGGTCCAGCAGCCCGCCACCTTCTCGATCGTGGCGTGGGACAGCGTCACGCAGGAGCTGGGCGTCGCGGTTGAGTCCAAGTACTTCAGCGTCGGGCGCGTGGTGCCGTGGGCCCGCGCCGGGGTCGGCGCGGTGGCCACGCAGGCCAACGTGAACCCGAGCTACGGGCCGAAGGCGCTGGCGATGCTGGAGAGCGGCATGACCCCCGAGGCGATCCTGCGCGCCTTCGCGGCCAACGACTCGTCGTGGGATTCGAGGCAGTTCGCGGTGGTGGACGCGAAGGGGCGCGTGGCCACGTGGACCGGCCCCAGGTGCAACTCGTGGGCGGGCGGCGAGGCCGGCGTCCACTTCGCCGTGCAGGGCAACATTCTCGCGGGGCCAAAGGTCACGGCGGAGATGGCGCGGGCCTTCCGCGAGACGCGCGGCGAGCTGGCGCACCGGCTGATCGCGGCGATGGAGGCCGGGCAGGCGGCGGGCGGCGACAAGCGCGGGCAGCAGTCGGCGGCGCTGATCGTGACGCGGCCGAGCGAGCGGAACCCCGAGTTCCGCGAGCGCTGGGTGGACCTGCGCGTCGAGGACCACCGCGCGCCGATCGCGGAACTCCGGCGCCTGTGGCGGATCCACCAGGGATTCCACGGCACCGGCTCGCACCTCGCGATGGCCGCCGAGTACGAGGCCGCCGGCCGCACGGACCTCGCCCGCGGCGAGCGCGAACGCGTGCTCGAGACGCTGCGCGATGTGCTGCAGCGCGGCGACCGCGACGCCGGGCTCCTCAACGGGCTCGCGTGGTCGTGCGCGATCCACGGCCTGAGCCTGCCGGACGCCCTCAAGGCGGCGGAGCGGGCGGCGGCGATCGAGCCGAAGAGCGCCGACATCCTCGACACGCTGGCCGAGGTGCAGTTCCGGATGGGGGACGCGGCGAAGGCGCTCGCGACCGGCCGCCGCGCGCTGGCGCTCGACTCCAAGAACCCGTACCTGATCGGCCAGGTCGAGCGCTTCTCGAAGGGGACGGCGCCGGGAGGATCGGGGCGGTGACGCCGGGGCCCGACCGCATCACCCCGCTCCACCTCGATCCCGAAACCTTCCGCCGGCTCGGCCACCGGCTGGTGGACGACATCGCCGCCCGTCTCGCGGCCATCCCGGAGGGCCCGGTGACCCCGGGCGAGTCGCCCGCCGCCGTGCGCGAGGCGCTCGGGGCCGGCGCTCCGCTTCCCGAGCGCGGGGCCGACCCGGGGGAGATCCTCGACCGGGCGGCGAAGCTCCTGTTCGACCACTCGCTCTTCAACGGCCACCCGCGCTTCCTCGGCTACATCACCGCTTCGCCCGCGCCGATCGGCATGCTCGGCGACTTGCTGGCGGCCGCGGTCAACCCCAACGTGAGCGCGTGGTCGCTGTCGCCCGCGGCGAGCGAGATCGAGCTGCAGGCCGTGCGCTGGATCGCGCAGCTGATCGGCTACCCGGCCGACACCGGCGGACTCATGGTGAGCGGCGGCAACATGGCGAACTTCGTGGGCTTCTTCGCGGCGCGCGCGGCGAAGGCGCCGTGGAAGATGCGTGAGGCGGGCGTGGCGGGCGAGGGGGCGAGGCGCCTGCGCGCCTACGCCTCGGCCGAGACCCACACGTGGATCCAGAAGGCCGCCGATCTCTCGGGGCTCGGCACCGGCTCGGTGCGGTGGATCCCGACCGACGGCCGGCAGCGCATGGACGTGGACGCGCTCGAGCGCCAGCTCGCGGCGGATCGCGCCGCGGGCGACCTGCCCTTTCTCGTGATCGGGACCGCGGGCTCGGTGAGCACCGGCGCGGTGGACCCGCTGCCGCGTCTCGCCGCGCTGTGCCGGGAGCAGGACCTGTGGTTCCACGTGGACGGCGCCTACGGCGCGCTCGCGGCGGCACTGCCCGACGCGCCGCCCGACCTGCGCGGGCTCGCGGCAGCCGACTCGGTGGCGGTGGACCCGCACAAGTGGCTCTACGCGCCGCTCGAGGCGGGATGCGCGCTGGTGCGCGACCCGAAGCGCCTGCGCGACGCGTTCTCGTACCGGCCGCCCTACTACCACCTGCCCGACGAGGCGGTGAACTTCGTGGAGCTCGGCTTCCAGAACTCGCGGGGTTTCCGCGCGCTCAAGGTGTGGCTCGCCCTCCAGCAGGCGGGGGCCGAGGGCTACCGGAGGATGATGGCCGAGGACGTCGCGCTGGCCGGGGAGATCGCGCGCGCGGTCGAGGCGCACCCCGAGTTCGAGTTGTTCACGCTCGCCCTCAGCATCGCCACCTTCCGCTTCGTGCCCGCGGAACTCCGGCCGCGCACCGGTGAGGAGGCGGTCGAGCGCTACCTCGACGACCTCAACCGCGCGCTGCTCGATCGCAGCCAGAAGGCGGGAGCGGTCTTCGTTTCGAACGCGGTGATCCGCGGGCGCTACCTGCTGCGCGCCTGCGTGGTCAATATCCACACCGGGCCCGAAGACGCCCGGGCGGTGCCGGAATTGCTGGCGCCGCTGGGGCGCGAGTTGGACGCCTCGATGCGAGGGCGACTGGAAGGGGCGGCGGGAGGGCGGAGGTAGGGGGCGCTTCCCTCGCGGGGCGTCGCGGCGGCGGGCGCCCGCCTCCAGCCCGCGGGACGAGGGGCCGAAGAATGGGATAGGATTCCGCGTTCGAAATCCCCCCTCAGGGTCCCCCGGAGCGCCTTCTTGACCTCTTCGACCGAGTCGCAGCCCTTCGGCCCCCGCCGCCCGGCGGACGCGGCCCCCGGACGCCTCGGGAGCGCCGCCCGCACGACCCGCCCGTTCCCGTGGATCGCGGTGATGGCGGTGGCGCTCGCGGCGCGCATCGCGTTCGTGTTCATCCTGCCGCCGCGGCTGATGTGGCCGGACCCGGTCGAGTTCGAGGCCACCGCGCGGATGCTGCTCGAACAGGGCACCTACGGGCTGCACACGCTCCGCCCGCCCGGCTACCCCACCTTCATCGCCGGCATCTACGCCCTGCTGGGACCGAACCTGATCGCGCTGCGGCTCGTGGAGGCGCTGCTCGCCACGCTCTCGGTGGGGCTGATCGGCTGGATCGGGGTGCGGCTCTTCGGCCGGGCCGCGGGCTGGGTCGCGATGTTGATCGCGGCGTGCCACCCGATGCTGGCGTTCATGCCCTCGACCACCTACTCCGAGACCGTCTCCATCTTCCTGCTCTCGATGACGCTGGTCGTCATGCTGGGGGCACTCGAACGCGGCGGCTGGTGGCGCTGGGCGCTGGCGGGCGCGCTGCTCGGCGCGCAGACGCTGATCCGCCCGAACGTGATCGCGCTGCTTCCGGGGCTCGGGCTCGGGTTCGCGCTGCTGCTCCGTCGCCGCGGCCGCGGCTGGATCGCGCCGGCGCTGGTCACCGGGCTGGCGTTCGCGCTGTCGCTCGCGCCGTGGCTGATCCGCAACCACCGCGTGCACCACGAGTGGTTCTTCGTCTCGACCGGCGGCGGGCGCCAGTTGTGGCTCGGGAACAACCCCAACGCCAGCGGCATCACCAACCGGGACCTGGTGATCGACCCGAAGGTCGAGGCCGAGCTGCAGGCGCTGCCCAACTACATCGCGCGGGACCGCTGGTACGTCGCCCACGCGCTCGAGTTCATGCGCACCCAGCCCGGGCGGGCGGCCCGGCTCTACGTGCGGAAGCTCGGCAACATCTTCGCGCTCTACCCGGAGACCCTGACCGGCACTTACGTGAATCCCGCGAGCCGCGTCTCGCAGGGGATCGCGAGCGTGGTGCTGTTCGCGGGGGCGCTGCTCGGGCTCACCCACCTGCGGCGCGAGCCGGGCCTGTGGCCGCTGCTCGGCTTCACGCTCACCTTCGTGCTCGCCACCGCGCTCGCCTTCTCGAGCATGCGCTACCGCCTGATCGTGGAGCCCGCGCTCCTCCTGATGGCCGGGCTCGGCTACGCGCGCGCGCTGCCGGGAGCGCGGCTCGCGCGCTTCCTCGGCGAGCCCGGGGCGGCCGAAGGGACCGTGGCCACGCCGCGCGCGGGGGCCGTCCGATGAATCCGCTCGACGCGCGCCGGCGCGGCTCGGGCGCCACCGTGGCGCCGGTGGCGCCGCTGCCGGGCATGGCCGGGGGACTCTTCCCCGGGCGCGGGGGGATTTCGCCGATGCGCTGGGTGGACCACTGGATCGGCATGCCGATCTGTTTCGCGCTCGGCGTGTTCGTGAGCTTCGTGCGCGCGGTGTTCCCGCGCCCCGACCGGCCGGTGCGCGAGGACGGCGTGATCGTGATCGTCAAGTTCTTCGGGCTCGGCAGCATCATGCAGGCGACGCCGCTGCTGCGCGCGATCCGCCGGCGCTACCCGAAGGGCCGGCTCGTCTTCCTAACCTTCGCCTCCAACGCGGGGCTGCTGCGGCGGCTCGACCTCTGCACCGACCTGCGCCTGATCCGCAACGCCTCGCCCGTGACCTTCGTGCTCGACACGATCGGGGCGATCCTGTGGCTGCGCGGGCGCGGGGTGGACGCCTGCGTGGACCTCGAGTTCTTCAGCAAGTTCTCGACGTTGATGACCATCCTCTCGGGGGCGCGCAAGCGCATCGGCTACCACCTGAACGCCTACTGGCGATCGAGCCTGCTCACGCACCCGGTGTACCTCAACTACTACCGGCACATCTCCGACATCTTTGCGCAGGCGGGAACCCCGCTCGACGTGCCGGTCGAGGATCTCTCGCTGGTGCGCATTCCGACCGATCCCGCGGCGCTGGCGCGCGCCGACGCGTTCCTCGCCGAGCGGGGCTGGGGGCCGCCGATGCGGATCGTCGGGGTCAACGTGAACGCGGGCGAACTGTCGCTCGAGCGCCGCTGGCCGGTCGCCAACTTCGCCGAGGTGGTGGAGTCGCTGGTCACCCGCCACGCCGACGTGCGGGTGCTGCTCACCGGCGCCCCCGACGAGCGCGCCTACATCCAGACCGTCCACGAGAGGCTGAGCGCGCGCGCGCGGGAGTCGGTCGCGATCACGGCGGGGGCGTGGTCGCTCGACGACTTCCTCGCGGGGCTCTCGCGCATGACGTGCTTCGTGACCAACGACTCGGGACCGATGCACCTGGCCGCGGCGCAGGGCGTGCCGCTGGTGTCGTTGTGGGGGCCCGCGCGCCCGGACTTCTACGCGCCGCGGGTGCCCGACCACGAGGTGATCTACGAGAACTTCGCCTGCAGCCCGTGCCTCTTTTACATGTTCACCACCTTCGAGGGCATGTGGTGCGGGCACGAGGGCTGGTGCATGCAGGCGATCGAGCCGGCCCGCGTGCTGGCGGCGGCCGAGAAGCGCCTCGCCGGCGGCCGGGAGCTGCCGGTGCTGCCGTCCGTCGCGGCGACCCCGGCGCCCGCCGCACCCGGAGCGCCGCGCGCTTGAGCGGTCCCGAGGACTCGCCCGATCTGGTGATCGGTTCGGGGCCCGCGGGTGTTGCGGCCTCGCTCGCGCTGCTCGAGCGCGGGCGGCGCGTCACGATGCTCGACTTCGGACGCACCATCGAGCCCGAGGCCGCCGCGATCCCGGCGCCCGCGGCGGGGCTTCCCTTCGAACGGTGGACGCCCGAACTGCGCACGCGGCTCGCCGCGATCACCGGGCCCATGGAAGACGGGCTCCCGATGAAGACCAACTTCGGCTCCGACTTCGCGGTGCGCCGCGATCCGGACCTGATGCCGCTCGAGATCCGCGACGCCCAGATCCTGCTCTCGCTCGCGCGCGGTGGCCTGAGCAACCTGTGGGGTGCCAACGCCTTCTCGTTCTGCGCCGACGACTTCAGCGGCTGGCCGATCGGGGAGGCCGAGCTGCGCGAAGGTTACCGCGCGGCACTCCGGCACGTGCCGCTCTCCGCCGTGCGCGGCGACGCGCTGGAGGCCGTGTTCCCGCTCCACACCGACCGGCTCGAGCCGCGCCCGCTGTCGGCGCAGGCGCAGCGCATGCTCGCCGACCTCGAGCCGCACGCCGGCGCGTTGCGCGAGCGCGGCGTGACCTACGGGCCCTCGCGGCTCGCCCTACGCGTGAACCCTTCCGAGCGCGATCCCGGCTGCGTGCGTTGCGGCTTCTGCCTGCACGGCTGCCCGCACGACCTGATCTACAGCTCGGCCCAGACCCTGCCCGAACTGGAGCGGAACCCGCGCTTCCGTTACGCGGGCGGCCATTACGTGACGCGCTTCGAGGAGACGGGTTCGGGCGTGGCGGCCGAGACGGTGCGCGTGTCCGACCGCGCGCCCGAGCGCTTCGAGGGGCGCCGGCTGTTCGTCGCGGCGGGCGGCTACTCGACGCCGCGCCTCGTGCTCGAGTCGCGCGGCGAGTACGGGCGGGAGGTCGAGATGCTCGAGAGCCAGTACTTCCTGATCCCGATCCTCCAGTGGACGCGCTTCCCGGGGGCCGCCTCGGAGCGGCTCACCACGCTCTCGCAGGCCTGCTTCCGGCTCCGCGACCCCGCGTTCGGCCCGCGCGACGTGCACCTGCTGCTCTACACCTACAACCCGCTCTACCCGGTGGTGCTGCGGAAAACCCCGGCGCGCTGGGTGCCGGGGCTGGTCCCCGAGCTGGTGGCGCGACTCTCGTCGCTGCAGGGCTACCTGCACTCCGACGTCTCCCCGCGCTTCGGGCTCAGCCTCCGGCGCAACGCCTCGGGCCCGGCCACGCTGGTGGTGGAGGGGCGGCCGAGCGCGGAGAGTGCCCGGATCGTGAAACGGGTCGAGGCGCGCGTGCGGTCGCTGTCGCGCTACCTGCGCGCCACCCCGGTGCCGTTCATGACCAAGCTCGGCGCCCCCGGCAAGAGCTACCATTCGGGCGGCACCTACCCGATGGCGCGCGAGCCCGGCCCCGGCGGCACCGACCTGCTCGGGCGGCCCGCCGGGCATGCGCGCGTGCACCTCGTGGACGCGAGCGTGTTCCCGAAGATCCCGGCGACCAACATGACGCTCACCCTGATGGCCAACGCGTACCGCATCGCCGCCGACGCCGTGTCGCTCGACGCCGCCGCGGGCGGGCGAGCCGGCGCGGGAGCGGGCGGCCGATGAGCGCGCGCGCCGCGGGAACGGTGGCGGTGACCGGGGCCTCCGGCTACGTGGGCGGCCTGTTCTGCGCGGCGCTCGAGCGGCGCGGCGTGCCGGTGCGGCGGCTGGTGCGTCGCCCCGATCCGGCGCGCGGCGACGCGCCCTTCGCGCTGGGCGAGCCGGTGGCGGCCGCGAGCCTCGAAGGCGCGGACACGCTGGTCCACGCCGCCTACGATTTCCGGCCCCCGCGCGAGGCCGAGCTGCGGCGCCTCAACGTGGACGGCACGCGGCTGCTCTTCGACGTGGCGCGCAAGGCCGGCGTGCGCCGCGTGCTGTTCGTGTCCTCGATCGCCAGCTACGAGGGCAGCCGCTCGATGTACGGGCGCGCCAAGTTCACGATCGAGCGCGAGCTGGAGGCCGCGGGCGGCACCAGCATCCGGCCCGGCATGGTGTTCGGTCCCGAGCGCGGCGCGCTGTTCGCCTCGCTCGACCGGGTGGTGCGGATCGCCCCGGTGCTGCCGGACCTGGGGCCGAGCACTCGGCTGTTCATGGTCCACGCGGGCGACCTCGCGCGCATCCTCGAGGCGTGGCTCGACCTCGGCGACGCGCCCGCGCCGCCCCTGCTGCGGGCCGCGCATCCCAAGCTCTTCACGCTGCGGGGCGTTCTCGAAGTGCTGGCCGAGGCGGCCGGTCGAAAGCCGTGGTTCGCGCCGGCGCCGGCCGGGCTCCTGCTCGGCGGACTGCGGACGCTCGAGACGCTCGGGCTCACGCTGCCGTTCCGGAGCGACAGCCTGGTGAGCATGACGCACGGCAACCCGGACCCGGGTCTCGCCGGCGAGGTGCTCGGCGTGCGCCTGCGCGCGCTCACCGCGGCGGCGCTGCGCGGTGAGGACTGAGGCGGGGCGCCCGGCGCCGCGCACGGGCCGCGGGGCCGGGATCGCCGCGCCGCGCCGCGGGAGCGTTCCTCGGTGGTGACGCGCGCCGAGCGGCTCGCCGCCGAGATCGCCCACGGGCGCATGCTGCGCGAGCGCTACCCCGCGATCTGGTCGTGGGCGACCCCCGCCGGCGAGCGCCGCGCCGGGCGCCGCGCCGCGCGCCTCGCGGCCGCCGGCGGGTTCCCCGCGGGATCCGCGCTGCTCGACCTCGGGTGCGGCGCGGGGGCGTTCACCCTGAGGGTCGCGGCGGCGTGCGGAGCGCGCGCGGTGGGCGTGGACGTCTCGCGCGAGCTGGTGGCGGAAGCGCGGCGGCGGAACCCGGGCGCCGAGTTCCACGTCGGCGACGCGCACGCGCTGCCGTTCGCCGACCGCGCCTTCCACGGCGTGTTCGGCAGCTCGGTGCTCCACCACCTCGAACTCGGGCCGGCGCTCGCCGAGATCCTGCGCGTGCTCGCGCCCGGCGGCCGGATCGCCTTCGCCGAACCCAACCGGCTCAACCCGCAGGTGTTCCTGCAGAAGTCGGTGCCCGCGCTCAAGCGCCGGGCCCTCGACCTGCCGCACGAGACCGCCTTCGCGCGATGGGCCCTGGCCCGGGCGCTCCGGCACGCCGGGTTCACGGAGGTGCGGGTCGAGCCCTTCGACTTCCTGCACCCGCTCACGCCCGCGGGAGCGGTGGGCGCGGTGGAGGCGCTGGGGCGCGCGCTCGAACGCCTGCCGCTGGCGCGCGAGGTCGCGGGCTCGCTGCTCGCCACGGGGCGCCGCGCGGCGTGAGCGGCGAGCTTGACCGGCGCGGGCGGGGCTGACAGCTTCGCCGCGTGCCGATTCCCCTCGATCGCATTCGCGAAGCCGCCGAGCGCCTCGGCCCGCGCCTCCACCGAACCCCGGTGTTCTCGTCGCGGGCGCTCGGCGAGCGCGCCGGCGTGCGGCTGTTCCTCAAGGCCGAGAGCCTGCAGAAGACCGGCTCGTTCAAGCCGCGCGGCGCGCTCAACGTGGTGCTGGGCCTCGAGCCCGCCGAGCGCGCGAAGGGGCTCATCACGGTCTCTGCCGGCAACCACGCGCAGGCCGTGGCGTGGGCGGCCCGCGAGACGGGCGTCCCGTGCGCGGTGGTGATGCCCGAGTCGGCGCCGCGCTCCAAGCTCGAGGCGGTGCGGGGCTACGGCGCGGAGGTGGTGCTGCATCCCGAGCTCGCGACGCTGTTCGACCGGCTGCGGGAGGAGCAGGCCCGGCGCGGCGCGGCGTTCGTGCACCCGTTCGACGACCCGGCGGGGCTCGCCGGCGCGGGCACGGTCGGGCTCGAGATCGTGGAGCAGGTGCCGGACGTCTCGTGCGTGGTCGTGCCGATCGGGGGCGGCGGCCTGATGGCGGGCGTGGCGTGCGCGGTGAAGGCGCTGCGCCCCGCGTGCCGCGTGGTGGGGGCGGAGCTCGAGGGCGGCCCCGGCATGACGCCCGCGCTCGCGGCGGGAAAGCCGGTTCCGGTGCGCCGGCCCGCGACCGTGGCCGACGGGCTCGCTTCGCCGTTCGTGGGCGCCCTGCCGCTCGAGGCGGCGCGCACGCGCCTCGACCGCGTGGCGCTGGTGAGCGAGGCCGAGATCGTGGCCGCGATGCGCGACCTGCTGCTGCGCGCCAAGCTCTACGTCGAGGGCGCGGGGGCCGCGGCCACGGCGGCCCTGCTGGCCGGCAAGGCCGGCGCGGCGCGGGGCGAGACCGTGGTGTGCGTGGTGTCCGGCGGCAACGCCGACCCCGAGCGCGTGCTGGCGGCGTGCGCCGCCGCCGCGGGAGCCGCGGCGTGAAGGTGCTGATCCTGAACGAGCGCGAGGTGCGCGAGCTGCTCGACATGGAGCGCTGCGTGCCGCTGATGCGCGAGGCGCTGGCGACGCTGGCCCGCGGCGACGCGGTGCAGCCGCTCCGCACCATGACGAAGCTGCCCGACGGCTCCGGGATCCTCGGCCTCATGCCCGGCTACCTCGGCGAGCCGAGGAGCTTCGGCCTCAAGGCGGTGACCGTGATGCCCGGCAACCACGGCACCGGCTACGACTCGCACCAGGGCGTGGTGATGCTGTTCGGCGTCGAGCGCGGCGAGCCGCTCGCGATCCTCGACGCCAGCTCGATCACGGAGATCCGGACCGCCGCCGCCTCCGCCGCGGCCACCGACGCGCTGGCGCGGCCCGACGCGGGCGACCTCGCGATCCTCGGCTCGGGCGCGCAGGCGCGGAGCCACCTGCGGGCGATGGCCGCGGTGCGCGAGCTGCGCCGGGTGCGCGTGTGGAGCCGCTCGCACGCGGCGGCCGAGCGGTTCGCGCGCGAGATGGGCGCGGCCGGGGGAACCGCGGGCGGGCCCGCCATCGAGGTGTGCTCGCTGGCCGAGGACGCGGTGCGCGGGGCCGACCTGGTCTGCACGGTCACCGCGGCGCGCGATCCGGTGCTGATGGGGCGCTGGATTTCGCCCGGGGCGCACGTCAACGCGGTGGGCGCCTGTTTCCCGGCGGCGCGCGAGCTCGACACCGAGGCGGTGGCGCGGTCGCGCTTCTTCACCGACCGCCGCGAATCCTGCCTCGCCGAGGCCGGCGACTTCCGCATTCCGCGCCTCGAGGGCGCCATCGGCGACGACCACCTGCTCGGGGAGATCGGCGACGTGTACCTGGGCCGGATCCCGGGCCGCACGGGGCCGGCCGACGTGACCGTGTACAAGTCGCTCGGGATCGCGGTCGAGGACCTCGCCGCGGCGCACGCGCTGCTCGAGCGGGCCCGGCTCGAGGGGCGCGGGGCGTGGCTCGAGTGGGGCGGCCCGCCCGGTGCCTGAGCTCCGCCCGCCGGGTCCCGCCGAGGTGGCCGCGGCGAGCGAGCGGATCGCGGGGATCGCCCGGCGCACGCCGCTGGTGCGATGGCCCGGGGCCCCCGGCGATCCCGAAGTCTGGCTCAAGCTCGAGACCCTCCAGCCGGTGGGCTCGTTCAAGATCCGGGGCGCCGCGAGCGCGGTGCGCCGCCTGCCGCCCGAACGCCTCGCCGCGGGCGTGGTCACCGCGAGCGCCGGCAACATGGCGCAGGGCGTGGCGTGGTGCGCGCGCGAGCTGGGGGTGCCGTGCGCGGTGGTGGTGCCCGATTCCGCGCCGCGCGCCAAGCTCGACGCGGTCGCGGCGCTCGGCGCGCGCGTCGTGCCGGTGCCCTTCGAGCGCTGGTGGCGGGTGATGGTCGAGCACCGCTTCGAGGGCGAGCCCGGCCACTTCATCCACCCGGTCGCCGACGCCGACGTGATCGCCGGCAACGCCACGATCGGGCTCGAGATCCTCGAGGACCTGCCGGCCGTGGGGGACGTGTTCGTGCCGTTCGGAGGGGGCGGGCTCTCGTGCGGCATCGCCGCCGCGCTGCGCCACGCGGGAAGCGCGGCGCGCGTGCTCGCCTGCGAGGTCGAGACCGCCGCACCCCTCGCGGCGTCGCTGCGGGCGGGACGCGCGGTGGCGATCGAGCGCCGTCCCAGCTTCGTGGACGGGATCGGCGGGAGCGCGGTGCTGGAGCCGATGTGGCCGCTCGCCTCGACGCTGCTCGCGGGCGCCTGCGTCGTGACGCTCGAAGAGATCGCCGCCGCGATCCGCGCCCTCGCGGGCGGCGTCCGCGTGGTGGCCGAGGGGGCGGGTGCCGCCGCGCTCGCCGCGGCGCGCTCGGGCCGGGCGGCGTGCGGCGCGGGCGGGAGGCCGGTCGCGCGCGGCGAGCGCTTCGAGGGCCGCGCCGGCCGGTTCGGCGAGGGGCCGGCGGTGTGCGTGGTCTCGGGAGGCGTGATCGAGCCGCGCGTCCTCGCGACGCTGCTCGCGGGCGGGATGCCGTAGGCGCGGAGCGGGGGCCTCCCGGGCCCCGCCTCGCGGAACGCGCTCGCCGCCCGCGGGCCGCCCCCGGACACTTGGGTCCTGCTCGGAATCTTGGGGATGGCGTGGGGTGTGCAGGAAGGCCGGGCATG
>CAZIVR010000099.1:0-12800 GCA_964542745.1 uncultured bacterium
CCAGCGGATTTTAAGTCCGCAGCGTCTGCCATTCCGCCATCCCGGCACTCCGCACGCGCGCGGGGCCAGGGCCCCGCGCGACCGGCCCCAAGCAGGACGCCCGGCGCCTCTCGTCGAGGCTCCGGGCGCCGATCGCGCGGAAGAGTCGTGCCGCGCGCTCCGATGTCGGCTCGGAGCTAGTGCCCGTGGCCCCCGCCCGCGGCTAACGCGTCCACCACGCGCACCGACGGGTACTTGGTCAGGAAGCCCTGCACCGCCCAGCCGAAGATTCCGAGGAACCCGAGGGACACCCCCACCTCGGGAAGCCCGACCCACACCGTCTCCGGGTGCACGGCCGGCATCACCAGCACGTGCCGCTCGAGCCACACGCCCGCCATCACGATCAGGGTGAAGATCGTGATCCAGAACGGGCTCGACTTGGTGGTCTTGTTCATGAGCCCGAGGAACGGGATCAGGAACACCATGAAGAACACCGTGAAGGCGAGCGGCCGCCACGGCTCCTCGAAGCGGATGAACACCCACCAGGTCTCCTCGGGCATGTTCGCGTACCAGATCGGCAGGTACTGCGACCAGAACAGGTAGACCCAGAAGATGCAGAAGCTGAAGATGACCTTGCCGATGTCCCAGAAGTGGTTGGGCGTGATGTAGGCCTCGAGCCGGTACTTGGCGCGCACCTGCGCGGCGAGAAACGTGGTCATGCTCACGCCGGTCAGGAACGCGCCCGCGTAGCAGAACCAGCCGAACAGCGCGCTCACCCAGTTCGGCGTGATCGCCATCACGAAGTCCCACGCCATCACGCTGAACACGGTCACGAACGCCAGCACCAGCTGGGGCGAGAGGTGCGCCATCTCGTGGCGCTCGCTGGCGACCTCCTGCTCGTCGCCCTTCCATCCCGCCGTGAGCTTTTCGTAGTCGGCGCGCAGTTCGGGGGCCACGTGCGGGAGCAGCAGCTTCGCGTCGCGCCTCAGCGACACGCGCACGATGCGGCTCGAGAGCCACCACAGGAGGCCGAGGCCGCCGAGCGTGCGGATCCACAGGAACGGCACGTTCAGGAAGGTCTTCTGGTGCGGCAGCAGCCCTTCGCCGCGCGTCCACGGCAGGTAGGTCCAGATGCCGGCCGCGAGCAGCACGACCATCAGGGCGATGCCGAAGGGCAGGAAGCTCGACAGCGACTCGCCGAGGCGCTGGATGGGGCCGGCCCAGCGCCCGTTGCACAGGCGCACCGCGGCCGACAGCACGATGCCGCCGAGCGCGATGCCGATCCAGTAGAAGGTGTTGATCGCGTAGCTGCCCCACGCGCGGGTGGGCTCGGTGAAGAGCAGGTACGCGAACGCGGCGGCGCCGAGCGCCATGCACGCCATCCAGATCTGGCGCTTGCGGGCGTTGGGGCGCACCGGGAGCTTCCCGGCGATGTCCTGGAGGATCGCTTCCTGTTCTCGGGTCACCGGGGGCTCGTCTTCTGCAGGTGGCGGATGTAGTGGATCAGGCGCCAGGCCTCTTCGGCCGTCACCTGGGCGCCGTAGGCGGGCATGACCACCCCGCCGTGGCGGATGTACGAATAGAGGTAGCCGTCCTCGCGCTGGCGCGTGGCCTCGGCGAGCAGGTCCGGGGGCGGCATGAACAGCGCGGCCACCGGGCCGTCCCCGGCCAGCGACGTCCCGTGGCACGGGGCGCACACCCGCTGGAACTTGCGCTCGCCGCGCGCGATCACGGAGTCGTCGGAGGCGATCGGATTCCGCAGCGAGCCGCCCAGCTTCGTCGCCAGCTCGATGCCCTCGAGCCCGTACATCACGTCCTTGCCGCGGGTGGGCACGCTCTCGGGATTCGGCGCGAGGGTCACGGTGTGGTTCGGGACCAGCGCCACGGTCCGGCGCATGTCGCGGATCGGGTAGTAGGCCCAGCGCGTGATGGCCTGGCGCGCGTCCTTGAGCCCCTGCTCGAGCGTGCCGAGGCTGAACACCACCATCACCACCGTGAAGAAGCCGGCGAGGATCCTAAGCATGGACCTGCACCTCCTCGGGGCTCTGGCCGCCCATCAGCTTCTCGACGCGCGCGAGGTCCTCGCCGGCGCACGGCACCCAGATGCCGATGCGGTCCTCGCTGAAGCGCGGGTCGTAGGGCGCGGCCTGCCGCACCTCCGGCAGCCGCGTGAGCGCCAGCATGCCGAGCAGGTTGGTGAGCCCGGCCAGCAGGATCATGGACTCGTAGCTGATCACCATGAAGGGCGGCAGCGACGTGAGCTCCTTGCCGCCCACCACCAGCGGGTAGGAGATGCACGTGTAGATGCACAGCGACAGGCCGCCCGTGAAGCCCAGGATCCCGCCCACCAGCGTGACCCAGCGCACGATCGAGGGCCCCTGCTCCAGCGCGTGCTCGATCTCGTGGTGCGGGATCGGCGAGAACACCCGCAGGTTGGCGTGGCCGGCGGCGCGCAGCGCGCGCACCGCGTCGGCGGCGTCGTCCACGTAGTAGAAGATCCCCATCACGCCGTGGAACTTGGGCGGCGGGGGCATGAGCAGCTTGAGCACGGGATCGAGGAGCCGCATCACCGGGGGTTCCTCCGCCGCGGCACCGGCAGCGTCTCCTTGATCTCGGCGATCGAGAACGCCGGGAGCACGCGGATGAAGATCAGGAAGAACATGAAGAACCACGCGAACGAGCCGACGATCAGGCACACCTCGGTGAAGGACATGCGGTACAGCACCCAGGTGGCCGGGTTGAAGGAGCGCGCCAGCGACGTGACGATGATCACGAAGCGCTCGAACCACATGCCGACGTTCACGAAGATCGCGAGGATGAACAGCGCCAGCATGTTCCGGCGCACGGGCTTGAACCACAGGGCCATCGGGATCACGACGTTGCAGGTGAACATGATCCAGAACGCCCACCAGTAGTCGCCCGTGGCGCGGAACCAGAACACGTCGCGCTCGTACTTGTTGGGCCCGTACCACGCCATGAAGAACTCGGTGAGGTACGAGTAGCCGACCATGCACGAGGTCATGAGCACGAGCTTGGCGAGCTTCTCCATGTGCTCGAGCGTGACGATGTGCTCGAGCTTGTAGGCCTTGCGGATCACGATCAGCAGGTTGATCACCAGCGCCACGCCCGAGAAGATCGCGCCGGCCACGAAGTAGGGCGCGAACAGCGTCGAGTGCCAGCCGGGATTGAGCGCCATCGCGAAGTCCCACGACACGACGCTGTGCACGGAGAACACCAGCGGGGTGGCCATCGCGGCGAAGAACAGGTAGGCGCCGTAGTAGTGCTTCCACTGGTAGTTGGCGCCCGTCCACCCGAACGAGGCCAGGTGCAGCACGGTCTTGAGGATCGGGTTCTTCGTCCGGTCGCGCTGCGCGGCGATGTCCGGAATCAGCCCGACCAGGAAGAAGATGCTCGACACCGTGAGGTAGGTGTTGACGGCGAACACGTCCCACTCCAGCGGCGAGCGCGGGTTGGTCCACAGGCCGCGCTGGTTCGGGTACGGGAACAGCCAGTAGTCGAACCACGGGCGGCCGGTGTGGATGGCCGGGAACATCGCGGCGGTCAGCACGCCGAACACGGTCATGGCCTCGGCCACGCGGTACACGGCCCTGCGGAAGTGGGACCGGAACAGGAACAGCACCGCCGACACCAGCGTGCCGCAGTGCGCGATGCCCACCCAGAAGACGAAGTTGGTGATGTCCACCGCCCACATCACGGGCCGCATGAAGCCCGACACGCCCCAGCCGCGGAAGATCAGGTTGCGCACCGCGATCAGCGCCACGGCGAGGATCAGCAGGTCGAGAAGGAAGACCGCCCACCAGATCTTCCCGGGACGGCTGACCATGCTCAGCACGTCGTCGTTGAGCTGCTTCTGCGAGATGTCGGGAACCTCGGGGTTCCGCTCGGTGACCGCGCTCACGGGCTGGCTCATGACTCCCAGGTGACCTTCTTGAGGTACGTCACGCCGGGCTTGGTGTTGAGCTCGCCGAAGATCCAGTAGCGCCGCTCGTCCTCGCGCGACAGCTTCGAGACCTTCGAGTCGGGGTCCATGAGGTCGCCGAACACGATCGCGTCGGTGGGGCACGACTGGGCGCAGGCCGGCCGGATGTCGCCGTCGTGGACCGGGCGGCCCTCGTCGCGCGCGTGGCCCTTCCCTTCCATGATGCGCTGGACGCACATGGTGCACTTCTCCATGACGCCCTTGGAGCGCACCGTCACGTCGGGATTGAGCTGCCAGTTGTAGGGCTCGGGGAAGGCGAAGGTGGCCTTCTCGGGCGCGCTGTAGTCGAGCCAGTTGAACGCGCGCACCTTGTACGGGCAGTTGTTGGAGCAGTACCGGGTGCCCACGCAGCGGTTGTAGACCTGCGCGTTGAGGCCCTCGGGATTGTGGTAGGTCGCGTAGACCGGGCACACGATCTCGCACGGCGCGTCGTTGCAGTGCTGGCACAGCATCGGCACGTGGCGCACGTCCACCCGGGCGCCGTCGCCGCCCACCTTCTCCTCGAAGCGGTCGATGCGGATCCAGAACATGTCGCGCCCGCGGCGCTGGAGCTCGGGGCCCACGGTCGGGACGTTGTTCTCGGCCGAGCAGCCCACCATGCAGGCGCTGCAGCCGGTGCACGAGTTCAGGTCGATCGCCATCGCCCAGCGGTGCTTCGCGTCGCGGTAGCTGCCGACGTCCACGGGCTGCGTGCGCGGGTGGCGGGCCTTCTCGTGGGTCTCGAAGGCGGTGACCGCGTGCGCCGGAACCCGCGCCGTGTCGGCGCCGGCGCGCGGCTCGGTGAAGCGCCCGGGCTTCTCGGCCATCGGGTAGACGACGTGATGGTCGCCGCCGTGGCCGCCCGCCGCGTGCCCCGCCGCCGGCGCGTGCGCGGCGTCCGCCGCGGCGTGCCCGTTGGCGCCCGCGGCGTGCCCGTTGGCGCCCGCCCCCATCAGCGCCGCGACCGGGATCACCTGCGCGATGCGGCGGTCGTGCTGGTTCTTCTCGCTCTGGGTCACCGCGAGCACCGCGGCGTTCGAGCCCTTCGCCACCTGGGCGCGCGTGCCGAGGTAGGCGAGCGCCCCGGAGGCGGCGTCCTGCGCCGGGGAGAGCAGCGCGAGCGCGTGAACGCCCACGCCCTTCGCGAACCGTCCCCCGCTCGTGTGCCCGTTGCCGAGCGGCATCGCCACCACGTCGGGCCGCACCCCGCGCCACACGTAGGCGGGCGCCTCGAGGCTTCCCGACTCGGTCGTGATCTTGACCGGGTCGCCCATCTTCACGCCCAGCTTCGCGGCGGTGTCGGGGTGGAGCTCCGCCCAGGTGCCCCACACCGCCTTGGTGGTCGGGTCGGGCAGTTCCTGCAGCCACGCCTTGTTGGCGCCGCGGCCGTCGTAGAGGTTGGGCGAGGGGAAGAGCACCAGCGCCAGGTCGCCCGCGCCCTTGAACTGCGGCGCCACGAAGGTCGGCGCGCCGCTCCAGCGCACCGGCGTGGCGGAGGCGTCGGAGAACTCGCCGCCGGCCTTGAGCAGCGCGGCCCATCCGGCGTCGAAGTCCCCGCCCAGCCGCGCCTTCCAGCGCGCCTTCAGGTACTCGGCGTACGTCTCCGGCCAGCGGGCTCCCGCGCCCGCGGCCTTGCCCATCGCGATCAGCGTGTCGCCCGCCGGGCGGGCGTCGAACATCGGGAGCCGCTGCATCGCCGGCTGCACGATCGAGCGCACGCCGCGCGCGGGTTCGGCGTCGTCGAGCGACTCGAGCGCGTGCGTCGCGGGCAGCACCAGGTCGCAGCCCTCCGCCGTCTCGTCCATCGCGGAAGCCAGCGAGATCTTGAAGCCCACCTTCTCCAGCGCGGCGCCGAAGCCCGCCCACGGCGGCGTGGCGTACGCCGGGTTCGCGCCCGACACGACCAGCGCGCCCACCCGGCCCTCGCCCATGTCGGCGATCAGTTTCTGGAGGTCCGCGAACGATCCGAGCCCCTCGAAGTTGGCCACCCGGTCGAAGCGCACCGTCTGGCCGACGTTGCCGGCCACGTAGTTCAGGAGATTGACCGCGGAGGCCAGCGCCACGCCCTGCTCGCTCTGCGAGGCGACGCCGCCGGCCACCGCGAGGCTCGGCTTCGAGGACGCGAAGTGGCGGGCCATGTGCTCGACCATTTCGGCGGGGACGTCGGTCTGCTGCTGGACGGCCTCGGGCGTGAACGCCGAGACCGCGTCGAGCAGCGCGGCGCGTTCCGGCACCGCGGGGCCGTGGTTGCCGGTCAGGATCACGCGGGCGAGCCCGAGCGCCAGCGCCATCTCGCCGCCCGGCTTCACCGCCACCCATTCGTCGGCGTTGGCCGCGGTCAGCGACAGGCGCGGCTCGACCGCCACGAAGTGCGCGGTGGCGCCCGCGGCGCGCGCGGCGGCGAAGCCCTTCGCGTTGCCGGGAACGCCGAGCCAGGTCTCGAGGAAGTCGGCGCCGAAGCCGAGGATCATGCGGGCGCGGGCGAAGTCGTGGTGCGGAACCACCGCGGCGCCGAAGGTGCGGCGGTTGGCCTCGCGCAGGGTCTCGTGCGCGAACGGCTCCCACGCCAGGTGCGTCCCGCCGAACGCGGCGGCCCACTCGTCGGCCAGCGCCCCCATCGAGCCGGTCAGGTGGTCGGTGAGGAGCGCGACGCCCTGTCCCGCGGCGCGGGCGGCGGAAAGGCGGTTGCCCGCCAGCGCCAGCGCCTCGTCCCAGCCGATCGCCTTCCAGGCCCCGCCTTCCTTCACCATCGGCGACTTGAGGCGGTCCGGATCGTAGAGGCCCTGCAGCGCGGCCTGACCGCGCTGGCAGAGGCCGCCGCGATTGAGCGGGTGCGCCGGGTTGCCCTCGATCTTGATGGCGCGTCCCTCGCGCGACTTGACCAGCACGCCGCATCCGGCCGGGCACTCGCGGCAGGTGCTCGCGTACCAGTAGGGCACGCCGAGCAGGATGTCGGTGGGCGGGTTCAGGAACGGCACGAGCTTCTCGGAAGGCGGCTGGCCGCAGCCGGCCGCGGTTCCGGCCACGCCGAGCCCCACGAGCTTCAGGAAGTCACGGCGCTGGAAAACGAAGGTCTCGCTCATGGACGCTCAGTGGTGGCAGACGAGGCAGTCGAGGGACGCCGGGAACTCGGGATTGCGCGGCTGCTGCTGGTCCTTGCGATGGCAGTCCACGCACCATCCCATCTTCATCGGGGCGTGCTGGACCATGACCGCCATCTTCTGCACCGGCCCGTGGCAGTCGGTGCATTGCACGCCGGCCTTCACGTGGCGCTCGTGGTTGAACTTCACGTGGGCGGGAAGCTTGTAGACCTCGACCCAGGGCACCGGCTCGTTGCGCTCGTAGAAGCCGGCGAGCTTCTGGATCTCGGGGCGGTCCGCGGCGGCGATCTTGTGGCAGCCCATGCAGGTGCCGACCGGCGGGATGTTGGCGATCGGGGACTTCTCGGCGCCGTAGTGGCAGTAGAGGCAGTTCATGCCGAGCTTGCCCGCGTGGGTCTCGTGGCTGAACTGGATGGGCTGCGCCGGACCCTTCGCCAGACCGGGAAGCGAAAAGCCCGGAGGCAGGATCGCCGCCACGAACGTACCGGCGGCCGCGAGGATGAGTGCAGCGACGAGAGCGCGAGTCATGGCGACGGGCGCGGAAGCTACGCACCGTCGCCGGGGCTGTCAAGGAATTGGGGCGCCTCGGCGAAAATCGCCGCGCCGGCGCGGAGCGTTCAGGCCGCGCGGCGCTCCGCCGGGGCCTCCCCGGGCTCCGCCGAGGCGTCGCGCGTGAAGCGCCGGTAGCCGTCGCAGGCCAGCACCAGGGGAAGGACCACGAGCAGCGTGCCGACCATGCCGATCCCCGCGTAGTGGGTGGCGAGCAGCGTGCCCAGCGAGAGCGCCGCACCCGTCGAGAGCAGGTCGTAGACGCTGCCGAAGTTGCTGCGCCACGAGCGCGCGAGCCCGATCCCCTGCGCCAGGGCCACCACCACCACGACCGTGCCGCGGTTGACGGCGTAGTAGGCCGCCCCCGCCGCGAGGAACGGCAGGAACCGGAGGTTGGAGACCATTTCGAGCAGGTCGCCCGACCTGCCGCCCGTGGCCTCGAAGCAGGCGCGCGCGGCGGCGATCGCGAGCACCGTCTGCCCGGCGTTGAAGGTGGAGCGGAGCGGGCCCTTGCGCATCACCGCGAGTTCGGCGGCGAGGGTCGCGACGGCCGCGACCGGCATGGCGGCCTGCGGCGCGAGCACGAGCAGGGCCGCGAAGTTGAAGCACGCCGCCATGCTCACGGTGGCGGAGCCGACCGGAAGCCGGACCCACAGCAGCTCGCCCGCGAAGCAGGCGGCCAGCCAGAACCCCAGCTCGCGCGACATCGGCGGCAGGCCGGCCCGCCACACGAGCAGGCACGCCGCGCCGACCACGAGGGCCACCCACAGCCCGAGCAGGAACCGGGACGCGCGCGTCATTCGCGCCTCGGGGAGGCGGGCCCGAAGCCCTGCCCCGGAAGACGCCGATCGGCGGCGACCTCTCGGCCGCCGCCTTCGTCCCCGGTCCGGGGCGCGATCGTGCGCGTCGTGGACGTCATCTACCAGCCCGCGCGCCCCTGGACTTCGAGGTCGGCCTTGTAGATCGAGAAGTGCGGCAGCTCCGCCGAGACCCGGCGCGACGCCGCGTCCACGGTGGTCGGGATCGCCACCCAGCCGCCGTTCACCTCGTCGAACCAGAAGACGGTCATCAGGCGCGGATCCTGGCCCGGCGACAGGTTGAACTCCAGCTTGACCGGCACGTCGAAGCCGTTCTTCTCGGGCGGGTAGATGTCCAGGCGGCACTCGAGCTTGGTCGAGTCCGGAATGGTGACCTTGATCTCGGCGTTGCCCTGGATGGCGCCCGCCGGCACGTGCACCATCACGTCGGCGATCTCGATCGTCGTCGCGGTGCCGCCCGACACCGGCTGCGAGACCTCGAGCCCGTCTTCGCCGATCGGGCGCGGCAGGGCCTTGATGGGCGCGATGACGCGCTCGATCACCCCGATCAAGCCGGGTCCCGCCGTGTCGTCGGTCGCGGCGCCGGACGCGACGCCGGACGCGGCGCCGGGCGCGGGGCCGGTCATGGGTGCCGTGGGCAGGCTGCCGCAACTCACGAGCGCGAGGAGCCACGCCACCAGCGCCCCTGCCAGGATTCGATTGCCGATCCGCTGCATGTTCCCCCTCCGTGCCACCGGCGCTCGGCCGGTTCGCCAGGCTTGCCGCCGGCCGTGAGGCGCCGGCGCGGTGTCCGTCGGGGGGAAGGAAGCGCATCGAACGTGCCTCGAAAGCGATTGCGATCGGCACGTTGCGGGGTGTTCGGGATGCACGATGGGAGCGCTCCCCGGGCGCTCCCGGGGGCCCCGGGCGGGCCCGCGCGCGATGCCGCAATGCGCGCCATGCGAAGACGCACGGAAGGCGCGCGGGCCCGCTGGGGGAATTTCGGCGAGGCTGCGGCGGACCACCCAGCCCCGCGGCGGGGCCCGAGGGGCCACCGCGGCGGCCCGGGCCCGCTCCGCCGACGCCCGCGCTCGCGCGGGGGTTCCGCGACGAACCTAGCGGCGGCCCGGCCGGACGAGCTTGAGCGTCTCTCCGGCGCGCACGTCGGCGTCGGGCTCGGTGTCGTTCAGGATCGCGAGATCGTCGAGGCTCGCGCCCTGCGCCCCCTGCCCCTCCACGACGGCGCGGAACGTCCCGCCGCGGGGGGCGGCGAGCACCCGGACCCGGTCCGGCTGCGCCGCCAGCTTCGCGGCGTCGGTGAGGGCGCGGAACGTGCGGGCGCTCGCGAGGATCGCGGCGGCGTTCGCGTCCGTGCCGGAAGCGCTCTGGCCGAGCACCCGGAAGAACTGCTCGGGAGCGCGGCGCACGCCGGCCGCGAGCAGGAGCGCGGCGGTCCCGTCCTGGCGGGGCACCGAAAGGCGGCCGACCCAGGCCGGAAAGCCGCCCACCGTTTCGCTCGCGCCCTCCGCCGCGGCGATCTTGCCGGTGGCGCGCAGGTTGGCGAAGTACTGGGCCGGAGTCAGGGTTCTCGCGTCCTCGAGCGTGAGCTGCATCACGGCCGCGCGGTTCGGCTCCTGCGCGGCCACCGCCGCGCGCGCGTTCTGCGTCTTCCATCCCGCGGGGAAGCGCATCTGGAACGCGAGCGCCGGGTGAACGAAGGTCTCGCCCTCGAAGTAACCCTGGCGGGGGTCGTTGCCGAACACCACGCCGTCGAGCCGCGCGAGGTAGCCGCGCGCCTGCACCCGCAGGCCGGTCTTGCCCGCGGCCGCGGCGCGCGCCAGCTCGCCGGTGCGCACCTCGCGGTCGCCGGGGTCCGGATGGGTGGAGAGGAACGCGGGGAGCCGCTGCCCGGCACGCTCGCCCACGCGCTTCAGCGTCCGGTAGGTGCCCGGGATCTCGCGCGGGTCCCAGCCCGCGCGCGTCGCGTAGTCCACGCCCAGCTGGTCGGCCTGCGTCTCGTCGTCGCGACCGTACTTGAGGAACACCAGCCCGAGCGCGGTCTGGGCGGCCTGGCTGTACTGCTGCACGGTCTCGGACAGCACCGAGGCGATGCCGAGCCCGAGCGTTGCGAGCTGCTGCTGGGTGATCTGCCGGGCGCTGTGCCGCGCCGTGACGTGCGCCACCTCGTGGCCGAGCACGCCGGCGAGCTGCGCCTCGGACTGGAGGTGCGCGAGGATCCCGCGGGTGATGTAGATGTAGCCGCCCGGCATGGCGAAGGCGTTCACGGTGGGATCGTCCAGCACCGTGAACTTCCACGCGAGATTGGGAAGATGGGAGACGCGGGCCACCGCCTGCCCCACGCTGTCCACGTAGGCCTGCAGCGCGGGATCGTCGTAGACCCCGTACTCCTGCAGCACCGCGCCGTAGCCTTCCTTGCCGATCGCGAGCTCCTGCGACGTGCTGACGAGCGAGATCTCGCGCCGGCCGGTGACCGGGTTGGTCGCGCACGACAGCGCGGATCCGGCGAGCGCGACCGCCAGCAGGGCGGCGGCCGCGAGGCGCGTCGCGCCGGGGCGCGGGCGGGCGGCGGGCATTCGGGAAGCGCGATCGGTCGTCATGCGGGCAGTCAATCGCGCCGCGCGCGGAGTGTCAACGCGGCGCGCCGAAGGCTCAGTACCTCGGCACCCCGGGATCCACCTTCCGGGACCAGGCCTCGATGCCGCCCCGCAGGTTCTTGAGCCTGCGGAATCCCGACTGCCTGAGGAACTCGAGGGCCCGCTGGCTGCGCTGGCCGTGGTGGCAGTAGAGGACCACCGTCCGGCTCGAATCCAGCTCGGCCACCCGCTCGGGAAGCGTGCGCAGCGGGATGAGCGTGGCCCCGGGGATGCGGGCGATCTCGTACTCGTGCGGCTCCCGCACGTCCACCAGCAGGAAGTCCTCGCCGCGCTCCTGCATGGCCTTCAACTCCGGCGCTTCCACGTCCCAGTCCATCGGCTCCCCTCCCGTTCCCCCGGCCGGGGCCAGGCCGCAGAACGCGTCGTAGTCCACGAGCCCCGTGAGGCTCGGCCGCTCGCCGCAGCGCGGGCAGGCGGGGTCCTTGCGCAGCCGGAGCTCCCGGAAGCGGAGCCCCAGCGCGTCGAAAACCAGCAGCCGGCCCACCAGCGAGTCGCCGGTCCCGAGGATCAGCTTGAGCGTCTCGAGCGCCTGGATCGTGCCGATCACGCCCGGCAGCACCCCGAGCACGCCGCCCTCGGCGCACGACGGCACCAGCCCCGGCGGCGGCGGATCCGGGTAGAGGCACCGGTAGCACGGCCCGACGCGGGCGTCGAACACGCTGGCCTGCCCCTCGAAGCGAAAGATGCTCCCGTACACGTTGGGCTTCCCGAGCATCACGCACGCGTCGTTCACGAGGTAGCGCGTCGGGAAGTTGTCGGTGCCGTCCACGATCACGTCGTAGCCCGCGAGGATCTCGAGCGCGTTGTCGCGGGTCAGCGCGGCGGCGTGGCCCTCGACCCGCACTTCGGGATTGAGGTCGGCGATGCGCGCGCGCGCCGACTCGATCTTCGGGGTTCCGAGCGCGGAGGTTCCGTGCAGCACCTGCCGCTGCAGGTTGCTCGCGTCCACCGTGTCGAAGTCCACGATGCCGAGCCGTCCCACGCCGGCGGCCGCGAGGTAGAGGGCGAGCGGCGAACCGAGACCGCCGGCCCCGACCATCAGCACGCTCGCGGCCTTGAGCCGGCGCTGACCGGCGAGGCCGACCTCGGGCAGGATCAGGTGGCGGCTGTAGCGCAGCAGCTCGTCCTGCGAGAGCGGCGGCAGTCCGTCCGCGCCGGTCGCCCACGCGGGCGCCGTGCCGGGCGGGACGGGCGCCGGGGGCCGGGCCGGGTCGCGGGTGTCGTCGGGCATGTCGAGCCGGGCCTCCTCGGGTTCGAAGCGGGTGCCGTCGCGGGCGAGCCGCCAGGCGCGGGCGTCTCCCGCCCCCGCCGGCCCCACGCTCACGATGAGATAGGAGTACCACGGCCAGGCGTCGCGCAGGTCGTGCGAGGAAGGCTCGCCCGGATGGTCGGGATGCGAGTGGAAGAACCCGAGCACGTCGAGCCCCGCGGCCCGCGCCTCGCGCTCGGCGGCGAGGAAGGGCCCGGGCGCGATCCGGAAGCGCTCCCGGCGCGGCCCCTCGTGGGAGTTCTCGAGCGGCACCGCGCGGACCACCTCGCGGCGGCCGCCCGAGTCGCGCCCGACCAGGATCCCGCACCCCTCCTCCGGGTAGGCCCGCCGCAGGTGCTCGCGAATCGTCTCGGTCTCTCGGGCGCGCAGGACCAGCATCGGGACTCCCGCCTCGGAACGCGTCCCGGCCCCGCCGCGTCGGTCGCGGCCCGCGGGCCGGGCACCGCGGCG
>CAZIVR010000100.1:0-12799 GCA_964542745.1 uncultured bacterium
GACGGCCGCCTCACCGACGGGCAGGGGCGCACGGTGGACTTCCGGAACACGCTGATCGTGATGACCTCGAACCTCGGCTCCCAGCACATCCTGGAGCTCACCGGCGAGGAATCCGGGGAAGCCGGCGCGCGCAACCGCGCCGAGCTCGAGCGCCGGGTCGAGGCCGCGGTGCGCGCGCACTTCCGGCCCGAGCTGCTCAACCGCATCGACGAGACCGTGATCTTCCACGCGCTCGGGCGCGCCGACCTGCGCCGCATCGTGGACCTGCACGCCGCGGGGCTCAAGCATCTGCTCGCCGACCGCCGGATCACGCTGCACCTCACCGACGCGGCCCGAGACGCGCTCGCGGCCGAGGGCTACGACCCGCAGTTCGGCGCGCGCCCGCTCAAGCGCACCGTCCAGCGGCGCATCCAGAACCCGCTGGCGATGAAGCTGCTGCAGGGGGAGTTCGCGCCGGGCACGGACCTCGAAGTGGACCACGCGGGCGGGGAGTATCGCTTCCGCGTCGCGACGCCGGAGGCCGCCGCTGCGCGTTGAGGCTCCTCGCGCCGCCCGCGCCCGGGCGGGCGGGCGCGCGCGCGCCGTCGCCACCGGGCTGGCCGTGTCGCTCGTCACCGTGCTGGCGGCCGTGGCGGCGCTCGAGGCCGCGCTGCGTCTCCTCGGACTCGGGAGCGACGCGACCACGAGGGAGCACCCGTGGGCGGGCTGGGTGCACATCCCGGGGCGCCGGGCCGTGTTCGAGAGCGAGGATCCCGCGCTCGGCCGGCAGATCCGCCTCGCGTTCAACTCGCTCGGGCTCCGGGACGTCGAGCGCACGATCGAGAAGCCGCCCGGGACCACCCGCGTGCTGGTGCTCGGCGACTCGTACGTCGAGGCGATGCAGGTGCCGCTCGACAGCGCGCTCACCCGGCGGCTCGAACGGCGGCTCGACGGCACGGGCGGCCGGCGGGTCGAGGTGTGGAACGGAGGGGTGGCGGGCTACACGACCACCAACCAGCTGCTCTACTTCCGGCACGAGGCGCGGCGCTTCGCGCCCGACCTCGTCGTGCTGTGCTTCCTTTCGGGCAACGACGTGGCCGACCAGGTGCCGGCGCTCGCCACGTCGCTCCGTAACCGCCCCTTCTTCGTGCGCGAGGGCGACAGCCTGCGCCTCGACCGCAGCCGGTTCCGCGACGACCCGGCGCCGGTGCGCTGGGCGCGCGAGAACCTGCGATCGTTCTCGTGGCTCAAGCGGCGCGCCGCGCTCGCGGCCGAGCGGGCCCGGCGGCGCGAGCCGCCGGCCGCCGCCGCGCCGTCGCCGACGCTTCCCACCGACCTCCAGATCTACTCCGACCGGCCCGACTCGGTGTGGGCCGACGCCTGGGACCTGACCGAACGTCTGCTGGTGGCGTTGCGCGACGAGGTGCGGGGGGCGGGAGCCGAGTTCCTGCTGGTTTCGATCTCCAACGGGGTGCAGGAGAGCCCGACGGCGCGGCGCGACCGGCCGCGCTGGGTGGGCTGGATCGACCGCCCGGAGATCCGCATGGACGGGCCCGAGGCGCGCCTCGAGCGGATCGCGGCGCGGCACGGCATCGAGTACCTGCCGCTGCTCCCCGCGTTCCGGGCCGAGACCGAGGCCACCGGCGAGCCGCTCCACATCGGGTGGACCGGGCACTGGAACGCCCGCGGCCACGCGCTCGCGGCCCGCGTCCTCGGCGACCGGCTCGCCGCCCGCCTCGAACACCCTCCGCCTCCTGCCGCCGCCCCCGCGGGCGACGGGCCCGGGGCTTCAGGCCCGGTCCCCGCGGGCCGATGACCGCAGGGCGGGCCTCGAGATCACGCCGGTGGCGCGGGAACGCGCCTTCGGCTAGGCTCGCCGCCATGCGAATCGCCCGGCCGCAAGGGCGAATTCAACGCTCCGGTCTCACCCCCACTCCGGCCGGCAGCCACGAGGGTCGTCATCCCCGGCGGATCCGCCGCGTTCGCCGAAGCCGGCCCGGGGCACGGATGTTGCAGCCGCGAAGCGACTTCGCTGCCGCAGGCCCTCCAACCTTCACCGGAGAAACGGACGTCACGATGCGGCCTTCACGCTCGACCTTCCGGCGGCTCGTTCCGCCGCTCCTGCTCGCCGCGGTCGCGTTCGCGCCCGCCGCCCGGGCCGCCGTGCTCGACGTGAGCCCCACCGGCACCGGCACGACCTGCACCGCGGGCAGCCCGTGCGCGATGTCCACCGCCAATTCGATCGTGCGGCCCGGCGACGTGGTGCGCGTGAGTCCCGGCACCTACACCACGGCCCCCGACCCGGCCGTGAGCGGCACGCCCACCGCGCGCATCACGTACGTGGGCAACCTCGCGATCCCGGACGCGGCGCTCATCACCCCCGGCATGACGCTCAAGCGGAAGTACATCACCGTGAAGGGCATGAGCTTCGCGGGCACCGTCAACTTCGACCGGCTGAGCGCGAGCCCGGGACAGTGCGCCCAGTTCGACTCGCTCGCCTACTGCAACGTCTACCACTCGCTCGGCATGAACCAGGCGAAGGACTGCATGGTGTACATGGTCAACGTCACCAGCGGCCTCGGGCGCTTCTCGATGAGCACGCCCGCCACCCCGATCTACGACTGGACCACGCCCGAGCGCGACACCGTCCGGCGCTGCACCTTCCGGCTCGGCGAGCAGGTCACCGACGGCTACCACGTGGTGCAGATCCGCGGCGCCACCAACTGCGTGATCGACAGCAACCAGGTCTACATCCAGATGGCGCCGAGCCTGTTCCAGATCAACCCGCTGATCGCGTACTTCATGCGCTACTGCGAGCTGAAGGACAACAAGTGGCACGTGGTGAACACCAACGGCGCGAACCAGATGCTGCGCTGGCGCGACTCGACCATGTTCAACCGCGTGTACCGCGACACCATCCTGATGATGGGCAGCGGCAACTGCCGCTTCGCGCCCTCCTCGGCGGGCTCGCACGTCGGCACCACCGACCAGAACTACTTCGACGGACTGCTCATCAAGAGCAGCACCAACCCCAGCGACTACGCGCTCTACTACCAGAACGGCATGCGGCGCGACACGCTGCGCAACTGCGTCGTGATCGACAGCCTCGGCAAGGCCTTCACCAACGGCCAGGTCGAGAAGGGCACGTCGCTCATCGACCACTGCACGTTCGTGGGCAATTCGTCGTACAGCGTGGCCGAGGTGATCGCCGGCACCAACCAGTGGGGCAACATGTGGGCGGCCGACGGGCGCCTCGTGTTCACCAACAACATCGTCTACCAGCTCCAGGCCGGGGCCCCGGGCACCGAGTCCGCGATCGGCTGGATGTTCAGCACGCCGAACGACCAGCTGGTCTCGAACGGCAACCTGTTCTACCTGCCCGGCAGGTCCCCCGGGCGCTCGATCGTGTACAGCGTGAACGGCACCGGGGTGACCTACGTCGCACCGGGCCCGGGGACGCCGTGGGCCACCAACTACGGCCGCGACGTGAACTCCTACTGGGGCTCGCCGCGCTTCGTGGACTCGACCTACACCAACTTCAACCCGACCCCGGGCCCGGGCTCGTACGCGATCGGCCGGGCGCTCGACGGCACCGACATCGGGGCGCGCCGCGCCGCCGGTCCCGACGCCACGCCGCCCTCGACCGTGGGCAACCTGAACGCGGCCGAGATCTACGACAACAAGGTCTGGCTGGAGTGGACCGCCCCCGGGGACGACGGGATGCTGGGCGTGGCGCAGGCCTACGAACTCCGCTACTCGACCTCGCCCCTCGACGCCGGGAACTTCTCCGGCGCCACGGCGGTCGTGCCGCAGCCGGTGCCCCTGCCCGGCGGGACCACGCAGCGCGCGCTCGTCACGGGGCTCACCCCCGGGGCGACCTACTACTTCGCGCTGCGCGCCCGCGACGAGGTCTCCAACTGGTCGGGGCTCAGCAACGTGCGGCAGGTGACGATGTCGCCCACCGACACGCGCGCGCCCGCCGCCGTCCAGGACCTGACCGCCTCCCCCTAGGAGGCGACGCCGCGTGGCCTGGCGCTGGCCGCTGTTCCTCGCGCTCGCCGTGGGGATCATGGCGGTGGCGGGACCCCGCACCAGCCTCAACCCGCGCTCGACGCTGCCCGGCATGGTCGAGGGCACGGCGTGGCGCCCCTACGTGAAGCGGGCGCTGGTGGGCGTGGTGGTGCGCGCGCTCGAGGCGCCGGTCCCGCTTCCCGCGCGCGAGGCCGTCGCGGCCCGCGTCGCGGCGAGCCCGCGGCTCCGCGACCGGCTGGGCTGGGAGCCGGAGCACGCCCTGCGGTTCGCGCTGGTGTTCGCGCTGCACGTGGCCGCGCTCACGGCGTTCGCCGCGTTCCTCTCGCGCTGGCTCGCCGCCGCGCTCGGCCTCGGTCCCGCGGCCGCCGCGCTCGCCGGCGCGGGCGGTCTCGCGATGGTGCCCATCCATTTCGGTTACCAGAACTTCGTCTACGACTTCCCGGCGCTCGCGCTGTTCACCCTCGGGCTCGCGCTGGTCTGGGAGCGCCGCTGGACCGCGCTCGCGCTGCTGTGGCCGGTCGGCATGCTCAACAAGGAGACCTTCGTGCTGCTGCTCCCGGTGCTCGTGCTGCGGGAGTGGGGCTCGAAGCCGCGGGGGCCCCTGATGCGCCGGGTCGCGCTGCTGGCGGGGATCACCGCCGTGGTGGCCGGCGCGGTGGCCTGGGCCTACCGCGCCAATCCCGGCACGCAGGTGGAGTGGCACCTGCTGCGCAACCTCACGCTGCGGCCGCCGCCCCGGCAGCTCTTCCACGACGCGGTCTACTGGGGGTTCGCGCTGTTCGCGTTCGTGGCCGGGTGGCGCCGGCGCGACCTGCGCCTCGCGGCGTTCGCCGTGATGGGGATCCTGTTCGGGACCACGCTGTTCCTCGGCTACCTCGGGGAGTACCGGGACTTCTACGAGGCGTGGCCGCTCCTGTGGTCGCTGGCGGTCGGCGGCGTGCTGGCGCGCGGGGCGCGGGCTTCGCTTCCGCCCCGGAACGATGCCGGGCCCGCGCGCGGCGCGGGAAAAGCCTAGGCGCCCATCCCGGGCTCGAAGAACACCACCCGGTTCTTGGGCGGGCGCTTGGCCTCGAGCAGCGCGCGGTTGGCGGCGCGCCACAGGTCCTGCGAGGTCGCCGCGTGGTCCGGGAACAGCGCCACGCCGACGCTCACGGTGACGCCGAGCCGGTGCACGCGGCGGTCGAGCCCCTCGGCCTCGACCGACTGGCGCTCCACCAGCCCGCGCAGTCGCTCGGAGACGGTGCGGGCGTCGGCCGCGGAGACCGGCGGCGTGAGCAGCAGCGCGAACTCCTCGCCGCCCCAGCGGGACACGGTGTCGAAGGGCCGCACCCCGCTGCGCAGCGCCTGGGCGGCCGTGACCAGCACCTGGTTGCCCGCCTCGTAGCCGAAGCGGGTGTTGAAGCTCTTGAAGTCGTCGATGTCCACGAGGCACAGGCCGAGCGAGCCGCGCTCGCGCTGGGCGCGCGCCATCTCGTTGGTCATCTGGAGGTCGAAGTAGGTGCGGTTGTAGACGCGGGTGAGCGGGTCCACGAACACCAGCGTCTCGAGCCGCCGGGCCCGCTCGAGGGCGGCGCCGAAGGAATCGCCGAGCAGCGCGAGCAGCCCGAGCGCGTCGTCGTCGAAGGCGCCCGCGGTTCGCGACACGGCTTCGAGGTGCCCGGCCGCCGCGCCCTCGCCGGTCGGCACCGCGGCCATCGCCATCGCGCCGAGGCCGAGGCGCCGGCCGGTCTCGGCCAGCGCGGGCGCCCGCGCGAGGTCGCGGCACGCCACCAGCAGGTCGGGATCGTCGAGCACCCGGGCGGCCAGCCCGGTGTCGAGCGGGATCGCGCCCGCGGCGGGCTCGCCGTTGACGCGCGGGACGAAGCGCACCTCGACCGCCCCGAACAGCTCGCGGCCGAGCGCCGCCAGCGGCTCGGCCAGCGCGTCGCGCGAGGGGGTCTCGGCGATCGCCGCCGGATCGTCGAGGCGGAGCAGGCGGCGGAGCTGGGGAATGCCGGCGGCGGAGCGGACCGGCAGGCTCGCGCGCGGCACGAAGCGGACGCCGTCGCGCTCGAGCGGTCCCGGCAGGTGGAGCGTGAACACCCGCAGCGCGTCGCGGGCCTGGAAGCGGAGCACCGGGCCGGCGCCGTTGGCGAGCGGCTCCATGCGGGTGAGCGCGCCCGCCTCCTCGAGCCGGCGCAGCGCCAGCAGCGCCGCCTGCTCGATCTGCGAGCCGACGCCCGTGAGCAGCGCCGCCTGCACCGCGCGGCGGTCGGCGGGGGGCAGCTCGTCGAGCGGCAGGAGGCGTTCCAGCAGGTCGCGAAAGCCGATGTCTTGCTGCTTCATGAGGCGTCCCTGCCTCTCAGCCCGCGGAGCGGACGCATGTCCTCGGAACCTCAGGGTGGGGGATGTCGAGCGCGATGCGAGGGTGTGACCCCGGTTCGGACGGCGAAAAGTCTAGCACACGGATCGCCCGGGCCCTCCGGCCCCGAACTCCCCGGGCGCGGAGTGCCGCGAGTCGGGGAATGGCCTTGACACTCGCTTCGGGGCCTCTATAGGTTGCGATTTCCGCAGGGATTGCGCCGGCTCCACCCCACCGAAGGTCCCATGAAGCTGTCCGAACTCGTGAACCTGGACTCGATCCGTCTCCGCCTCGCGGCGAAGACCAAGCGCGAGGCCATCGCCGAGCTGGTCGAGGTGCTGGAAGCCGCCCACGGCTGCCGCAGCCAGGGCGAGATCCTCGACCGCGTGCTGCGGCGCGAGGCGGGCATGAGCACCGGCATGGGCAACGGGGTCGCGATCCCCCACGGCAAGGCGCGCGCCGTCGAGCGCACCATCGCCGCCTGCGCGGTGGCCCCCGAGGGGATGGACTTCGAGTCCGAGGACGGCCAGCCGGTCACGCTCATCGTGCTGTTCGTCTCGCCCGAGAACGCCGGGGCCCTGCACGTCAAGGTGCTGGCCAACATCGCCCGCCTGTTCAAGGAGGAGTCGGTGCGCCGCAGCCTGCGCGACGCGCGCACGCCCCACGAGTTCCTCGCCGCGCTCCAGGCCGCCGAGGCCGCCTTCATCCCGACCACCACCTAGGCGGCCGCCGCCGCCCTCCGGCCATCGCTCGCAGGGAGGACGCCGTGCACTTCCTCGACGCCTGGACGACGCTCCCGTTCCTCGATCAGCTCCGGTTGCTGGCCCCGGCCGCGGTGATGGCGCTCGCGATCGTGCTGCCGGGCCGCCGGATCGCCGCGTTCCTCGCGCTGGCGCTCGCGCTCGCGATTCCCGCCAGCGGCGCGGTGCCCGGCGGCGGCTGGGAGCGAGCGGCGTGGGCGGCGCTGTGGCTCGCGGTCGCGGGCGTGCTGGCCCGTTCGGCGCGCGCGGGGATGCGGCGCCCCTCGGAGCGCTCGGGCGGGCTCGAGTCCACCCTCGCCGGCCTCATGCTCGGGGGACCGGTCTTCGCGCTGCTCGCGGTGGCGATCGCGCGGCAGGACCTGCCGATCCCCGCGACCCGCGCGGCGACCTTCGGCTCGCTCTACCTGAGCCTCGCGCTGATCCACCTGATGGTGCGTCGCCACGTGCTGCGTTCCGCGCTCGGCTGGGGCTTCGCGGGCTTCGCGCTCCACGTGCTCGAGGGTGCGGGCCGGGCGGCCCTGCCGGCGGCGGTGGCGCCCCCGCCCGGCGTCGTGCCGCTCGCGACCGGCGTGGCGCTGGCGCTGGTGCTGAGGATCGCGCGGGCGCGCGCGCGCTGGGCGGGCAGCGCGTGGCTCAGCGACGCGCACGACCTGCACGACTGACATGCGGCGTCTCGCGCTTCCCGGTCCGTCCCTCCCGGTGCTCGCGGCCGGCCTGTGCGCGGTGGGATTCGCGCTGCTCGCGGTGCCGTCGCTGCTGGCGGCGGCGGTCGGCGTCGAGTGCCTCGCCGCCGCCTTCTGGCTGAGCGCCCGGGCCGCGGCGGAGCCCGGGATCCCGCTGCGCCGCTGGGAGTGGCTGCGGCGCCCCGCGACGGCGCTCTGGGTGGCGGTCGGGATGCAGACGCTCCAGCGCGTATCGCTGCACGACGGCATCGCGCCCGACTCGCCCAATCTCGTCCTGCTTCAACTGCTCGGCCGGCTCGGCGTGGCGTGGGCGGGACTCGACCTGCTCGGGGCCCTGCCCGGGGCGCGCACCTTCTCCGACCGCTCCGGCCCGCTCGCGGGCGGGGGCTTCCGCATGCCCGCGCTGCTGCCCCCGGCGGGAGCCCTGCTGTTCCTGCGGCAGCCCGCCGCCGGGTCGCTGGAGGTCGCGGGCCTCGATCTCGTGCACGTGGCGCTGGTCGCCGCGGCCGGCGTGGCGGTGCTGCGGGCGCTCGGGCGCAACTCGTGGAGGCGCTGCCTGCGCTGGCTGCTGGTCGCCGAGTGCGCGCTGGCGTCGCTGCTCGCCACGCTCGCGACCGTGCCGGTGGGCGTGGCGCTCACCCTGTGGGGCGGCGCCTGCGGGGGCCTCGCGCTGTGGCTGGTCGCCGAGCACCGCGGCGCGGCGCTGCGCCGCTCACCGGACCTGATCCACCTGTGGCGCGCGTCGGGCTGGATCAGCACCTCGGCCCTCGGGTGGCCGCTGGTGCTGGCGCTCGTCCACGGCGTGCGGCGCGAGCCGGCGCTGGCGGCCCCGGTGGCGGCGGTGGCGGCGCTCGCGACGTGGCTGGTGGTGCGGCGGCCCGGTCCCGCGCCCGAGCGCCGCGGGCTCCGGCGGCCGGCGCCTCCCGTGACCTTCCACCGCGTGGCGGCGCTGCTCGCGCTCCTCGCGGGACCGCTGAGCCTCGCCGGGGCGTGGCTGCAGGGCCTGCGCCCGCCGCTGCTGCCCGCGCTGCTCGCGCTCGCGCCGTTCGTGATCGGGGGCGGCCTCGCCCTGCTGCCGCGGGTGCCGCTGCCGCGGGTGGCGGCGCGCCGCGTCGCGCACGGGCTGTTCCACGCCGTGGCGCGTGCCGAGCACGGGCTCGTGGCCCGCGCCGGGCGCGCCTCGCGCTCGCTGGTGTCGCCGCTCCGCGACCTGCACACCGGGGACGCCCAGGAGTACCTGCTGTTCCTCGTCGGGATGACCGTGATCATGCTGCTGCTCCCGGTGCTCCGATGATCCCGGTGCCGGTGGCGGCGGGGCTGGCGGGCATCGCCGCCGGGCTCATGCTCGGGATCGAGCCGCGGCACGGCGGTCCGGTCGCGATCGCCGGAAGGGCGCTGATGCTCGCGCCGCTCGCGCTGCTGATCGCCTTTCCCGAGGCGTCGCCGGGCCGCGTGGTCCTCACCGCCGCGCTGGTGGTGGCGATGCTGGCCCGCCGCTCGCGCGATCCCTTCCACACCGAGTGCGCGATCAAGGTGCTGTGGGTGGCGGGCGCGGCGCTCGCGCTGTCGCTGGCCGGCCACGCGCTGCTCACGGCGCTCACCGGCACGCCGGTGCCCCGCGAGCAGTGGGCGATCGTGGGCCTCGACCTGGACGCGCGCACCCTGTGGCGCACCGCCCTGCCGCTCACGCTGATCGCGGGGCTCGTGCTGCTGGCCGCGGCGCCCTTCCACTTCTGGCCGTCCGACGTGCTCCAGGGCGGCTTTCCCTCGCCCGGCCCGCTGGCGGTGATCGCGCTGCAGGCCGCGGGGGCCGGCTGGCTCGGCTGGCGGCTGGCCGGGGTGAGCGCGAGCCCCGAGGCGACGCTGCAGGCCGCGCACGTGCTCGAGGCGGTCGCCGCGATCGGGTTCCTCGTCGGCGCGGCGACGTTGCTGGTGCAGCGCCAGCCGGAGCGGCGCGCGGGGGCGCTCGCCGGCCTCCACGGCGCGCTGCTGCTCGCCGCGCTCTCGGCGAACCAGCGGCTCTCGGGTTTCGGGGTCTCGGCGACTCCCGGGGCGGTCGCGGCGTGGACCGCGCACCTGGCGCTGGCGCTCACCGGGGCCGCGATCCTCGCGCGGTTCACGCCGGCCACGGCCGCCGCCGGGCCGGGCGCCGCGGGCGTGCTGTTCCGCCGCCATCCGTGGAGCGCCGCGGCCGGACTCTACGCGCACCTGTCGCTGGCCGGCGTGCCGGGAACCCCCGGGGCGTTCGTGTGGTTCGCGGTGGCCCGCGACCTCGCGCGCTCGGCGCCACCGTGGGTGCTCGCGGCGATGCTGGGGGCGTGGCTGGCGGCGCTGGTGAGCGCCGTCGCGCACGCGCGGGCGGTGTGCGGGGTGCGTTCCCCCGACCCGCCGCCACCCGCCGCCGTGCCGTGGCCCGCGCGTGTCGCGCTGTGGGCCTGCGCGCTGCCGCTGCTCGCCGAGTTCGCGATGATCGTCGCCAGGCGCTGAGGGACCGCGCGACGGCCGGGTGGCGGCCCTACATCGTGCCCGGCAGCCTCTCCGCCCCGGCCGTTCGCCCCGCGCGGCGGTAGGCTTCGGCGAGCGCCTCGCGGGCCTCGGCATTGGGTCGCAGGCGCCAGTTGCGCTCGGCCAGGTCGAGCGCCTCGGCCGGGGACCCGAAGTCGAGGAAGTGGCCGAGCGCGTGCCCCCACGAGGCTTCGGGGAAGCGGGCCATGCGTGCGCGGTGGGCGATCTCGGCGCGGCCCGCCCATTCGGCCGTGCCTTTTTCGTCCCCTCGCTCGCGATGAATGCGGGCGAGCTGGTCCATGAATTCGGGGTCGCCGGTGCGCGCCACCAGGTCGAGGTAGCGCGCCTCGGCGTCGGCGAGGTCGCCCCGCCTGAAGATCACTTCCGCGATGTGCTCCTCCACGAGCCACCAGCCCGGCATCTCGAGCTCGGCCTCGCGATAGCGCGCCATGGCCGAATCGAGCCGGTCGCGGCTCAGCTCCATCAGGCCGAGCTGGAGTTTCGTCCACGCGCGTGGACGGGCGGCGGGCCCGTGATACATGGCGGCCCCCTTGCGGTACTCGGCGGCCGCGCCGTCCCAGTCGCCCAGCTTCCACAGGCACTGGGCGAGACGGGCGCGCCCGGTCATGTCGTCGTGAAGGGCCAGGGCGCGATCGAATCTCCGGCGCGCCTCGGCGAGGTGTCCGCGTTGAAGGGCCACGTCCCCGCGCATCCCCTCGATCGCGGCCCGCGCCGGCCCGTCGAGCACCACTCTCCGTTCCTCCTGCCGGAGATCCCCCTCGACGCGGTCGAGCCGGTGGAGCGAGAAGGAGAGGGAGGCCCGCAGCATGAACGGCCCGGCCCCCACGGGTGCCCGCCGGAAGGCCGCGGCGATCAGGGACTCGGCCGCCGCGTAGTCCCCGTAGGCGCCCGTCAGCCGCGCCCGCTCGAGATGCGCGCTCGCCAACTGCTCGAGCGCCATCCACGAATCGGGCGACGCCAGCGCGCTGCCGCGCAGTGACTCGATCAGGTGGGTGGTTCGCAGCGATTCCGCCCGGTACGTGGGAACGGGGTCCGCGGGTGGAGCTTCAACCTCCCGGCGGCTCGGACTCCACCCGTGGAGCCCCGCACCGATCAGGATCGCGAGGGCCCCGCCCCACAGCACCGGGCGGGGATTCACCGGCTGCCCAGCATGCGCGCCTCGCTCCCGGCCGGCTGCGGCGGGGCGAGGAACGGGAAGCCGGTGGAGAACGGCCGGTCGTTCCCGGTCGGATTGAGCCCGATCAGCGAAGTGACCGGGTGCACGTCGAGGTCGAGCAGGACGAGCGCCAGCGTCACGTCGATGACCGGATCGGTCAGGCGGCGGCCGTTGGGGAAGCCCGAGGGCTTCGTCACGTCGATGCGGATGACGTCGGGAACCACGAAAGGCGCCGCCTGGGCGATGGCCTTGTCGGTCGTGGCCGGCGTCAGACCCGCGCCGGTGAGATCGTCGTCGAGGGCCGCATGGATGGCCCCGACGCTGGCGACGATCTCCGGCACGAACCGACCGGCCGCGTCGTCGGTGGGGTCGGCCGCGTTGTACGCGTCCTTGCTCGAGATCACGGCCGTGGCGATGGCCGGCATGCCCATTCGGTCCACCCGGCTGCCGAGTTGGAGGGTGGCGGCGTTCTTGTCGATCGTCGCGAGCTCGCGTTCGTAGTCGGTGGCCGCGACCTCCTCGGGCTCGCTCGAAGCGATCGAGGGTGCCGAGATCTTCTGGGACGCGCAGCCCGCGGCGAGCAACGCCACGGCGAGGCAGGCGATCAGCCCGCGCAGGTACGAGAGGGTTCGGAAGTCCATGGATTACCCCTGACGGGCCGTGGTGGCCCAGATGTTGAGTTTCTTGCCGCCGCGCAGCGCCCGCCCCAGGTCCATCGAGAAGACGAGGGCGGTGGCGTTCTTGCCGGCGAAGGTGTCGCGCTTTCCGTTGAAGGCGAGCGTTCCGGTCTGCAGCGTCTGGCGGAAGCCCTCGAGGTCGAAGAAGAACGGATCGTCCCGGAGTCCCGCGAAGAAGCGGACGTCGCCGAAGCGCACGACGCGCTCGACCGGGCCGAGCAGGAAGGGGAGGCCGCCCGGCAGGCCGCTCACCAGGACGCCGGTGAAGCCGCCGAAGCGGAAGTAGCGCGCCCGGACCTGGATGTCGGAGACGAAGTCGCCGTCGTTGTCGATGTGGAGCGTGTAGAGCACGCCGGTGTCGAACGTGCCCTTCTGGCCCGGGACGGGCGGCCGGATGCCGTCGTAGGTGATGGCCGCGAGGAGCCTGTCGCCCTCGTGCCAGGCGTAGACATCGGCGATGTCGGCGGCCAGGTCGGCCCGGGTGAGCGGGGCCTCGCCATGGTCCGCCGCGAGGACGGGCGAGGCGAGGACCAGTCCCAGCGCGCATGCCAGCGCCAGGCGGGTGTGGGTTCGCATGAACGACTCCGTGGTTGTGGCGGGCGGCGCCCGCGGTGTGCGGATCACGGGAGCCGGCGCCGTGCCGG
>CAZIVR010000101.1:0-12742 GCA_964542745.1 uncultured bacterium
GCCACGCTCCACAACCAGGACGAGGTGGACCGCAAGGACGTGCGGGTCGGCGACACCGTGCGCATCCGGCGCGCCGGGGACGTGATTCCCGAGGTGGTGGAGGTGCTGAAGGACAAGCGCCCGCGCGGGACCGTGCCGTTCCAGCTTCCGAAGAAGTGCCCGGCGTGCGGCGGCAAGGTCGAGAAGGACGGGGCCAACCACCGCTGCTCGAACGGCCTGTCCTGCCCGGCCCAACTCGAGCGGGCCATCGCGCACTTCGTGTCGCGCGGGGCCATGGACATCACCGGGCTCGGCGGCAAGACCGTGCGGCAGATGATGGAGAAGAAGCTCATCCAGGACCTCGCCGACCTCTACACCCTCACCCCCATCCACCTCGCCTCGCTCGAGGGGTTCGCCGAGAAGTCCATCGAGAACCTGGTGGAGGCGATCGAAGCCAGCAAGAAGCCCCGGCTGGACCGATTCCTCTTCGCGCTCGGCATCGAGCACGTGGGCGACACGGTGGCGCGGCTGCTGGCCGACCACTACGGCTCGCTCGATCCGCTCTACGAGGCGAGCGTCGAGGACCTGCAGGAGATCAAGGGCATCGGCCCCGAGGTGGCGGCCTCGGTGCGCGAGTTCTTCGCGAGCGCCCGCAACCGCCGCGTGCTCGAGCGGCTCAAGAAGGCCGGCATCCGCCCCTCCCACGTGGCGCGCGCCCGGGGTCCGCAGCCGCTGGCCGGCGAGACGGTCGTGTTCACGGGCGGCCTCGAGTCCATGTCGCGGCCCGAGGCGCAGAAGCGCGCCGAGGCGGCGGGCGCCCGGATCGCGGGCGGGATCTCGAAGGGCGTGACGCTGGTGGTGGCGGGCCCGGGTGCCGGCTCCAAGCTCGACAAGGCGACGAAGCTCGGCATCCCGGTGGTGGACGAGGCCGCGTTCCTGAAGCGCATCGGGCACGCGCCGTGAGCGGACCGCGCTCGTCCCCGCGCCCGGACCCGGGAGGCGCGCGATGACCAACGCCGAGATCGCGCGCGTCCTCGAGCGGCTCGCGGTGATGCTCGAGCTGGAGGGCGCCAACGTGTTCCGGGTGCGCGCCTACCGCGAGGCGGGACGCCTGGTGGGCGCGAGCGGCGAGTCCATGGCGGCGCTGGCGGCCGAAGCCGGCGCGCTCGAGGCGCTGCCCGGGATCGGCAAGGACCTCGCCCAGAAGATCCGCGACCTCGTCGCGACCGGCTCGACCGAGCTGTATCGCGACCTCCAGAAGAAGTTCCCGCTCAGCGTGGTGGAGCTGACCGAGCTGCACGGCCTCGGCCCGAAGCGGGTGGGCACGCTGTTCGAGGTGCTGGGCGTGCGGAACCGCGACGACCTCGAAAAGGCGGCGCGCGCGGGGAAGCTGCGCGACCTGCCGGGATTCGGCGAGAAGGTCGAGCAGAACGTGCTCAAGGCCCTCGCCACCGCGAGCGAATGGTCCGGGCGCGTGCTGCTCGCGGCGGCCTGGCCGATCGCCGAGGAGATCGCGGCC
Organism: uncultured bacterium; assembly: GCA_964542745.1. GTDB lineage: Bacteria > Eisenbacteria > RBG-16-71-46 > RBG-16-71-46 > RBG-16-71-46 > DATKAB01. The sequence continues at coordinate 1,499 of CAZIVR010000101.1, forward strand.
CGCGTCCGGGCCGTGAAGGGCGTGACGCAGGTGGAGCTGGCCGGCTCGTTCCGGCGCCGCAAGGAGACGGTCGGGGACCTCGACGTGCTGGTGACGGGCGGCCACCCGGACGACGTGATGGAGGCCTTCATCCGCCACCCGTCGGTGGCCGAGGTGCTGGGCCGCGGCGAGACCAAGTCGTCGGTGCGGCTCGCCGCCGGGCTGCAGGCCGACCTGCGCCACGTGCCCGAGGCCTCGTTCGGCGCGGCGCTGCTCTACTTCACGGGCAGCAAGGAGCACAACATCGAGCTGCGCCGGATCGCGATCGAGAAGGGCATGAGCCTCAACGAATACGGGCTCACGCGCGGCGAGAAGACGGTGGCCTCGCGCACCGAGGAGGACGTCTACCGCGCGCTCGGGGCCGCGTGGATCCCGCCCGAGCTGCGCGAGTCGCACGGCGAGATCGAGCGGGCGCGCTTCGGGCGGCTGCCCGATCTGCTGGAGCTCGCCGACCTCCGCGCCGACCTCCACATGCACTCGAACCGCAGCGACGGCCGCCACACGCTGGACGCGATGGTCGAGGCGGCGATCGCCCGCGGCCACGAGTACATGGCGATCACCGAGCATTCGAAGGCGCTGCCGATGACCAACGGCTTCGACGAGGCGCGGGTGCGGCAATCGGTGACCGAGATCGCCGAGCTGCGCGGGCGCTTCCCCGGCATGCCGATCCTGCACGGGCTCGAGGTGGACATCCTCGCCGACGGCGCGCTGGACCTCGACGACGAGACCCTCGACCTGCTCGACTGGGTGATCGTCTCGATCCACTCGCGCTTCGACCAGCCCCCCGAGGTGGCGACCGGGCGCGCGCTCCGGGCGCTCTCGAACCCGCGGGTCCACGCCTTCGGTCACCCGACCGGTCGGCTCATCGGCTCGCGCGAGCCGGTGGCCTTCGACGTCGAGCGGGTCGCCACCGAAGCCGCCCGGCGCGGCGTGCTGATGGAGATCAACGCCTCCCCCGACCGGCTGGACCTGAACGACGCGAACGCGCGGGTGGCGCTCGCGAAGGGCTGCGGCTTCGTGGTGGACACCGACGCGCACGCCACCACGCAGCTGGACCAGCTCCGCTTCGGCGTGTTCCAGGCGCGGCGCGCGGGGCTCACGAAGGACGACGTCTGGAACGCGCGCGGCTGGGAGTCGTTTTCGGCGTGGCTGGAGGAGCGCCGGGCGCGCCGCGGCGCCACGATCGCCCGGCCGGACCTCGAGGCTCCGGCACGGGAGTCCGTCGCGAAGCCGGCCGTCAGGCGGCCCGCGAAAGCGACCGCGAAGCCGGCCGGCCGGCGGGCCGCGAAGTCCGGCGCGGCGCCCGAACGGCGGCCCGCCGCGAGCTCCGCGGCAACGCGCGCGGCGAAGCGCCCGGCGAAGCCGGTCCCGAAGCCCGCCACGAAGCCCGCCCGGAAATCCCGGCCCTCCGGGACCGGGAGACCCAAGCCACCCCCCTCCGGCAAGAAGAAGTAGGCCGCGCTCGGCCCGCGCGATCGCCCTAGAGCGGCGCGCCCGGGCGGCCGAAAACCACCCCAGACCCTCCCGGTCCTGAACCGTCGCGCGACGCGCGGGTGCCGCCCCCCCACGGGGCCGCCCACGCGCGGGCGACGCCATTTCCGGGGGTTGCCGCGGATGCAGCCGTATTTCTCGAGCCGGGGGCTGGGCGAGGAGCAACAGCGGGCGCTGGTCATGAGCGGCGCCCGCAGCCTCGCGCGCCGTTCGCTGGTGTCGGCGCCGATGCACGCCGTGGCCGCGCTGGTGCTGACCCTCGCCACGCCGATCGGCCGCGACCATCCGGGGCAGGCCCTGAGCCTGGTGCTCGCGATCTGGGTGGTCGCGGCGCTCCGCTGGGCCCTGGCGCGACACTTCGAGGACGCCTTCGCGCGCAACCGCGACGCCTGGACGCTCCTCTTCCGCGCCGGCACCTGGCTCGCGGCCGGCACGTGGTCGGTCTTCATCTCCTACGTCGTGCACGCCTACCAGATGAGCGGCCCCGCGACGCTCGCGCTGGTCGCGACGGCGGGCATGGCGGCCGGCGGGGTCTCGTCGCTGGCTCCCGACCGCACCACGCTGCGCGGCTTCCTCGCCCTGCTGTTCCTCCCGGTGTCGGCGGTCGCGTTCGCCACCACGGCCGAGAGCCACGTGGGCCTCGGGCTCGTGCTCATCGTCTACTCGGTCTTCCTGCTTTCCGAGGGCGGGCACCAGTACCGCCACTACTGGACCGCGCTCGCCAACGCCTCGGCGCTCGAGGAGCACGCGCGCCGGCTCGAGGTCGCCCAGAAGCAGGCGGAGGCCGCGAGCCGCGCCAAGAGCGACTTCCTCGCCAACATGAGCCACGAGATCCGCACCCCGATGAACGGCATCATCGGCATGGCCGAGCTGCTCGCCACCACCCCGCTGGACGACGACCAGCGCCACTACGTGCGCACCGTGAACGGCAGCGCGCAGGCGCTGCTCGCGATCCTCAACGACATCCTCGATTTTTCGAAGATCGAGGCCGGCAAGCTCGCGATCGAGTCCATCGAACTCGACCTGCGTTCGGTGGTGGAGGAGGTCTCGGAGCTGGTGGCGCCGGCGGCCCACGCCCGCGGGCTCGAGCTGGGATGCGACGTGGCGCCCGGATTCGACGGCCGGCTGCGGGGGGACCCGGTGCGCATCCGGCAGGTGCTCACCAACCTCCTCAGCAACGCCGTGAAATTCACCGAGTCGGGCGAGGTGGTCCTGAGCCTTCGGGAGACCGGGGAGCGGGACGGACGGACGATCGTGCGGCTGGCGGTGCGCGACACGGGCATCGGGATCCCGGCGGAGCGGCAGGAATCCATCTTCGAGAGCTTCACGCAGGCCGACGGAACGACCACGCGCCAGTACGGCGGAACCGGCCTCGGGCTCACGATCAGCCGCCAACCGGTCGGGCTGATGGGCGGCCGCATCGGGCTCGAGAGCGCGCCCGGGCGCGGGAGCACGTTCTGGGTGGAGCTCCCGATGGAGCGGAGCCGGGGCCCGCGCGCGGTGCCGCCCCCCGCCACCATGGAGGCGCTGACCGGGCTGCGCGTGCTGGTGGTGGACGACAACGAGACCAACCGCACGATCCTGCGCGCCAACCTGCGCGCGTGGGGCTGCCGCGTCGAGGAGGCGGTGGACGCCGACCGCGCGATCGAGGCCCTGCGCGAGGGCGCGGGCGGCCCGGATCCGGTGCGGGTGGCGCTGCTCGACATGAACATGCCCGAGCGGTCGGGCCTCGACTTGATCGCCGAGGTGCGGAACGACCCGAACTTCGACGGACTCCGGATCCTCCTGCTCTCGTCGAGCGATCCCACGCTGCGGGCCGACGAGCGCTCGCGCCTCGGCCTCTCGGCCCAGCTGCGCAAGCCGCTCCGCCAGGCCCAGCTGGTCTCGGCGCTGCTGGAGGCGGTCGGCGCGGCACCCGCGGCCCGGCCCGCCGCGGACGCGGGCGAGGACCTGGGCGCCGGGGTCCGCGCGATGGGGCTGCACGTGCTGCTCGCCGAGGACCACCCGGTCAACCGCATGGTCGCCACGCGGCTGCTCGAGAAGGCCGGCGTGCGCGTCACGGTCGCGGAGAACGGGCGGCAGGCGTTCGACCGGGTGCGCGGCGGGGGATTCGACCTGGTGCTGATGGACGTGCAGATGCCCGAGATGGACGGGCTCGAGGCGACGCGGGCGATCCGGGCGTGGGAGCGGGAGTCGGACGGCGGGCACGTGCCGATCCTGGCCATGACCGCGAACGCGCTCGAGGGCGACCGCGCCCTCTGCCTGGACGCGGGGATGGACGACTACCTTTCGAAGCCGGTTCAGATGAAGGCGTTCTACGACGCCCTGCTGCGATGCCCGGGCGTGCGCAAGGAGGCGGCATGACTCACCCGTTGGAATCCAGCGCCGGTTCGCCGATGGTGCTCGACGAGAAGCAGCTCGACTCGATCTGCGACGGCGACCGGGACTTCGAGCGGATGCTGTGCACGGAGTTCCGGAAGACCACCGGCGAGGCGCTCGACGCGCTTCGGGAGGCGGTGGAGGCGCGCGACGCGGCGCGCACCCACGCCCAGGCCCATTCGATCAAGGGCAGCGCCCTGACGCTGGGCGGCCAGGCCCTGGCGCAGGCGTGCCACCGGCTCGAGCGGCTCTCGGCGACGGAGCCGGACTGGGCCGCGGCCGGGGCGCTGGACGACGAGATCCACGAGCACTTCCAGCGCCTCGCGCTGGCGCTCGAGGCGCGCGCGGCCGCGGCCTGATCCGGGCGGGGGCTCCCCCCGCCCGGAGCGGAGCTAGCCGATCTTCTCGGCGATGCTCTTGGCCTGCAGGAACAGCAGCAGGTAGTCGCGGCCGCCCGCCTTCGAATCCGTGCCGCTCATGTTGAAGCCGCCGAACGGATGGCAGCCCACCATGGCGCCCGTGCACTTGCGGTTCAGGTAGAGGTTGCCGACGAAGAACTCCTCGCGCGCGCGCTGGATCTTGGCGGGGTTCCTGGAATACACGGCCCCGGTGAGGCCGTACTCGGTGCCGTTGGCGATGGCCAGCGCGTCGTCGTAGTCCTTCGCGCGGACGATCGCGAGCACCGGCCCGAAGATCTCCTCCCTCGCGATGGTGGCGGTGGGCGCGACGTCGTCGAACACCGTCGGCTGGACAAACCAGCCGTCGGCGCCGGCGATCCGGCCGCCGCCCAGCAGCAGCTTGCCCTCGCCCTTCCCCTTCTCGATGTAGCCGAGGATGGTCTTCATGGCGCGCTCGCTCGCGACCGGCCCCATGAAGGTGCCGTAGGCCGCGGGGTCCCCCACCTTCACGAGCTTCTCGATCTGCGCCATGAGCTTCGGCACGAACGCGTCGTGCACCTTGTCCACCACGATGGCGCGCGAGCAGGCCGAGCACTTCTGGCCGCCGAAGCCGAAGGCGCTCTGCGCCACGCCGAGGGCGGCCGCGTCGAGGTCGGCCTCGTCGTCCACGAGGATCGCGTCCTTGCCGCCCATCTCGGCGACCACGCGCTTGAGCCAGATCTGCCCGGGCACCACGTCCGCGGCCAGCTTGTTGATGCCGATGCCGACTTCCTTGGATCCGGTGAACGAGACGAAGCGGGTCTTCGGGTGACGCACGATCGTGTCGCCCACCACGCCGCCCGCGCCGGTCACGAAGTTGAGGACGCCGGGCGGCAGCCCCACCTCCTCCATGAGCGCGAAGAACTGCCAGGCGATCCCGGGCGTGTCGCTGGCCGGCTTGAGCACCACGGTGTTGCCGGTCACCACCGCCGCGGTGGCCATGCCGACGCAGATCGCGAGCGGGAAGTTCCACGGCGGGATCACCGCGCCCACGCCGATCGGCAGGTACACGAGGGTGTCCTTCTCGCCGGGCATCTGCACCACCGGCTGCGGGCCGGCGTAGCGCAGCATCTCGCGGGCGTAAAACTCCATGAAGTCGATCGCCTCGGCGGTGTCGGCGTCGGCCTCGTTCCAGCTCTTGCCGATCTCGAGCACCATCCACGCCGAGAAGTGGTGGCGGCGCTCCTTCATGCGGCGCGCGGCCTCGATCAGGTACGCGGCGCGCTCGGCGGCCGGCACCCGCGACCAGGTGCGGAACGTGGCGAACGCCGTCTCCACCGCCTGCGCCGCCTGCTCGGCCGTGGCGGACTGGAAGCGCCCGAGCACTTCGGAGGGCTTCGCGGGATTCGTGGACTCGAACGTCTTCGCGCCCTTCAGCCGCTCGCCGCCGATCACGAGCGGAACCTCCTGTCCGAAGGAGGCGCGCACTCCGGCCAGCGCCTTCTCGAACGCGGCGCGGTGCTCGGGCTGCGAGAAATCCACGTAGGTGGTCGGGGAGTATTCGGGGAGCGACGCGGCGCTCACCGGGGCGGGGGGCGACGTGGTGGCGGGATTCATGGAGGCCTCCGGGCGCGGACGGGGCCGCGCGGCAGGGTTGCGGGAAAAGGTCGCCCGGAGCATAGCCGAAGCGGCCGCCTCCTCGCGAAGGCGGCCGCTCGCCGCTGCCGTGCCCGGTTCCGGGCGCCATCCCGGTCGGGGCCGCGGGTCGCGCGGCCCCGGCGCCCTCATCGCATCAGCAGCATCTTGCGGGTCGCGGCGAAGCCGCCGGCCCGGAATCGGTAGAAATAGACGCCCGAGGGAAGCGGCGACCCGTCGGTCGCGCGGGCGGTGAATCGCACGTGGTGGGTCCCCGCGGGCTGGGCGCCGTCCACCAGCGTGGCGACCCGCTGGCCCTGGAGGTTGAAGACCTCGAGCCTCACGTCCGAGGCGCGCGGCAGCGCGTACGCGATCCGGGTGACGCCGCGGAACGGATTGGGAAGATTCTGTCCCAGCGCGAAGGCCGCCTCGCTCCCGCCCTCGACGCCGGTGACGAGCGTGCCGAAGCCGGTGACGAGCACCTGGTGGGGCGCCGCGGGATCGTCGGCCACGAAGGACACGATGGCGGTGTCGCGATCCTCGGAGGCCGGCGCGTAGGTGATCCCCAGCGTGTCGCTCGCCCCCGCCGGGAGCACGAACGAGCCGCGCCCGAGGCGGAACGTGGGCCGGTTGACGGTGATGCTGGAGAGCGTGAGCGGGGCCGTTCCGCGGTTCGTGAGGCGGAGCGTGTCGGTGCGCTCGCTGCCCATGATCACCGGGCCGATGTCGCGGATGTCGTAGGGCGTCGAGGCGAACCTCGGCACCGTGATGCTGAAGACGCCGGCGCTCACGTCCTCGAGCCCGCCGCCCGACTCGCGGACCCGCACCTGGGCGGTGGCGGTCGGCGCGTCGGGGATCACCCAGTCGTAGCTCCCGGCCGCGGTCGGGACGCCGGCCGCGATCGGGATCCACGGCTGGAAGGCGGCGATCCGGTAATCGAGGTCCACGCTCGGGACCACCACGCCGTTCCACGACACCTTCTGGCTGGTGCCGTACTGGAACGACTCGCCCCCGTCGGGGCTGGTCAGGGCCAGCGACGCGGCGGCCACGCCCTGCCCGGTGAGCGGAACCGCGAGCGACGGGTCGTTGTAGCCGTTGCTCACCAGCGTCAGGGTGTCGTCGTAGGCCTGGACCGAGGCCGGCGAGAAGTTCACGCGGACCCACGACGACGCGCCCGGCGCGAGCACCAGGCTCGCCGGCGACGCGCCGAAATGAGAGGAGCCGGTGCCGATCGTGGTCACGTTGAGCGTGGCCGTGCCGGGGTTGCTGACCTCGACGCTGTCCCACACCGTGCTCCCCAGCAGCTGGGGGCCGAAGTCGACGCCACCCGGGTTCGAGGCGATCTGGGGCAGCGCGATGGTGAAGTCGGCGTTCGATTCGTCGCTCGGCGTGCCGTCGAAGGCGTCGCTCACCCGGACGCGCGCGGTGCCGGTCGAGACGTAGGGCAGCGTCCACGAGGCGCGCCCGTAATAGCCGGGAACCACCGCGACCTCGATCCACGGGTCGCCCGGGCCGACCCGGTACTCGACGCGGGCCATCACCATTCCGGCCGAGGTCCAGGTGATGTCCCGGGTCGAGCCCGCGGCCCAGGTCTCGCCGCCGTTCGCGGCCACCACGCTGACGTTCTGCCCGGAATTCCCGTTGAACGTGTAGGTCGAATAGAGCTTGTAGAGGCCGCCACCCTGCTCGGCGATGATGCAGCCCCGGTCGCGCGCGTAGAAGCTGTAGTTGGAGCCCGGCAGCGTGCTGCTCGTGTACGTGCTCCCGCCGTCCACCGACAGGTAGGCCGAACCCCCGCTGTAGACCCCGAAGATCACGAGGTTGGGGTCCTCCTTGCACACGTCGGTGCCCCACGCCGACCCGGTGGTCATGACCTGGGTCCAGTTGAGGCCGGTGTTGGTCGAGCGCTCGACGCCGCCCACCGACCAGTTGGTGGCGAAGGCGCGGGTGTTGTCGAGCCGTCCCATGGACATGCCCGGGATCTCGGAGCCCGTGGTCGTGTAGTGCTTGGTGAAGGTGATGCCGCCGTCGGTCGAGCGCCACAGGTCGCCCAGCCCGCTCCCGGTGATGCCGTCCCCGACCAGCACCGCGTTGCTGTCGGACTCGGGCACGATGATCAGGTCGCAGGGGCTGCGAAACGACTTGGAACCGTAGGCGCCCCACGTCTTGCCGAAATCCACCGAGCGCCACAGCACCGCGTTGTCGCCCCCGAACAGGAGCGTGTCGGGCTTGTCCGGGTGCATCTCGAGCGGGATGCCGTACTCGCCGAAGGCGCGCGTCATGGCCACGACCCAGTTCGCGCCGCCGTCCTCGGTGTAGAGGATGGACTGCGGCGGGGAGGCCGCAACCACCATGCGCAGCGAATCCTTGGGCGAGACCAGCAGCGCGTTGGCCTTGGTGTAGCCGGCCGGGAGCTGGGAGAACTGGGTCCAGTTCTCGCCGTCGTCGCGCGAGACGTAGAGGCGGCTGCCCACCGCCGCGACGATCGTGTTCCGGTAGTTCGGGTGGAGCGCGATGGTGGCGCCGCGCGCGCTCCCCGACACGATGGGCTGGCGGATCTGCCAGCTGCGGCTCACGGTGGTGCCGATCGCGAACAGCCACGAGTTGCCGCGATCCGCGGTGCGCATCAGCGCCGGCGAGCGCGGGCTCACCACCCACCCGCGCGCGCCCACGAAGTGCATGTCCACGATCTCGCCGAGCAGCGAGTGCTGCGGGAAGAACCAGGTGGCGCCGTCGTTGACGCTGCGCCGGATGAAGCCGCCGCCGCCCGAGACGAACACCGAGTCGGCGCCCTGCAGCGTGATGCCGCGCACGTCGGAGCGCGAGTCGATCTTGAGGTTCACCGGCGTCCAGCTCGCGCCGCCGTTCACGCTCTTCCAGCAGGTGCCGTCGGCGCCCCCGACCCACACGCGCGATCCCAGCCGGTCCACCGCGTAGAGCGTGCTCGTGGTCGCGATGCCGCCCGGGGTCCAGGTGTCGCCGCCGTTCGACGTGGAGGCCACGAATCCCTGGTCGCCCACGATCCACCCGTTCGCGGCGTCCACGAAGCGCACGCCCCGGATCGCGCCCGGTGCGCCGGTCGGGAGCGACGTCCAGTTCTGGCCCGAATCGCCGGACCGGAGGAACGTCCCGCCGTCCCCCACCACGAAGGCGTCGGTGTCGGTGGGCATCTCGACGCCGCGCAGCCGCGGCGAGCCCGCGGCGAAGAACGTGGTCCAGTCCATGCCGCCGTTCACGCTGCGCAGGATCTTGCCGCCGTCGCCGACGATCAGGATCGTGTTGCCGCGCTTCGCCACCGCCTGCAGGGACGTGGTGCCCTGGTAGCTCTTGGAGACGAGCCCGCCCCCGTCCACCGAGCGGAAGATCATGCCGCTGTCGCCCACGGCGACCACGTCCACGCCGTCGTGCGAGGCGACGCCGTTGAGGAAGCCGGCCGCGGCCGGGGAGGCGACGGCGAGGCCGGCCGCCAGCAAGGCGGTGCGAAGGAAATCCCGTCCGAGTTGCATGCCGCTCCTGGGTGCGAGCCGGTGACGCCTAGTCTTCGACGAGCCGGGCGATGGTTTCCACCTCGGCGAGCCCCGCGGCCGGGGAATGCCCGGGCCGGGACGCGAACCGGGTGAAGCGGATCTCGACCGCGTCCACCGCGATCTCGTTGCATCGTGCACGGGCGCCGCGCGGCCCCCACGGACCTTTCAGCACGGTTCGTTCCACCTCCCGGCCCCCGCGGAAGAACGCCAGTTCCGCTTCCAGGACTTGGGGGTGGGCGCCGCCCGCGGGCACGCCGGTGAGAGGGTAAAGGACCATTTCCCTCACTTCAATGGGCCACTTCCAGCGCAGGCGGAGAAATTCCCCCACCCCGCCGGCCGCGAGCCACCCGACCTCGGCCGCGGGCCCGCGCGTGCGGCGGTCCGCGACCGCGGCGGGACCGGCCCCCGCGGGGTCGCTGCTCGAGGCCTCGATCGAGGCCGAGGGCGTGGCGTTGATCCAGCGCGCCCGCGAGTAGGAGATCGGCACCACCTGGGCGGAGTGGCCGACGTGGCATCCCACGCACTGCGTCCCGGAGCCGAACGACGCGAAGTTGAGCCCGGCCACGTGGGCCGGACCCATCGCCGAGCGCAGCACGCGCCCCTCGGCGTCCACGAGCTGCTCGAACATCGGAACGTCGGCCGGCATGTTGTCCTCGTGGACGCCGCCCCACGGCGTGACGTCGGCCTCGCGCACCAGCACCACCGTGTCGCCGCCCGGCGCCGCGGGCCGCGACAGCGTCGCGTAGAAGCGGATCTTCACGCCGCGCTGCATCGGGATCCCGTTCGGGAAGGGCGCGTCGAGCGGGGCGTTGGTGAAGACGTTGAGGCAGTCGAAGCGGAAGGTGTTCACGTCGTCGTGGAGCCGCGCGCGGGAGGCGACCGGCTCGGCGTCGGGGGGCACGACGCGGGGCGGCGGGATCACGGGCGGCCGGCGCCGCGGGGCGAGCACGGCGGCGTCGAGTTCGAGCGTGCCCGGGAGGTCCACGAGGCGCGCGAGCCCGCCGCCGTCGGGGCGCGCCACCCACAGCCCGTAGTCGCCGTGCCCCCGGGGATCGAGCGAGAGCACGAGGCGTCCGTCGGCGAGCGCCAGCGGGGAGCAGGCCGCGGTGTCGCCGCCGCCAATCCGGCGCGGCGCGGCGAAGCCGCCGCGGAAGAACTGGAGCGTGGGGCGCCCGTGCGGGGCCCCGAGCGAGAGCGGCTCGGCGCGCACCCCGACCAGCGAGCCGTCGGGGAACATCGCCGGCTGGTAGGCCATCGCGCCCGGGCGGCTGCGCGGGTCGCCACCCGCGAGGCGGCCGCCGTCGCCGTTGGGCCGGATCGAGATCGCCTGCCACAGGTTCACGGTGTCGGCGGGCAGCGCGCGCGCGCGATCGAGGGTGACGCCGAGCGGCTCGCGTTCCGAGGCCAGCCAGCGATTGGTCCACCACCGCGCGTACACGATGCGGCCGGTTCCGGGATCCACGGCCGGCTCCTCGGCGCCGTTCCGCTCGGTGGTGAGGCGCATCAGCCCCGAGCCGTCGGCGTGGACCACCCACAGGTTGGTGACCGGCAGGCCGCCCTCCTGCGCCACCATCGGGTGCCGGGTGCTCGCGAACACCACGCGATCGTCCGGCAGCCAGCAGGGGTCGAGGTCGTCGAAGCGCGTCGCGACTCCTCCCGCGAGCCCCGCCGTCAGCGGCGCCAGGCCGCGCCCGTCGGCGCCCACCCGCCAGATCCGCCAGCCGCTGTCGGGGCCGGCGGTGGCGGCGAAGGCGACCGTGCGGCCGTCGAAGGACACGGCCGGATCGCTCACGTCG
>CAZIVR010000102.1:0-12701 GCA_964542745.1 uncultured bacterium
CCACCGCCTCCGCTACGCCGCCTGAGCGAGGGCCGCCAACCGCTCACGCTCCGCGATCCTCCCCCCGTGACTTTCTCTCAACCCCAATCTTCCGAGCAGGACCCGTTCATCGCACCAGAGTGACCCGCGACTGGACGCGCTCGCCGCCGATCCGGCCGAGCACGAAATAGAGGCCGCCGCGGGACGGGGCGCCGGAGTCGTCGCGCCCGTCCCAGCGCACCGCGTAGTTGCCCGGCGCGCGCACGCCGCGCACCAGTTCGCGCACCCGGCGGCCGCTCAGGTCGTAGACGCCGATCGTCACCTCGGCCGGCGCCGCCGCACCCACCGAGAAGGCGAGCGTCATGCTGCTCGAGAAGGGGTTCGGCTCGATCGCGCCGAAGGCGAGCGGGGCGTCCGCCTCGTCCATCAGCTCCGCCGCGAGCGGCTCGGGTTCGCCGCCGGACTCGGCGAGGGACGAAAATTCGGCGCCGGTCGCGTCGCCCGCGAGCGCGTCGCTCGCGGGAGGCGGGCACACCTCGCCGATCCCGTGGCCGCGGTTGAGGTGCCAGCCCTGGCGGATCAGCCGCCGGTAGGCCTCGCGCGTTTCGCGGCGGTCGGCGGCGCCGTGGCGGCGGCGCATCTCGTCCTCGGCCGACGCCAGCCATCCGGAGACCGTGCCGTGGAACCCGGTCAACGTCACCACCGCCTCGGGATCGAGCGACACGGGACGGCCGTCCCGCGAGGTCACGCCCTGTCCGCCCGCGCAGACGTTGGCCCAGACCGTGGCGATCTGGCGGCGCGCGCGCCGCTCCAGCGTGTTGGGGCGGCCGAGCAGCGTGCGGCACAGTCCGGCGTCGAGGCCGGTCGCGCGCCCCGCGACGCAGGCGGCGACCGCGTCCATGGTTTCCGACGGCAGGCGCTGGCCGCTCCGGTCGTGATCGGGGCACTGCTTCGACCACCACCACGCCGGGCGCGGACAGCTCGCCGAGTTCGGCGTGGGCGGCGGCGGCGGAGGCTCGCAACTCGCGAAGGTCACGGCGTGCTCGGCGGGCAGGCTCCAGCAGCCCTCGGGTCGCGGCCGCACGCGCAGCACGTAGGTGCCGGAGGCGGTGACGGTGAGGCACGCGGAGCCGCCCGCGGGGCCGGCCGGGCCGCTCCACTCGTAGTCGAGGTCGCCGGCCGGGCCGCACAGCTCGAGGCTCTCGCCGGTGCACGCGCTGGAGCCGCCCGTCACCAGTGGCGCCGGGGCGGCGGCGGAGAGCGTGTGGAGGCAGGTCGGACCCCAATCGCCCGTGGCGGGGTCGATGAAGCGGTGCTCGTAGGTGCCGGTCGCGGACACGGTGATGCAGCGCGAGTACTGCATGGATCCGTCCGGGAAGGTCCACACGGCGAACTCGGATCCCTCCGGACCGCACAGGGTCACGGGCGCGCCGCACACTTCCGTGGGGCCCGTGATCGCGCACTGCGGGCGCGCGACGCCCGGCGCCAGCGCCAGGACCGCGAGCGCCGCGAGGGGCGAAAGGATTCGGGTGAACCGATTCGGCTTCATTCGTGACCTCCGGTGACGGACGCCGCACCACGCGCGGCCCACCTCCCCGACATGGAAGTTCCGGGCCGGGCCGTGGCCCGGGTCACCCCGCGCAGGGGGAGCGGGCGATCTGCGCGCCGGCGGGCGCGCGCCGGGTGGGGTGACCCGGGGTTTCGCCCCGGAGCGCCCGCGGCGCGGCGGATTGCCCGCGCCGGGGCGGGAGGGGCCGCGCGGGGCCGGGGGGGCGCGTGGCGGCTTCCCGTGCGATCCGCCTCGCCCCGCACGGCGTTTCCGCGCTCGCCGCAAAGTTCTGGCCGCGCCCGGAACCGTGTGGTATTCGTGCGCGGCTTTTCGCGCTCCGTCCCGATCCCTCTCGAGGCCGCCCATGGCACCCGTCGTCCACGAGTACCCCGTTTCGCAGCGCCCGCCCGGAGTCCGCGAGCTCACGGTGCGCTCGACGATCGTCGCGGTGCTGGTCGCCGCGGTGATCGGCGGCTCCTATCCCTACATCGTGCTCAAGCTCGGGTTCGGGCCCAACATCTCGGTGGTGTCGGCGTTCTTCGGCTTCCTCGCGCTCGGGCTCGCCTCGCGCACCTACAACCGCTGGGAAAACAACATCGTCCAGACCGCCGGCACGTCGGCGGGCCAGACCGCGTTCCTGTGCGTGATCATGGCCGCCTTCGACCTGTTGCGGCAGGACCCGAACGCCAACTTCACGTTCCAGCTCGATCCCTTCCACGCGTTCCTGTGGCTCACCAGCGCCGGCGTGCTCGGGGTGCTGCTGTCGGTGCCGATGCGCCAGCACTTCGTGGTGGACGAGAAGCTCACCTTCGCCGACGGCGTGGCGGCGGGCGAGACGCTCATCGTGCTGGACTCGAAGGGCAAGGAGTCGCGCGCGGCGGCGGGCTCGATGGCGCTGGGGGGCATCCTCTCCGCGATCGGCTTCGCGATCCGCGAGGACGCGCGGCTCATCGCGGCGGCGTGGTACCGGATTCCCGAGATGCTTCCGCTCGGCGCCACCGGCCCGAAGATGAACGTGGGCGTGAGCTGGAGCCTGCTCTCGATCGGCTCGGGGATGATCGTGGGGATGCGCGTGACGATCAGCATGGTGCTGGGCTGCGTGGTGGCGTGGGTGCTGCTGCCGCCGTGGCTGCTCGAGCGGGGCTGGGTCGCGCACATGGTGCGCCGCGAGATGCTGCTGTGGATCATGTGGCCCGCCACCGGCGTGCTGGTCGCGGGCGGCCTGATGGCGCTGGTGCTGCGCTGGAAGGTGCTGGTCAAGACTTTCCGCAACCTCTCGGTGGGCTCGATGGACGGCGGCGACTTCCCGCTGCGCTGGGTGCTGTGGGGCTCGGTGACCAGCGCCGCGGCGCTGGTGGGCGTGCAGGCGATGCTCGGCATGTCGCCGTGGCTCACGATCGCGGCGATCGTGTTCTCGCTGCCGCTGATGCTGGTAGGGATCCGCGTGCTGGGCGAGACCAACTGGGGGCCGATCAGCACGCTCTCCAACATGATGCAGGGGATCTTCGGCATGCTCGCCCCGGGGGCGCTGCTGCCGAACATCGTGTCCACCGGCGTGACCGGCTCGATCGCGTCGCAGTCCGAGGGGCTGATGCAGGACTACAAGACCGGGCACATGATCGGCAGCACCCCGCGGTACCTGACCTACGCCCAGCTCTTCGCGGTGCCGGTGGGCGCGGCCGCGGTCTCGTTCGTCTACCCGCTGCTGCGCGACACCTACGGGGTCGGCACCGAAAACGGGCTCCAGTCGCCGATCTCCCAGCGCTTCGCCGGCTTCGGCATCATCCTGTCGCAGGGGCTGAGCGCGCTCCCGCACGGCGCGGTGCAGGCGCTGCTGGTCGGTACGGTGCTCGGCGTCGTGCTCACGCTCCTCGAGGGCACGAAGCTCAAGAAGTGGGTGCCGTCGCCCGCGGGCCTCGGCATCGGCATGCTGGTGCCGGGCAGCGCCGTGATCAGCATGTTCCTCGGGGCGGTGGTCGCGGAGGGCTGGCGCAAGGCGTCGCCGAAGAGCCACGAGCGCCACGTCACGCCGCTGGCCTCGGGGTTCATCGCCGGGGAGGCTCTGGTGGCGGTGCTGATCCCGATCCTGGTGGCGATCGGGCTCGTGACCCTCAAGTAGCGGGGCCGCTCACCGGTACAGCAGCTTCACGCGCCCCCAGGTGCTCCGGGTCGTCGGCGTCGCCGCGTCCAGGCACACCTGGTAGACGAAACTCCGCTCGCGCGGCGACCACGCGTAGCCCCACGTGAGCCCGCCGTCGTAGGTGTGGACGGGATCGTAGGAGCCGGTGGAGGGGTCGCAGCCGGGGAATGCGGCGAGCGCGTAGACGACCTGCGACCCTCCTCCGCGCAGCGTGATCGCGTAGCGCGTGCCCGGATCGAGCACGAGGTTGTGCCCTTCGAAGGAGGCCGGGTAGAGCGGCCCCGCGACGTACGGCGCCCCCGAGACGAGCGCGCGCGCGAAGACCGCCGCGGTCGGGAGCCCGCCGGAGACGAGCCGAATCTCGGCGATGACGCGGGCGGTGTCCCCGGGCGTGGTGCTGTGGAGCGCGAGCCGGACCTCGCGCAGCACGCCGCGGAAGAGCGGCGAGAAGGTCTGCCCCGGCTGGTAGTCGCCGTTCGAGAAGCCCCCGAAGATCCTGCCGCTGGTGATGAGGTTGGCCGGAGGCACGCAGTGGGCCGCGACGCAGCCCGACCCCTGCGCCCGCGCGCCCGCGGCGCCGAACGCGAGCAGCAGCGTCACGAGCCCCGCGGTGCGCACCGCTTGCGGTCGGTTCATGGCACGGGTCCTCCAATGGCTCGCCCCGTCGAGCCCGCGGCGGCGGGCCCGCCCGGAGCGACGGTTCAGGCGCGGGCGCCCGCCCCCGCGGCCACCGGTTCGAGGCCGTAGAGCGGGCCGTACTTGCCCCACAGGTACTTCATGTAGGGCTCGATGCGGATCGGCCCGCCGCTCGCGCGCTGGATCAGCTCGTCGGGCGTGTAGCGGGCGCCGTGGCGGTAGAGGTTCTCGCGCAGCCAGCCGTGGAGCGTCGCGAAGTGGCCGCGCATGATCTCGTTCGGGATCGAGGGGTGCGCGCGGCAGGCGGCCTCGAAGAACTGCGCGCTCAGGATGTTGCCGAGCGTGTAGCCCTGGAACGCGCCGCCGATCGGGCCCGCGAACCAGTGCACGTCCTGCAGCGCGCCGTCGCGGTCGTCGGGCGGGCTGATCCCGAGGTCCTGCTTGAGGCGCGCCCGCCACGCGTCCGCGAGGTCCTTCACGGCGAGCCGCCCCTCGAGCAGGTCGAGCTCGAAGTCGAAGCGCAGCATGACGTGGAGGTTGTAGGTGACCTCGTCGGCGTCGGTGCGGATCAGCGAGCGCTCGACGCGGTTGATGGCCCGGTAGAACGCGTCCACGCCGGTGGCGCGCAACTGCTCGGGGAAGGCGGCCTGGAGCTTCGGGAAGAAATGCTCCCAGAAGCCCCGGCTCCGGCCCACCAGGTTCTCCCACAGGCGCGACTGGCTCTCGTGAACGCCGGAGGAGGCGCCGTCGGCGAGCGGCGTGCCCTCGTAGTCCGGATCGATGCCCTGCTCGTACATGGCGTGGCCCGACTCGTGGAGCGTGCTGAACAGGGCGTCGGTCACGTCGTTTTCGCGCACGCGCGTGGTGATGCGCACGTCGCCGAGCGAGAACTTGGTCATGAACGGATGGTGGGTCTTGTCCTGCCGCCCGCGGTTGAAGTCGTAGCCGTAGGCCTTGATCACCTCGAGGCCGAAGGCGAGCTGCACCGCCTCGGGGGCGTGCTGGCGCAGGCAGGAGTCGTCGGCCAGCGGCCGCGCCGCGATGGCCTGCACCAGCGGCACGAGCTGGGCGCGCAGGTCCGCGAAGATCGCGCGCACGTCCGAGGCCTTCATGCCCGGGTCCGACACGTCGATCAGCGGGTCGGCGATGCTGGCGTAACCCGGGAAGAAGCCCGCGTAGCGCCGGCTCAGGTCGAGCGTCTTCTCGAGGTAGGGCCGCATCCGCGCGAAGTCGTTGGCCGGGCGGGCCTCGGTCCAGGCCTGGTAGGACTCGGAGAAGTGGCTCTGCATCTCCGACACGAAGTCGCCGGGCACCCGGACCGCGCGGTCGAACTCGCGCCGGGCCGCGCGCGCGAACGCGAACTCCATCGAGTCCGGCGGTGGGTTGCCGCGCTCCACCGCATCGATCAGCCGCCCGACCTCGGGGTCGGTGAGGCGCTCGTGCGCGAGCCGGGCGAGCAGCGCGAGCTGGCGGCCGCGGGCCGGGGCGCCGCCCGGCGGGAGGTAGGTGGCCTGGTCCCAGCGCAGCACGCTGGCGGCCATGTTGAGGTCGTAGATCTCGAACCAGCGCTGCTTCAGTGCGGCGAAAGGTGCGGACATGGCGGGATTCCGTGGGGCGGGCCTACTGGGCCGGCTCGCGAGCGGGTCGCGGGCCGGGTTTCGGGGGCCGACGCCCCGGCTCGGGGGGAGGGGGCGGCGGCGAGCGCGCGGCAGGATAGCACGCGGGCCCCCCGGTCCAACCCGGGGGGCCCGGCGCGCCGCGACAGGTTCGGCGTTACTTCACCTCGATCGTGACCTTCTCCATCTTGAGCGGCTCCGACGTCTTGCCGCTGCTCGAGCCCGCGGCCTCGAGGGCCTTGAGCGTCTCCATGCCCTCGACGACCTCGCCGAAGATGGTGTGCTTGCCGTCGAGCCACGGGGTGGCCACGAAGGTCAGGAAGAACTGGCTGCCGTCGGTGCCCGGGCCGGCGTTGGCCATCGAGAGGAGGCCGCCCTTGTTGTGCTTCACCGCCGGGTCGAACTCGCCCGCGAACTGGTAGCCGGGGCCGCCGGTGCCGTTGCCCAGCGGATCGCCGCCCTGCGCCATGAAGTTGGTGATGACGCGGTGGAAGGCGAGCCCGTCGTAGAAGCCGAGCCGCGTGAGGTAGATGAAGCTGGTGACGTGCATCGGCGCCACCTTGGGCATGAACTTGATGAGCACCGGCCCCTTGTTGGTGGCCATGCGCGCGTAATAGGTCTTGCCCTCTTCGAACGTCATCAGTTCCGGCTTGGGCAAGGTGGTCTTCCAGTTCGGCTTCGACTTGTCCACCTTCGCGACCTGGGCGTCGATCGTCATGAGCGACTTGTCCTTTGCGGTTGGCGCGGCCTTGGCGACCGCGGACTTGGAGTTGGCCTCGGTGGCCGCCTTGCCGGTGGTGGCCGGAGCCGCCGGGGTGCCGTGGTCGTGACCCTCGTGGGCGATGGCCGGGAACGAAGCCAGCGCGCCGGCGACCACGACGGCCGCGGCGGCAGACAGCATGCGCTTCATGGGTGAGGTTCTCCTGCGTGGTTGGGAAGCCCGCCGGGCGGGCACTCGCGGCCGCGCGGGATTCCGCGGCACGGTGGTTCGGGAGCCGGGGAAATCTACCACGGGCGCGGGGGGCGCCGCGCCGTCCCCGCGGCGCGCCCGCGACAAGGTTCGGTCAAGAAAACTCACGCGCCGGGAGGCGGCCGGGGGGCGCCGCGCTCCCCGGACGTGGCCGCCCCGCGCCGGTTCGGGTTAGAGTTCCCGCCTCGCGCGTCGCGCCTCCCCGCGCCCGCGCCCCGAATCCGGAGTCCCGCGCCCCATGAAGCGATCCCTCGTTCCGCTCGTGATCTTCGCCGCCGCGCTCCCCGCGGCCCTCGTCCCCTGCGCCCACGCCAGGCCCCGCCTCCCCGATCCCGCCACCATGACTCCCTACGTCGTCGGGCTCTACGTCAAGGGACCGGAGTGGACGGCCGAGCGCACGCCCCGCACCGACAGCATCCAGGCCGGGCACCTGGCGAACATGGGAGTGATGGCGAAAGCCGGCGCGCTGATCGGCGCGGGTCCCTTCGCCGGGAACTCGAAGTTTCGGGGCATCCTGCTGTTTCGCGACCTGCCCATGGATTCGGTGCGCGCGATGGTGATCCAGGATCCGGCGCTCAAGACCGAGCGCCTCTTGATCGAGTTGCACCGCTGGTACGGGCCGAAGGGGATCGGCGAGGCGTACGCCGAGCGCGCGAAGCGCCGCCCCGACCACCCCGACTCGATGATCCAGGTGTCGCTCGCGCTGCTCGCGCGCGCCGTCCAGCCCCCGAAGCTCGACTCGCTCGCGATCGTGAACGCGACCTACGGGCACATGGGGCACACGCTCGACATGCTGCTCGACGGCCGCCTGCTCGCGAGCGGGCCGTTTTTCGACGACGGGCCGATCCGCGGCATGCATTTCTTCGCGGGAGACACCACCACCGCGCGCACGCTGTGCCAGGCCGACCCGGCGGTCCAGGCCGGCCGGCTGAACTTCGTGGTGCTGCCGCTGTGGACCGCATGGGGCGTGTTGCCGCCCAAGCCAACCGTGAAGGAGCTCGCGAAGTGACGGCGCCCGAAGCCGGCACCTCGGCCCCCGAGCGCGCGGCCGCGGAGGGGGAACGTGCCGCTGCGTCCCGCCGGCCGATGGCCGAGGACGACGTCGCGAACTTCGTGTGGATCGCCGACCCGCAGATCTCGCCCGACGGGAGCCGCGTCGCGTTCACGCGCGTCCACGTGGACCGCGAGGCCGACGACTACCGCACCGCGATCTGGCTCGCCGGCGTGGCGGGCGGCGAGGCGCGCGCGCTCACCTTCGGCGCGAAGGACCGCCAGCCGCGCTGGTCCCCGGACGGCCGCACGCTGGCCTTCGTGCGCACCCCGGAGGGCTCGACCGAGGGCGAATTGTGGCTGCTGCCGACGGGAGGGGGCGAGGCGCGGAAGCTCGTAGCGCTCGCGGGCGGCGTGTCGTCGCCCGCCTGGTCTCCCGACGGAACCCGCCTCGCCTTCACGAGCGGTTTCAACCCCGCGCTCGACGAGCCGAAAAAGGAGAAGCCGAAGCACGAGCCCGGCCGGATCGTCACGAAGCCGGTGTTCCGCGAAAACGACTCCGGGTTCATTGATTTCGACCACCGCGACCACGTGTGGGTGGTGGAGGTGCCGGGCGCGGACGCCGCGCCCGCGGCGGCGCCGAAGCCGCGCGCGCTGACCCGCGGCCGTTTCGCCGAGGGAGCACCCCGCTGGAGCGCCGACGGGACTCGCGTGCGATTCGTTTCGGACCGCCGCGACGAGCCGTGGTTCGGGGGCGACGAGAACGCGCTGTACGCGGTGCGCGCGGATCTCGCCGAGCCCACCGACGGCGCGGCGCTCGAACTCGTGGCCGATCCGAAGGGCGGGATCGTGGCGTGGGCCGAGGGCCCGGGCGGCACGCTCGCGCTGATCTCGACGGTGACGCCCGAAACGCCGCGCTCCTACGACCAGCCCACGCTGCTGCACCGCGCGGGCGGCGCGGCCGCGTTCCGCGACCTCGGCGCCGCGCACCCGGCGGCCTTCGGCGAGACCGTGGGCTCGGACCAGCACCCGCCGCGGGGCGGCGGCGCCACGCCGTTCGCCGTCGCCGAGGGCGGCGCCGCGCTGCTCGCGCAGGCCTGCCACGAGGGCGCCTCGTTCCTCGCGCGCGTGGACGTGGCGAGCGGCGCGCTGCGGCGGCTCACGCCCGAGCGGCGCGACCTCGTCTCCGGGACCGCGTCGGCCGACGGGCGCCACTGGGCGCTCGTGATCGGGAGCCACGAGACGCCCGGCGATCTCTTCCACCTCGACGCCGCGACCGGCGCGCTCACGAGGCTCCACGCGCCGAACGACGCGTTCCTCGCCGGGATCGCGCTGGGCCGCACCGAGGAGTTCCGCTGCGACGCCTTCGACGGGAGGAAGCTCCACGGCTGGATCGTCACCCCGCCCGGATTCGATCCCGCGAAGAAGCACCCGATGGTGCTCGAGATCCACGGCGGTCCGCACACCGCGTACGGCTGGGGCTTCTACCACGAGTTCCACCACCTCGCGGGCGCCGGCTACATCGTGCTCTTCACCAACCCGCGCGGCAGCACCAGCTATGGCGCCGAGTTCGCCAACGTCATCCAGTACAAGTACCCCGGCGACGACTACCTCGACCTGATGAGCTGCGTGGACGCGCTGCTCGCGCGCGGCTGCGTGGACGAGCAGAAGCTCGGCGTCACGGGGGGCAGCGGCGGCGGGCTCCTCACCAACTGGATCATCGCCCACACCCACCGCTTCGCGGCCGCGGTCACGCAGCGCTGCGTCGCCGACTGGGCCGCCATGTGGTACTCGAGCGACTTCGCGCTGTTCTCGACCCACTGGTTCCGGAAGCCGCCCTACGAGGACCCGGCCGAGTACGCCGAGCGTTCGCCCGCGGCGCTCGCTTCCCGCATCGAGACCCCGCTCATGGTGATCCACAGCGAGGAGGACTGGCGCACGCCGATCCACGAGGGCGAGGTGATGTTCCGCGCGCTCAAGCGGCAGCGGAAGACCACGGTGATGGTCCGATTCCCGGGCGAGAGCCACGAGCTGTCGCGCAGCGGGAAGCCCTCGCGCCGCGCCCAGAACCAGCACCACATCCGCTCGTGGTTCGACAAGTTCCTGCTCGGGAAGCAGGTCACCGAGTACGACGGCTGATCGTGGCGACGGCCGCGCGTCCCCGCGCGCCCCGATCGGCGGAGCGCGCCCGCGCCGGCCGGGCGGGGATGGACGGCCCGTGACGCGCGCGCTCGCGCGCATCGGCGTCGCGCTCCTGCTGCTCGCGGTGCTCGCGGCGGGGCTCGCCGCGTGGGCGCTCCGCCGCTCGCTGCCCCCGGCGCGCGAGTCGCTCGCGGTGCGCGGGCTCGAGGGCCCGGTCACGATCCTCTACGACTCGCTCGGCGTGCCCACCATCCGTGGCGCGACCGTGAACGATCTCGCCTTCGGTCAGGGCTACGCCCACGCGCGCGACCGCCGCTTCCAGATGGAGCTGATCCGCCGGAACGCGGCGGGCCGGCTCGCCGAGCTGTTCGGGCCGGTGGCGCTCGCCGCCGACCGCGAGGCGAGAACACTCGGCTTCGGCGCGCTCGCGGACTCGCTGCCGCCGCGGCTCGATCCCGCGCGCCGCGCGCGCTTCGAGGCCTACGCGGCCGGCGTCAACGCCTGGGACGCCACGCACCCGGCGCCGCCCGAGTTCCTGGCGCTCGGCATCCCGCGCGAGCCGTGGCGCGCCGAAGACTTCGCGCTGGTGCTGGCTTCGATGTTCCGCGACCTCCAGTTCGAGGGCGAGAACGACCGCATGGTGGCGGCGATGGACGCGGCACTCCCGCGCCCGCTGGTGGACTTCCTGCTGCCGGACGCGACGCC
This sequence comes from uncultured bacterium, assembly GCA_964542745.1. Classification (GTDB taxonomy): domain Bacteria; phylum Eisenbacteria; class RBG-16-71-46; order RBG-16-71-46; family RBG-16-71-46; genus DATKAB01. The sequence goes on from CAZIVR010000102.1 coordinate 10,728, forward strand.
GATGGACGTGACCCCGGGAGGCGGCGCTCCGCCCGCCGCCCCGGCGACTCCCGGTCCCCACGTGCTCGACCTGCGCGTGCGGCGCGCCACCCGCGAGGCCGCGGCCGGCGTGCTCGAGCGCCGGCCCGATGTGATGCGCGGCGAGCCCGCGCGCGGCAGCAACCACTGGGCAATCGCGCCTGCGCGCACCCGGCGCGGCCGCGCGATCCTGAGCGGCGACCCGCACCTCAACCTGCGCGTGCCGGTGATCTGGCACCGCCAGCGCCTCGAGGGGCCGGGCTTCGCCGTCACCGGGATCACGCTGCCCGGGGCGCCCGACGTGATCATGGGGTCGAACGGCCGGGTGGCGTGGAGCTTCACGAACGTGGAGGGGGACTTCCTCGACTTCGTGCGGGTGCGGCCCGCCGATCCCGAGTCGCTCACCTACGCAGGGCCAACCGGTCCCGAACCGTTCCGCGTGCGTCGCGAGGTGATCCGCGTGAAGGGCGCCTCGCCCGAGACGCTGGCGGTGCGCGAGACGCGCTGGGGTCCGGTGCTGGGCGTGGCACCCGGCGGCGCCGGGCTCCTCGCGATCCAGTGGGTGGGGCTCGATCCCACCTCGTACGACTTCGACCTGCTCGAGCCCGACCGGGCGCGCGACCTTGGCGAGCTGGTGCGCGCCTTCGACGGATTCCGCGGGCCCGCGCAGAACGTGGCCGCCGCGGACGACGCCGGCCGGATCGGCTGGCGGATCGTGGGCCGCATCCCGCGCCGCGCCGGGTTCGACCCGCTCCGGCCGCGCGAGGGCGCGGACCCGAACGCGGGCTGGTTCGGCTACCTGCCGCAGGACTCGATGCCGCGCGCGCTCGACCCAACCGAGGGCTTCCTCGTGACCGCCAACCAGCGCACCGTGGGGGGCGAGGCGTGGCGGCACGTGGGGAGCGGCGCCGCCATGCCGTGGCGGGCGCGTCGCATCCACGACGTGCTCGCCTCGCGCGCCGACTGGGACGCCGAAGCCTCGGCCGCCCTGCAGAACGATCTCGACGACGCGCTGCTCGCGCCCGCGGCGGGCGCATTGGATCGCGCCCTCACGCCCGCGGCCCTCGCGGAGGACCCGGGCCGGGCCCGCTACCGCGGCCTGCTCGATGCCTGGGACCACCGCGCCGACACCACGTCCGCGCCGCACGCGTTCCTGCGCTACCTGCGCGTGGCGCTCCACGAGCGCCTGCTCGATCCGCTCCTCGCCCCCTGCCTCGCGATCGATTCGAGCTTCGCCTACACGTGGCCCCTCGAGGACGAGGTGGTGCGGCGACTTCTCGACGAGCGCCCCGCGCACCTGCTCGACCCGAGGTTCGCCGGCTACGAACAGCTCGCGCTCGCGGCCGCCGACAGCGCCGCCGCGCGCCTCGCGCGCCGCGTTCCCGGCGTGCCGCTCGAGCGCGTCACGTGGGGGCGGCTCAACCGCGCGCGCATCCGGCACCCGCTCGGGGCCGCGATGCCGGCGCTCGGACGCTGGCTCAACATGCCTGAAGCGGCGCTCGCCGGGGGTTCGTCCATCGTGCGGGTGGCGCGCCCGACCAGCGGCGCCTCGATGCGGCTCGTTGCGGAACCGGGCGGGGAGACGCGCTTCGCGCTCCCCGGCGGACAGAGCGGCCACTTCCTGTCGCGGAACTACGGCGACGCGTTCGCCGACTGGGTGGCCGGCCGCTACGTCCCGCTCGACCCGGGGCGCGCGGTGGGAGAGGTGCGGCTCAGGCCGAGGTGAGACCCGCGGGAAGGCGGTCGCTCACCGCACGACCACTCCTCTCGCGATGAGCATTCGCTCCCCGTGCGTGAGGCGCATGACGTACGCGCCGGGCGGGAGCGGCGTGCCTTCACCGAGCCGCAGCGCGTGCCGGCCGGCGGGGAGGCTCGCGAGATCGCGGCTCGCGATGCGTCGCCCGGCGAGGTCGTAGAGCTCGAGCGCGCCGTGAGCGGATCGCGGCAGCGTGAACG
>CAZIVR010000103.1:0-12659 GCA_964542745.1 uncultured bacterium
GCCCCACCGAAGCCCCGCACCTTCACCCAACAACATTCTCCGCGGCACAACCGATCGGATTGACCCGGGCGGCGCCCTGCGGCACTTTCGTTTCGTGCCCCAATCCCCCCTCCGTCCCGTTCCGCCCACCATGGGCGGCCCCGCCCGTGGCGGGCTCGGCGCGGCCGCCCTGCTCGCCGCCCTCGCGTTCGCAGGACCCGCGCACCCGGCGCCCGAGGACCGCCCCACGCCCGGCCTCCGGCTCGTCCGTGTCGCTTCCGGATTCGACCAGCCCGTGCACCTCGTGGCGGCGCCCGGCCAGCGGCACCTCTACGTGGTCGAGCAGAGCGGGCGCGTCCGCGTGATCGAAGACGGCGGGGTGCGGCGCGAGCCGTTCCTCGACCTGACGGACCGCGTGCGGGCGGGCAACGAGCGGGGACTGCTCGGCCTCGCCTTCCATCCCCGCTACGCGGAGAACGGCCATCTGTACGTGAACTACACCGACCGCGAGGGCGCGACGCGGATCGAGCGGTTCACGGCCGCGGCCGACCGCCGTTCCGCCTCCCGGGAGAGCGGGCGGCTCGTCCTCGCCCAGCCCCAGCCCTACTCGAACCACAACGGCGGGCACCTGCTGTTCGGACCCGACTCCATGCTCTACGTGCCGCTCGGCGACGGCGGCGCCGCCGGCGACCCGCAGGATCGCGCGCAGGACCTCGGCACGTGGCTCGGGAAGATCCTGAGGATCGACGTGGATCGCGGCGATCCTTACGCCGTGCCGCCCGACAACCCGTTCCGCGCGACGCGCGGCGCGCGCCCCGAGATCTGGGCGCTCGGGGTGCGCAACCCGTGGCGCGTCGCCTTCGACGTCCCGAGCGGCCTCCTCTACGTGGCCGACGTGGGGCAGGACCGCTGGGAGGAGGTGAGCGTGGTGCGTTCCTCGCGCGGCGGGCTCAACTACGGCTGGCGGTACTTCGAGGGCTCGCACGACTTCCGGCGCGCCCGCAACGAGCCGCGCGGCATGGTGGCGCCGCTCGTCGAGTACGCGCACGGCGAGGGCTGCTCGATCACCGGGGGCGTCGTGTACCGCGGGGCGCGTCTCCCGGCGCTGCGCGGCGCCTACCTCTACTCCGACTACTGCTCGGGCTGGATCCGCTCGTTCCGGGTGGTCGCGGGGCGCGCCGCCGAGCGGCGGCAGTGGCAGCTCGAATCGCCGGGGAACGTGACCACGTTCGGAACCGGCGCGGACGGCGAGGCCTACCTCGCCACGCACGACGGGGCGGTGTACCGGATCGAGCCCGCCGAGTAGCGCGGGCCGCCGGCGGTCGCGCCGCGCGAGACCGCCGCCGACGCCGGCGGCGCGGTCAGTCCCCCGCGCCGTCGCGCGCGGGCGCGAGGAGCGCGACCGGCGAGGGCAGGTCCCAGCGCGCGAGTTCCCTCCACCCCGGAGGCGCGTGACCCGGCTCCAGCCACTCGCCGAGCTGCGGCCGGCCCCCGCGCACGGCGCGCATGTCCACCACCAGCACGTCCACCCCCGTGCGTGCCGCGTCGGCGAGGATCGAATCGGGCGGCGCGTCGTGCAGGTCGCAGATCAGCCCGCCCGAGTAGAACGCCACCCACGGCTTGCGGGCCATCACGATCGGGCGGCGCGGCTCCGTCCAGTGGCGCGCCAGCCACTCCCCCGCCTGCCGCTGCTCGGGAGCCCGGTCGGCGCGCGCCGGGATCCCGAGCGCGTACCCGCCCAGCCCGAGCGCGAGCACCGCGAGGCCCCAGGCCGGGGCGCGGCGGTTCCAGCGCCCGGTGGCGAAGATCGCCGCGGCGGCGAACGGCAGCAGCAGCGGCACCAGCGCCACGAGGAAGCGCCGGTCGGCGCTGACCGGGGCCGCGATCAGCGGCACGGCGGCGATCGGCGCGAAGAGCAGCCACCACGGCCCCGCGCGCGCGGCCCGCAGGCCGAACAGCGCGATCACGAACAGCGGCCAGCCGAACGCGGCGGGCAGCGAGTCCGCCACGATCCGCCCGAGGCGCGCGAGCGTCCCGCCCAGCACCTCGAGCGGCTCGCGCTTGAGGGTCTCGACGAGCCGCACCTCGCCGGGCGCCGCCGGCGGCGCGAGCTCGGGGCTGCGGTTGACCCGGTCGGGCAGCGTGCGCGGCTCGGGGAAGTGCCGGGCATGCGCCGCGCGGTTGGCCTTCCACAGGTTGTAGGGACCCTTCTCGCCGAGGGTCCACTCGCCCGACTTCGCGTGAAGGAACATCAGCCAGGGTGCGGCCACCAGCAGCAGCCCGAGCAGGAAGGTGCCGCGCAGGATGGTGCGGCCGGCCCGCCTCGGCGCCGCGAGCCCCGCGGTCCACACCGCGAGCCCCAGCACCAGCCCCTCCGAGCGGGCCAGGAACGCCAGCCCGAACAGGGCCCCCGCCGCGGCGTCGAGCGCCCGGGTCCGCGCCGCGGAGAGCGGGGCGCCGCTCGCCGCGGGCTCGGCGCGCGCGACCAGCGCGAGTGCCGCCACCACCAGCAGCGTGAACACCGACTCCGAGAGCGCGGCCGACGAGTACTCGACGAGCCGCGGGTGGATCGCCGCGAGCACGAGCACGCCGAACACCGCGGCACGCGGGAGCAGCCGGCCGGACAGCGCCGCCAGCGGCCAGAGCAGCAGCGTTCCGGCCAGCGCCGACACCACGCGGCCGGCCCACTCGAGGCGGTCGGGCGGCGGCACGCCGCCCGCCGGGTCCATCACGCGCGACGCCAGCGCCACCAGCGCCGGGAACACGGGCGGCCAGATCGCGCTCACCCCGTGGGCGAGGTCACCGCGCGCGATCGCTCCGGCCAGCGAGCACCAGTAGGCGCCGTCCACCTCGACGATCGGCATGCGCGCCGCCACGGCGAGGCGCGCGGCCAGCGCGAGGAGCGCGACCGCGGCCCAGCCCCACGCCGGAATCCGAGGTTCGCCGGGCAGGGCCCCGGTCCCGGACGCCACCGCGCGTCAGCCCGTCGCGACCGCCTCGGGGGCGGCCATCGGGTCGCGGGGCTCCGCGCTCGGCTCGAGCACCCGCAGCACCAGCAGCGTGATGTCGTCCTGCGGCTCGACCCCCGCGAGGAACGACCCCAGTTCGTCGAGCAGACGCTCGCCGATCTCGCGCGCCCCGCACCCGCCCCGCAGCGATTCGACGTAACGGTAGATCCGCTCCTCGCCGAACAGCTCGCCCGAGGCGTTCTGCGCCTCGCTCACCCCGTCGGTGTAGAACACCACGACGTCCCCGCCGGCGAGCGTCACCGCGCTCTCCTCGTAGCGCGCGTCCTCGAGGATGCCGAGCAGCGGCCCGCCCGTCTCGAGGAACACGCGCTCGCCGCCCTTCCTCAGCACGACGGGCCAGTTGTGCCCGGCGTTGGAGAAGCTCAGGCGCAGCGGACCCGCCTCGAGCCGGGCCAGGAAGAACGTGGCGAACTGCTGGATGGCGGTGCTCCGGTAGAGGAGCGAGCTGATGTTGCGGAGGATGCGCGGGATTTCGGGGTCGGTCCCCGACTGCGTGCGCAGCGCGGCCTGCAGCATCGCCGAGAGCAGCGCGGCGGGCATGCCCTTGCCCGAGACGTCCGCGATCGCCACGAGGAAACTGCCGTCCGCGGCCGGAACGACGTCGTAGAAATCGCCGCCCACGTGGCGCGAGGGGCGGTAGATCGCGTGCACCTCGCAGCGCGGGATCGCGGGAAACTCGGAGATCAGCGAGGTGCGCTGGATCTGGCGGGCGAGGTTGAGCTCCTCCTCGACGCGCGCCACGGCGACGCGATCCCGCAGCAGCAGGGCGTTCTGGAGCGACACGGCCACCTGACCCGCGAGCGTCGTGAGGAGCTGGACGTCCTCGGACGTGTAGGGAGTCCCGGTGAGCTTCTCGCCGAGCAGCAGGGCGCCCACCAGGTCCTCGCGCCAGCGCAGCGGCACCAGCAACGCGGTGCCGCTGGCGGCGAGGTCGTCCTGCTCCTCGCGGGAGAGCCCCTCGACCCGCTGGTTCACCCGGTAGCTGGTCTGCCGCGCCGAGACCCTGGGCAGGCAGGCGCCGAGGCGCTGGAGGCGCTCCGGCGCCACCGGGGCGCCCGCGCCGGTGTGCGCCACGGCCTGCCCGCCGGTGAGCACCACCAGGTGGGCCCGCCGCAGCAACAGCGCGTCCGAGATGGTGCGGATCGTCCGCGAGAGCAGCTCCTCGAGGTCGATCGTGGTCTGGAGATCGCGGCCGAGCTGCCGCAGCACGTTGCGGTGGTCGGTGGGGTCGCGGAGGAGCATGTGGTCCACCAGATCCTCGAGCCGGCCGATCGCCGGCTGGAAGAGCACCAGCGCGAGCACGAGCAGCACCGGGTCCAGGATCCTGCCGTCCACCCCGCTGGCGGCCGAGATCATGCGGCCGAACGGCTGGGCCACCGCGAGGTAGAGCCCGACCAGCGCGCCCGAGGCCAGCGCGTAGAGGATGGCGCGGCGCGCGAGCAGGCGCGTGTCGAGGAACTTGTGGCGAACCACCGAGTAGGCGATCGAGCCCGGGCCCAGGGTGAGCGCCGCGATGGTGAGGCCGGCCCGCAGGTCGGCGCGCACGTTCCAGTTGAGCAGCTGGGGAATGATGGTGGCGAGGCTGTAGCAGACGAGGCTCGCGGTGAGCCCGATCGTCACCACGCGGAGCTGCTCGCGCAGGCGCGGCACGGTGGCCCGCCGCAGGCTGCCGAACAGCAGCGCCACGGCCGCCACGCCGAAGCCCAGGTTGACGAGCGAGAAGAGGGCGCGGTGGACGAGCAGGAACAGGCTCACGAAAACGCCGCCGATGCCCAGCACCGTGTCGGCGTAGCGGAGGAACCCGACCTCGGGAACCTTGAGCGAGGTGACGCCGAGCGAGATGGCGACCGCCAGCACGAAGTGGAACACGTGCGGCAGGAAGACCAGCGTCCCGAACCCGGGGGCCCACGGACGGCCGGCGAGGATCGGGGGACGCCGGGTGAAGCCGCGCTCCTCGGGAAAGTGGCTGGCGAACAGGAAGAGCGCCGGGAAGAAGAACTCCCAGGCGTACGACAGGTTCTCGAGGAGCCCGCCGGTGGCGGCGTCGCGCGGTCCCGAGCGCGCGGCGAGGAAGCTCGCGGCCGCGAGGATCGCGCCCAGCCCGCCGAAGAACAGCATCACCGCGACGATCCGGTTGAGCCGGTGGCGGGGATTCTCGCGAAGGATGATGAAGCCGAGCAGGAAGACCAGCCCGCCCAGCGAGAAGTTGAGGGTGGAAAGCAGCAGGTAGGAACTCATCGTTCTCCGGTCACCCTCTCCGTGGGCCGATCGTCCCGCCGGGTCGCGGGCCGCGGCCGAGTCTTTCCCCCCCGCCGGGGGGCGTCAAGCGCGGGGGCGCCGGCCCCGGTTTACGAGGGTTCGAGCGCCGCTTCCCCGGCGGCCCCGCGGAAACCGGACGGACGCGGGCCGCGACGCGCCGGGCGCGGGCCAGCGCCCCGGGCTCAACGAGGGCGCGAGCGTCCGCGCTGGCCGGCCTCGTGGCGGGCCACCACGGTGGTCGTGATGCCGCCGCGCACGTTGAAACGCCCCACCACCGCGAGCCGCTTCGGGGCCAGCGCCTTCACCAGGTCGTCGCAGATGCGGTTGGTGACCGCCTCGAAGAAGTGGCCCTCGTCGCGGAACGACCACAGGTAGAGTTTCAGCGACTTGAGCTCGACGCATTTCCGGCCGGGCGTGTAGATCACGAGGATGGTTCCGAAGTCCGGCTGCCCCGTGACCGGGCACAGCGCCGTGTACTCCGGGCACTCGTGCCGGATCGTGTAGTCGCGGCCCGGAGACGGGTTCGGGAAGGTCTCGAGCGTGCGGCTGGGCTGGGTCGGCATCGCGGGTCTCCTCGAAGGATGGGAGCGGGGAGACTGGGCGCGGGGCGCGGCAGCGTCAAGCCCCGCGCCGCCCGCGCTGGCCGCGCGCGGAAACCGCGTGCTACGCTCGCGCCCCTCATGAAGCGCGTCTTCCTCGAAACCTACGGCTGCCAGATGAACGTGGCCGACAGCGAGACCATGGCCGGGGTGCTCGAGCGCGCCGGCCTCTCGCTCGTGGACCGCCCCGAGGACGCCGACGCCGTGCTGCTCAACACCTGCGCGATCCGCGAGCACGCCGAGCAGCGGGTGCTCGGGCGGCTCGGCGAATTCGCCCGTCTCAAGCGGCGGAACCCGAAGCTGGTCGTGGGGGTGGCCGGCTGCATGGCCCAGCACCTGCGCAAGCGCCTGCTCGACCGGGAAGCGCGCGTGCTCGACCTGGTGGTGGGCCCCGACGGTTACCGCCGCCTGCCGGAACTGCTGGCGCGGGCGGCGGGCGAGCCGGTCGCGGAGATCCGCCTCGACCGCGACGAAACCTACGGCGACCTCGAGCCGCGCCGGGAGCGCGGGGTGCGCGCGTGGATCACCGCCCAGCGCGGCTGCGACAAGTTCTGCACCTACTGCGTGGTGCCCTACACGCGCGGCCGCGAACGCAGCCTCCCGCTCGCCGACCTGGTGCGCCAGGTCGAGCACGCGGTCGCCGAGGGATTCCGCGAGGTGGTGTTCCTCGGCCAGACCGTCAACTCCTACCACGACGGCACCCACGACTTCGCCGACCTGTTGCGCGCGGCCGACGCCGTCGAGGGGCTGCTCCGCATCCGTTTCACCTCGCCCCATCCCAGCGACATGAGCGGCCGCGTGGTGGCCGCGATCGCCGAATGCCCGAAGGTGATGCCGCAGGTTCACCTGCCGCTCCAGTCGGCCTCCAACCGCATCCTCGAGTCCATGCAGCGCACGTACACCTTCGAGGGCTACCTCGAGGTGGTCGCGCGCCTGCGCGCGGCCGTGCCCGGCATCGCCCTCTCCACCGACATCATCGTGGGCTTCCCCGGCGAGACCGCCGAGGACTTCGCGGCCACCGAGGCCGCGCTCGGGAGCATCCGTTTCGACAGCGCCTTCCTCTTCAAGTACTCGGCGCGGCCGGACACCCGGGCCTGGCGCTGGAGCGAGACCGTGGACGAGGAGGAGAAGGGCCGCCGCCTCACGCGGCTCATCGAGCTGCAGCACCGCGTCTCGGGCGAACGCAACGACGAGGCGATCGGCCGCGAGGTCGAGGTGCTGGTCGAAGGCCCCGCGCGCCGCGACGATCGCCAGCTCTTCGGCCGCACCGCCGACTTCAAGGCGGTGGTGTTCCCGGCCGACGGCACCCCGGCCGGCGCGCTGCGCCGGCTGCGCGTCGTGGGGGCCACGCCCGTCACGCTGTTCGGCGAGCCGGCCGGGGCCCGCGCGCCGGGGCCCGCGCTCGTGCACCTCGGCTGAGCCCCGGGCGCGGGAGCCGCCGGTGAGCGCGCCGACCGGTCCCGCCGCGCCGTGAGCGCCCCCCCGGTCACGCGGCGCGACGCGGTCGTGTTCTTCGCCGCCGCCGCCCTCCTGTTCACGGCCAACCTCGGGGGCACGTCGCTCGCGCCGCTCGACGACTGCTTCTACGCGCGCAAGGCCGCGGAGATGGCCGCCCACCCGGGGATGACCGTCACGTGGGCCGGCCGGCCCGCCTTCCAGAACCCGCCCGGCCAGCTGTGGCTGATGGCGGCGAGCCTGCGGGCGTTCGGCGAGAACGACTTCGCCGCGCGGCTTCCGGCCGCGCTCATGAGCCTCGGCGTGCTGGCGGGGACCGCGTGGATCGGGGCACGCCTGCTCTCGCCCGCCGCCGGCCTCGCGGGCGCCGCCCTGCTGATGGGCGCCCCGATCTTCCTGAACAACTCCCGCCGCGCGATGCTCGACACGCCGGCGCTGTTCTGGACGGTCGCGGCGCTCGCGGCGCTCGTGGCCTCGCGCCGCCGGCCGGGCATGGCGCTGCTCTTCGCCCCGGCCCTCGCCATGGCGATGCTCACCAAGAGCGTCCTCGGGCTCGCGCCGCTGCTCGTGGCGCTCGCCGCGGCGGCGCTGCTGCGCGAGTGGCGCCCGCTGCTGCGCGACCCGCGTTTCCTCGCCGCCACCGCGCTCGGGCTCGCGCTCGGCTCGATTTGGTGGCTCCACCAGTGGCGGGCCCACGGCGCCGGGTTCCTGGAGGTCCACTTCGTGCGGGAGATCGCGGCGCGCTCGTCCGAACCCGTCGGGGCCGCGCGGCGCCTCCTCGGCTACCCCGCGATCCTGCTGTCTCAGTTCCAGCCGCTCGTGCTGCTCGCGATCCCCGGGGCGTGGCACGTCACGCGGGATGCGCGCGGGGCCGCGCCCGCCTCCCGCCTGCTGCTGGCGTGGGCGCTGGTGCCGCTCGCGGTCGCGCTCGCGAGTTCCGCCCAGTCGTCGCGCTACGTGTTCGCCATCCTCCCCGCGCTGGCGCTGCTCTCGGCCGCGTGGCTCGACGCGCGCTGGCCGCGCGCCACCCGCGGATTCGCGGCGCGCGTGGCCCCGGCCCTCGCGCTCGCGGGCGCGGCGCTCCTCTGGGCGCGGCCCGACGCGCTGACCCGGGACCGGCAGCGCCCCTACCGTGACGCGGCGCCGGCGCTCGCGGCCCGCGTCCCCGCCGGACGCGAGGTGGCGTTCCTCGGCGACGACTACTGGCGGATCGCCAATCCGCTCCTGTGGTACGACGGGCTCCGGCTCGCGCCCTCCGCGGCCTCGGCCGCGGACGCGATCACGGACGCGCGCGCGCGGGACGGGCTGCTCATGGTCGGGCGGTCGCGGTGGGAGGAACTCCCGCCCGGGGCGCGCGAGGGCCGGCGCTGGATCGAAACCGCGGACGCGGTGCTGCTCGAGCTCCGCGCCGGACCCTGAGCCGCGACGGGTCCGGGGCGCTCAGGACGTGGCGGGCGTCGGCGGGTAGAGGTGCTCGAAGTCGGGATGGCCGTGCAGGAGCTGGAGGTCGGGATCGCGGCGCGCCCACACCGGATCGCGGTAGCCCGCCTTCCACGCGCGGCTCATCGCCTCCATCGCCTCGTCCTTCTTGCCGAGCACGCAGAAGGTGCAGGCCGCGTTGTAGTGCACCATGGCCTCGTCCGGCCGCAGCATCATGGCCATGCTGGCCTCGCGCATGGCGTCCTCGGTCCGGCCGAGCTCGGCGTAGTCGGCCGCGAGCAGGGTGCGGGCGCGCGCGTCCTCCGGCATCTCCTTGAGGTGCGATTCGAGGGCCTGGATCGAGCGCAGCCGCACGTTGCGCAGCGCCTCCTCCTTGCCCAGCACCCCGAGCGCGTTCTCGATCGGGACGTAGACGTTGTAGTCGGCGCCGCTGGCCTCGAGCGCCCGGTCCGAGATCTCGGCCACCTCCTGGTTGCGCCCCGCCGAGAACAGCGCGCGCAGCAGCAGGTAGTAGGCGCCCTCGCAGTCGCTCTTGAGCTCGATGGCCTGCCGGGCCGACTGGATGGCCTCCTCGATCCTGCCGCCCGCGTAGTGGATCCAGCCCTGCGCGACCTGCACTTCGGGCAGGCGCGGCTGCAGCGCCACCGCGCGCGAGAACGCCCGCTCCGCCCGGTCGAGCCACTTCTGCTCGCGGTTGTAGAGGTAGTAGTAGTTGGCGCACACGTTGGCGATCGTGGCGTGCGCCACCGCGAACGACGGGTCCTGCGCCACCGCGCTCTCGAACATCTGGAGCGCGAACTCCGCGTCCTGCCGGGTCAGGCGCCGGGCGTAGGACTTGCCGCGCAGGAACAGGTCGTAGGCCTGCAGGTTCTCGGTGGGCTTGGCGGCGAGCGCCTCCTGCTCCTGCGCCGAGAGCGTGACGCGCAGGGCCTCGGCGATCTTGCGCGCGATCTCGTCCTGCACCTCGAACACGTCCGCCATCTCGCGGTCGTAGCGTTCCGACCACAGCGGGAAGTCGGTCTGGGTGTCGATGAGCTGGACGTTGATGCGCAGCCGCGTGCCCGCGCGGCGCAGGCTCCCCGCGAGCACGTAGGCGGCCTTGAGCTGCTGGCCGATCTGCGCCGGGGTCACCTGCTTGTCGCGGTACGCGAGCACGGTGGGCCGCGAGAAGATGTTCAGCCCGCGGATCTTGGACAGCTCGGTGATGATGTCCTCGGTGATCCCGTCGCGGAAGTACTCGTCCTCCTTCACCTCGCTCGGGTTCTCGAAGTACAGGACCGCCACCGATTTCTCGGCGGCACGTGCGGCCCCGCCGCGGGAGTCGGCGGCCTCGCCGGCGCGGCGCGATCCGGACTCGAGGTCGCGGCGCAGCCGCATCAGGTCGGTCTTGAGGTCGGTCGCGGTCTGGTAGCGCATGCCGCGGTCCTTCTCGAGCGCCTTGCCGAGGATGCGCTCGAACTCGGGCGGCAGCTGCGGATTCAGCCCGGTCACCGGGGCCGGATCCCGGTTGAGGATCGCCTCGTAGATCACGGCCGAGGTCTCGCCCGCGAACGGCACGGTCCCGGTCGCCATCTGGTAGAGCACCGTGCCGATCGAGAACAGGTCGGTGCGCGCGTCGGTCGGCAGCCCGCGCGCCTGCTCGGGCGACATGTAGGAGACCGTGCCGAAGGTGGTGCCCGGCACCGTGAGCTCGCCCTGCGGCAGGACGGTCTCGAGCTGGGAGCCGGCCAGCGCCCCGCCGGACTTCGCCCGCCCCTCGACCTTGGCGAGCCCGAAGTCGAGGATCTTGGCCTGGCCCTTCCCCACCACGAAGAGGTTCGCGGGCTTGAGGTCGCGGTGCACGATCCCGCGCGAGTGCGCCGATTCGAGCGCGTCCACGATCTGGATCGCGAGCGGCAGCAGCTGGTCGAGCGGGAAGGGACGCTCCGAGATCATCTGGCCGAGCGTCTGGCCCTCGAGCAGCTCCATCACGATGAAGTGCTGCCGCTCGTGCTGCTCGATCGCGAAGATCGTGCAGATGTTGGGATGGTTGAGCGCCGAGGCGGCGCGCGCCTCGCGCTGGAACCGCTCGAGCGCCTGCGTGTCCTGCGCGAGCTCCGGCGAGAGGAACTTGAGCGCGACGCGGCGGCCGAGCTTGGAGTCCTCGGCCTCGTAGACCACTCCCATGCCGCCGGCGCCGAGGCGGCGCGTGACGGCGTAGTGCGAAACCACCTGCCCGACCATGGAATTCATTGGCGCAAGATACGTTAGGCGCTCGGCGCCGGGCAAGCCGACGGGGCCGTCCGCGGCGTTTCCGGTCAGGCGGGCGGCGCGATCGGGTACTCGATGTAGCGCGCGGTTTCCTCGGCGACCGCCCGGCCGCACAGGCGCTCGACGATCCGGAACGCGAGGTCCATCCCGGCGGCGACTCCGGCCGAGGTGATCACGCCGTCCTCCACGACCCGCGCGTCGCGCACCACCTTCGCGGGATCGTGCAGGCTCGCGAGCAGGTCGAGCGCGCCCCAGTGCGTGGTGGCGCGGCGCCCCTCGAGCACCCCGCACTTCGCGAGCAGCAGCGCGCCGGTGCACACCGAGGCGGTGAGCCGGGCGGCCCGCGAGCGCGCCGCGATCCACTCCAGCGTCTCCACGTCTTCGAGCAGCGCCCGGGTGCCGAAGCCCCCGGGGACCAGCAGCAGGTCCATCGGAGGCGCCGACCCGAAGCCGAAGCGCGGCTGGATCACGAGTCCGCCGGTCGCGGTCACGGGGGCGGCGGAGCGCGCCACGGTGAAGACGGCGAATGGCGCGCTCGATTCGTCGCGGCGCGATTCCGTGCCGGGCACGGTGCGGGTGCGGGAGAACACCTCGAAGGGCCCGGCGAAGTCGAGGACCTCGACGTCGTCGAAGACGAGGATGCCGACGTTCCAGCGCTCCACGGGGCGCGGCCTAGAAGGCCGCCAGCTCTCGGATCGCGCGCACCATCGTGTCCTTCTGGGGAAGGATCACGTCCTCGAGCTGGGGCGAGTAGGCCACCGGGGAATCCTGGGCCGCGACGCGCCGGACCGGGGCGTCGAGGTCCATGAAGCACTCGTCGGCGATGCGCGCGGCCACCTCGCCGCCGAAGCCGCAGAACAGCGTGTCCTCGTGCGCCACGATCACCCGCCCGGTCTTCCGCACCGAGGCGGCGACGGTCTCGAAGTCGAGCGGCTGGATCGTGCGCAGGTCGATGACCTCGGTCTCGATTCCCTGCTCCGCCAGCTCGCCCGCGGCGAGCACCGAGCGCTGGACCAGCGCGCCGTAGGTCACCACGGTCACGTCGGAGCCCTCGCGCACGATCCGCGCCCGTCCGAAGGGCAGCGTGTAGTCGGGGCCCGGGTAGGGGCCCTTGGCGTAGGGCTGCCGGTACAGGTGCTTGTGCTCGAGGAACAGCACCGGGTCCTCGCTCCGCAGCGCCGTCCGCAGCAGGCCGTTGGCGTCGGTGGCGTGGCTCGGGATCACGACGCGCAGCCCCGGGCAGTGCGCGAAGATGCTCTCGCCGCACTGGCTGTGGTACGGCGCGCCGCCGCGCAGGTAGCCGCCGTAGGCGGTGCGGATGATGACCGGGCACGAGAAGGCGTTGTTGGAGCGGTAGCGCATGTAGCCGAGCTCGTTCCGGATCTGCATCATCGCCGGCCAGATGTAGTCGAAGAACTGGATCTCGACCACCGGCCGGAAGCCGAGGGTCGCGAGCCCGATCGCGCGCCCGACGATGTTGGCCTCGGCCAGCGGCGAGTTGTAGACGCGCTTGCCGCCGTAGAGCTTCTGCAGGCCCCAGGTGACGCCGAACACCCCGCCCTTCCCCTTCGTCTCCGCCAGCACCTCCTCCTTCGAGGCGTCGGCGATGTCCTCGCCGAACATGAGGATGCGGGGGTTGCGCTTCATC
>CAZIVR010000104.1:0-12629 GCA_964542745.1 uncultured bacterium
AGCCCACGCCGTTCTCGGGCTCGACCCGGATCCGCTTCGACCTGCCGAAGCCCGCATGGGTCCACCTCGACGTGTTCGACCTGCAGGGCCGCCGGGTCGCGACGTTGGCCGACGAGTTCCTGCCGCCGGGAGCACACGCCCGCGACTGGAACGGTTCAGGGCTGGCGGGCGGCCGCGTCCACCCGGGCGTCTACCTCTACCGCATCCGCGCGGGTGAGCACGCGGACCAGAAAAAGCTGGTGCTGATGCCGTGACCGACGATTGCGGCGGATCCGGGAATCCTTTGCGCCTACGCCCCCACCGCCCGCTCCGCACTCGTCGCCCATAGTTCGCGCTTGAGCTGGGCCAGTCCCTCGCCCGAGCGCGCCGAGACGGTGTGGCAGCCGGGGAAGCGCGCGCGAAGTCCGGCCGCGTCCTCTTCGGGGAGACGGTCGCACTTGTTGAACACCAGCGTGGTGGGACGCGGAGTCTTGAGCAGATCGCCGAGCACGTCCTCCACGGCCGCCACCTGCCGGGGCATGTCGGGGTCGGCGGCGTCCACCACGTGGAGCAGGAGGTCAGCCTCGATGGCCTCGACCAGCGTGCTGTGGAACGACGCCACCAGGTGGTGCGGCAGCTTGCGGATGAAGCCGACCGTGTCGGTGAGCAGCACCACCTGCCGCTCGGGGCTCACCAGCTGGCGCGTCGTCGAGTCGAGGGTCGCGAACAGCCGGTCCTCGACGAACACGTCGGAACGCGCGAGCTTGTTGAACAGCGTGCTTTTTCCGGCGTTGGTGTAGCCCACCAGCGCGGCCCGGAACTCGCGGCGGCGCCGGCGGCGTTGGGTTTCGCGCTCGCGCTCCACGCCTTCGAGGTCGCGTTTGAGCCGCGCGATCCGCTCGCGCACCAGGCGGCGGTCGGTCTCGAGCTGGGTTTCGCCGGGGCCCCGGGTGCCGATGCCGCCGGCCTGCCGCTCGAGGTGCTTCCACATGCCGGTGAGGCGCGGCAGCGTGTACTCGAGCTGCGCCAGCTCCACCTGCAGGCGCGACTCGCGCGTGCGGGCGCGGCGCGAAAAAATATCGAGGATGATCTCGGAGCGGTCCACCACCTTCACGCCGACCATCTTCTCGAGGTTGCGCACCTGCGGCGGCGACAGGTCGTCGTTGAACACCACGAGGTCGGCTTTGAGGTCGGCCACGCGGTCCTTGAGTTCCAGAACCTTGCCCTTGCCGAGAAAGTGCGCGGGATGGATCGTGCCGCGCCGCTGCACCAGCTCGCCCAGGATCTTCGCGCCGGCGGTGTCGGCGAGCCGGCGCAGCTCCTCCATGGAGCGCGGCAGGTCGTGGCCGTCGCGCTGGGCGTGGCCCACCAGCACCGCGCGCTCGGTGCCGGGGGGCGGCACGATCTCGTGCAGGCGCTTCATCGCGGGCTCCCGGCGCGTGCCCTCACCCGCGCGGCGCCACTTCCAGGTCGTACGAGCAGGGGGTGAGGTTCTCGAGCGAGCCGTCGGCGCGAACGAACACGAGATCCTCGATGCGTGCGCCCAGGCCCCGCTCCGGGTAGTAGAGGCCGGGCTCCACGGTGAGCACCATGCCGGGCTCGACCACCGCGGTGTTGGACGGCGGGCCGCCGAGCCGTGGCGCCTCGTGCACCGACATGCCGACGCCGTGGCCGAGCCCGTGCACGTAGCCCTCCTCGGTGCCGGGGCGGCTGCGCACCGTCGGGTGCCCGCGCGACTCGAACACGTCGCAGGTCCGCTCCTGGTGGTCGCGGCACGGCGTGCCCGCGGCGAGCGAGCCCATCGCGGCGTCGAAGGCGCGGCGCACGTCGTCGTACATCTCGCGCAGCGGCGCAGGCGCCGGGCCCACGCAGAAGGTGCGGGTCATGTCGCTGTGGTAGCCGCCCGGACCGGCCGGGAAGATGTCCACCAGGATCGGGGTCCCCGCCCGCAGGAGGTGGGCGTCGTTGCCGCGGTTGTGCGGCACCCCGGCGTCGCGTCCCATCGAGACGATGCTCGCGCCCACCTCGGCCACGCCGTGATCGAGGAACGTGCGCCGGATCAGCCGCCGCAGGTCGCCGAGCGTTGCGGGCGGGCCGCCGTTGTCGCGGAGGTCGTCTCCATCTCGGCGCAGCCCGGCGAGGAACCCCCGCACGCGCTCCATCGCCGCCACCGCGCCGCGCGAGGCGTGCCGGATCGCTTCGAGCTCGGCCTCGTCCTTGGTGAGCCGCGCGGTGGCGAGCAGGTCGGGGCTCGAGTCGTCGGCGCGGAGCCCGGTCACGAAGTCGCGCGCCCGCGAGAACAGCACGTGGGCGAAGCCGGCGGGAAGGTCGCCAAAGAACCCGACGGTCCCGGCGATGCCGAGCTTCGCGCAGGTCTCGCCGATCAGGCGGCCGAAGCCGCGCGCCGGCGTGCCCTCCTCGTCGAGGAGCCGCAGCAGGTCCACCTTCGGGAAGCCGGCGTGTTCGCAACCCGCGGCGGCCGCGTCGTCGCGCTCCATCGGGTCGTGGATCAGGAACGAGCGGCCGTTCGCGGCGCGGAAGTAGATCCCGTAGTGCAGGGGCCGGCCCAGCACGTAGTTCATGGCGGGGCACTCGCGGTCGTAGGCGAACACCACGAGGCCGCCGAGACCGCGTTCCTTCATGAGGCGGTCGAGATCCTGGCGCACGGAACCTCCGGAGCGGGGGAGAGCGGGGGCGGGAAGGACGGGGATGCTATCGCATCGCCGCGCGCGCTCCCAACCCGGTCAGGGCTCGATCCAGGCCCGCGAGGGCGCGCGCGGAGGCCGCGCGAAGACGCGCACCGCGGCGAGCCCGAACACGAACCCGCCGATGTGCGCCCACCACGCGACGCCGCCCGACACGCCCGCGCCGAGCGAGAGGGCCCCGCTGAAGAACTGCAGCACGAACCACAGCCCGAGCACGAGCACCGCGGGCAGCGGCACGATCTGGAAGAAGGGGAAGATCGGGAGCAGCGTGAACACCCGGGCGCCGGGGAAGAGCAGCGCGTAGCCGCCCAGCACCGCGGCGATCGCCCCGCTCGCGCCCACGGTCGGGACCCGGGAAGTGCTGTGCAGGAAGAACTGCACCGCCGCCGCCGCGATCCCGCCCAGCAGGTAGTAAACGAGGAAGCGCGCGTGGCCCATGCGGTCCTCGAGGTTGTCGCCGAAGATCCACAGGTACCACATGTTCCCGATCAGGTGGGCCCAGCCGCCGTGCAGGAACATCGAGGTCGCGAAGGTGAGCGCGGGGGCGGTCCACGGCTCGGTGCCCTCGGAGAGCGCCATCGTCACGCGCAGGGGCACCAGCCCCCACTCGAAGAACAGCGAGCGGAGGCCGGGGCCGAGCATCAGCTCGTACACGAACACCGCGGCGTTGACGGCGATGAGCGCGCGCGTCACCACCGGCACGGTTTCGGAGGGGTTCTCGTCTCGGATCGGGATCATCGGGAGGGCCGGGGACGGCCGGGCGCGCCAGGGAACCGGAATGTGGCCGCCGTCATTGACGGTCTCGCGGGGCTCCACCTATTCTTTTCGCCCGCCGGGAATCGGTCGGAAACGCTTTCGCCTGGGGCGGCATCCAAGGCGCGTGAACGCAGTCTACAGCGGTTTGGAGGGGGTGTCCTTATGGCGAATACCGTCGCGGTGTCCGAGAGCAACTTCACCGAGGAAGTGCTCCAGTCGAAGATCCCGGTGCTGGTGGACTTCTGGGCGGAGTGGTGCGGCCCCTGCCGGGCGATCGCTCCGGCGCTCGAGGAGATCGCACGCGACCACAGCGGCAAGCTCAAGGTCGTGAAGCTCGACGTGGACGAAAATCCCGATCTCTCGGGCCGCCTCATGGTCAGCAGCATTCCGACCCTGATGCTCTTCAAGGGCGGCGAGATGGTCGAGCGGATCATCGGCGCGGTTCCCAAGCCGGCGCTGCTCGCGAAGATCAACCCGCACCTCTAGGGTCCGGCGCATCCGGAGGGCCCGCGCGGCGACGCGCGGGCCCTTTCGCTTGTTCCGCGCGCCCGCGGCGGGGGGATTGCCCCAACCCGGCGGACCCGATCGCGCGGATCGCACGCGGCGATCGTGCGGGATCGCGTTGCACGCCTCGCGTTCCGCTCGAAGTGCGGTCCAGGGCGGACGATCGCGCCGGGTTCCGGGACCGGATCGGGCGAGATCGCCCGCGCGGCGCGTGCAGGACGCATTCTGCAATCTCCGGCACGGCGCGTGCCCTGTTCTCCCTGTGGTGGCGCCGGCGCCCGACCTTCGGGGCGGCACGGGCGCCGAAGCCGAAACCAGCCGTCATGGAGAACCGCCACGATGCGTCGCACGCGACCTGGAATCCTCGGAGCCGGCCTCATCGCCGCGCTCCTCGCCGTCACCGGATGCGGCATGTCCCCGACCGCGCCGGCCGTGGGCCCCGAAGCGGCCCCCGAACGCCCCGCGACCGGGATGGCCTCGCGCCCCGCCCCCGCGTCCGACCTGGCCACGGCGGATCGCGAGCGGCTCCTCGCGCCTCCCGCGAGCGGCGGTCCGCTCGAGATCTCGAGGGTCGTCAAGCTCCACGGCAAGCTGGGCGGCGTGATCAGCCTCGCCGGCGTGACCCTCGTGGTGCCGAAGGACGCGTACCCCGGAATGGCCACGATCACCCTCACCCTGCCGGACCCGTCGCGCCCCGAGTGCCGGATCGCGATCTCGCCGCCCGACAAGGCCCGGCTGCGCAAGGACCTGCTGCTGACCTTCGACGCGGCCTCGGCCCCCGAGGTGAGGGGCATGACGATCTTCGCCTACGATCCGTCGGTGCGGCGCTGGGAACCGGTGCCGTCCGAGGTGAACGTGAGCGGCAAGCAGCTCCTCGCCGAAGTCCAGACGTTCACCGCCTACAAGGCCGACACCGAGGTCGTGCGCCGCTCCGCCTGGTAGGCGGGAGGGCCGGCCGGTCCTGAAGCGGCAGGCGGCGAGGCGCGGGGAGTCAGTCCCCGCGCTTCGCCGTTTCCGCGAGCCGGTCGGCGAGCCGCGACAGCTCGAGCATCGCGGCCGGGATCCGCTCCAGCACGTCGCCCGCGTTCATGCCGTGCTGGCCCTGCTCGGCGGCGGCCCGGTCGCCGGCCGCGCCGTGCACCCAGGCGGCGAGGCGCGCGGCGTCGAAGCGCTCGAGCCCCTGGGCGAGCAGCGCCACCGCCAGCCCCGCCAGCACGTCGCCCGAGCCCGCCGTGGCGAGCCCCGGGTTCCCGGTCGGGTTCACGCTGGCGCGGCCGTCGGGCGCCGCCACCACGGTGGGGGCGCCCTTGAGCAGCACCACGCAGCCCCAGCGCGCCGCCCACTCGCGCGCCTCGTCGAGGCGGCGGCGTTCCAGCTCGGCGGGCGCGGTCGCGGTGAGGCGGGACATCTCGCCGAGGTGCGGGGTGAGGATCGCCGCGCCCTTCACGCGCCCGAGCGCCTCCGGGCCGTCCTCGAACGCGTTGAGCGCGTCGGCGTCCACCACCACCGGCGTGCCGCACGCCTCGAGGAAGCGGCGCGCCAGCTCGGCGGCGCACGGGGCGCGCGAAAGCCCGGGGCCCACCAGCGTGGCGTGCGCCTCCTCGGCGAGCGCCAGCGCCGGAGCGAGCGCTTCGACCGCGAGCACCCGGGGCCGCCGCTCGGGCAGCCCGGCGGGCATCTCTTCGGTGAGCTTCGCGGCCATCGTGTCGAGCAGGCTCTCGGGCACCGCGGCCCGCACTACCCCGGCGCCCGAGCGCGTCGCGGCGCGCGCGGCCAGCGCCACGGCCCCGGTCATCCCGGCCGAGCCGCCGAGCACCAGCACGCGCCCCACCGAGCCCTTGTGCGCGCGCGGGTCGCGCAGCGGCACGAGGCGCGCCATCGCATCGGCGGTCGCCAGCTCGAGCGGGTGCCGGCCGGGGTCCTCGGCGGGCGGGAGCAGGCCGATGTCCACCACCTCGAGGCGTCCGACGAACGCGCGCCCGGGGTAGAGGAGCTGGCCACGCTTGGGCGCTCCGAAGGTCACGGTCAGGTCGGCGCGCACCGCGCGGCGCGCGATCTCGCCGGTGTCGGCGTGGACGCCGGTCGGGAGGTCCACCGCCACCACGCGGGTGCCCGCCTCGTCCAGCTCGCGCAGGAGCTGGACCGCGGTCGCGATCGGGCCCTCGAGCGTGCCGCGCGCGCCGGTGCCGAGCAGGGCGTCGAGCGCGTAGTCCCAGCGCTCGTGCCGGGCGATCATCCGGCGCAGCGACTCACCGTCCTCGGCCACGTTCACGGGCAGCCCGGCCTCGCGCATCCGCTCGAGGTGGAGGCGGGCGTCGCCGAGCACGCGGTCGGGATGCACCACCAGTCCCACGTGCGGCTCGGCGCCCTGCTGACGCAGGTGGCGCGCGGCCACGAAGCCGTCGCCGCCGTTGTTGCCCGGGCCGCACAGCACCAGCACCCGCATGCCGAGCAGCGGCCCGTAGCGGCGCGCCATCGCCTCGACCACGCGCGCGCCGGCCCGCTCCATGAGCGCCTCGCCCGGCGTGCCGGCGGCGATCGTGCGGCGGTCCAGCTCGCGCATCTCCGCGGCGGTGAGCAGCGGCAGGCTCATGGGGCCTCCCCGCCCGCGGAGGGGCGCGCCGGCAGGAACGCCACCGGGATCAGGACCACGAAGGGCACCGCCTTGCCCTCCCTCAGGTAGGGCTCGTAGCGAAGCGCGCCCGCCCACTCGAGCGCGGCGTTGTTGAGCTCGGGGATTCCACGCTCGATCTCGGCGTGGCGCACGGTTCCGTCCGGGCCGACCGTGGCGCGCACCGTGACGCGGCCGAACACGCCCGCCTCGACCGCGATCCGCGGCCGCACCGGATCGGGCGGCACCCCCGCGCGGCGCGGGGCGGGAAGCGAATCGGCGGCCGCGGTGGTGAGGTCGAGCGGCGCCGCCGGGGCCGCGAGCGCGGGGACCGAGCCGCGCGATGTGGCCGCCGGCGCGGCGGCGCGGTCGGCGGGGCCCGGAGCGCGGGGCGCGTCGGGGGTGACTTCGGCGGTCAGGAGCCGGGGGCCCGCGACAAGGCGGATGCGGGCCGGCCCGGCCCAGACGCTGGTGGTCGTGGTCCCCGTCCGCTCGGCGGAGACGCGGCGGTAGCCGAGGCGGCGCAGTTCGTCGGGCACGTAGCCCGCGAGCCTCGGCGAGGGCGAGTCGGAGGTGAGCTTCACGCCCGCGAGCCGGCCGCCCCGGTAGGTGAGCGAGGCCTTGGCCGGGTAACCGAACCACGTGACCGGCCCCTCGCGCGACTCGGTGCCGGGGCCGGATCCGGTGCTCCGGAACGAGCCGAGCGATCCGGTGCGCTCGTGCCGCCAGCCGAGCCGGAGCGGGCAGCCCGGAACGCGGACCGACGTGTCCGCCGCGGCCTCGACGGGCGCGGGGTGCGCCGCGGCCGAGTCGGGCGGCGCGCCCGGGGCGGCGGCCGCGCCGCCGTCCGCGCCGGCCGAGGCCAGCGCCAGTCCGAGCGTGAGCACCGCGATCATCGCCCCGGGCGCCGCGTCAGCGCCGGCGCGCGCGCTGGCGCGCCTCGGACGTGAGATCGCGCTCCAGGCGGTCGCGATACTCGGCGTCGCGCTCGACGCGCGCGAGGAGGTCCGGATCGGTGGAGACGAACGGGTAGTCGAACAGCTCCGGCTCGGCCTCCTGCTCGGCGTAGATCCGCTCCTGCTCGTGCCGCATGAACGAGGCGGCCTTCTCGATCGTGTCCACCGCCCGGCCCGGGAGGAACTGCTTGTGGAACACGTCGAACACGTAGACGTGGAAGTGCCCGTCGAGGCCTCCGGTGCCCTCGGGCGGCTGGTGGACCTTCACCTTCGAAGCCTTGACCTTGCCTTCGCTCATGCGTCCTCCCGGTTGAGTTGGTCCACGATTCCGACCAGCATCCAGATGTCGTCCACGTCGAAATCGGCGCCCGAGTGCTTCGTGTCGAACGTGTCGCCGTAGCGGGCGAACACCGTCTTCATGCCGAGGCTCTTGGCCCCCACCACGTCCCGCTCCGCCCAGTCGCCCACCATCAGCGACTCGGCCGCCTCCACGCCGAGGCGGCGCAGCACTTCGCGGAACGGAGCCGGGCTGGGCTTGCGTTCCCCCGTGTCGTCGAACGTCACCACCTCGTCGAACAGGTGCTGCAGCCCGAGGTTGCACAGCCGCAGCCAGACCTGCATGCGCGGAGCGTCCGAGACCACGCCGAGCCGGATGCCGCGCTTCACCAGCTCGAGGAGCGTCATGTGCACGTGCGGGTAGAGCACCAGCGTGGACTCGCGCGCGCGCCGGTAGGCGACGATACCCGAGGCCAGGATCTTGGGATCGATCTGCCCCAGCTCGCGCGCCAGCAGCTCGTCGAAGACCTGCTGGAACTCGAGCCCGCGCTCCTTGTAGATCGCGTCGATCCGGCCCCGCAGCTCGTCGCGCGAGATCTTGAGCCCCGCGTCGATCATCCCGTCCATGGCGGCCTGGATGGCCGCCTCCTTCATGCGCATGAAGTCGGTGAGCGTGTTGTCCAGGTCGAAGACGATGGCGCGGATCAAGCGCGCCGCTCCGCGGGGGTCCGCCCGGCGCGGTTCACTTGCCCGAGGCCGTGATGGTGCGCCCGAGGCTGATCTCGCCGTTGTCGATGCGCAGGTTGAATCCGCACGCCGGGTTGTTGCAGACCCAGGCCTTGTACGTGATCGGCGCGCCGTCGCGCCCGTAGTCGGAGAGCGGCAGCAGCACGCCCTTGTCGCACTTCGCGCACTCCGGAAAATGAAGCTCCATCCCCGTCCCCTCCCCTCGATTCCGCGTTCGAGCGCGGCGGCCGGCCCCGGCCCCGCCGGCTCCCGCCGCGGTTCGCCGGCCCGCGCGGATTCTAGCCCGACGGGCGCGACGATGGAATCGCCCCGCCGGACCCACTAGAATCCCGTACCCCCCGCCGGCCGCACGGCGACCCGAATCGTACTCCGGCCCCCCACCCCGAGACCCGATGCCCCGTTTCCTGCCCGCCGCGGCCTGCGCCGCGGCCCTGCTGGCCTGCGCGATCGGCGCGACCCCGGCGCGCGCCGTGCTCGACGTCGAGGACCGCGGGCCGGTGCTCGACGCCGGGAACTTCCGGCTGCGGGTCACCAACGCCGGGATCCTCGGCAACGCCTTCTACGGCGCGAGCCGCTCGAGCGACCCTTCCTTCGAGTACCCGGCCTACTCGGGCATCGAGATGCTCAACCACGCCGAGCTGTGGGTGGGGGCGCTCGACGAAGACGGCCAGCCCCGCGTCTCGGGCGGGCCGATGCTCGAGTGGCGGCCGACCCGCGATCCCGACGACCGGGTGCGGCTGACCCGCAAGACCGACCTCGGCCGGCGGCGGCTGGTGGACGACGACGGCGACGGTTTCGTGGACGAGGAGCGCCTCAACGGCCTCGACGACGACGGCGACGGCGAGGTGGACGAGGACCTCGCGCTGTTCGCCGATCAGGATGCCGGCTGCGAGTTCGTGGACGACCGGCCCGAGGCCGTGAACTTCGGCTACTCGAGCGGCGAGTCTCACGTGCCGCTCGGGCTGACCGCCTACCAGGTGGTCTCGGCCTGGAGCTTCCCCGGGCTCGACGGCGTCGCCGCGATCACCTACCGGATCACGAATCACGGGCAGAAGACGCTCCGCAACGTCTACCTCGGGGTGCTCGCCGACCTCGACTCGCGCTACCGCGAGGACCGCCCCGGCCACCGCAACGACCGCGTGCAGTTCCGCAGCTACTCAGCGTCCAAGTTCGAGGGACTCGCGCGCATCACCGTGGAGGGCGTGCAGCTCACCTGCTCGCGGCCCCCGTGCCCGCCGCCCTCGTGTTTTTCGAACCTGAGCGGGACCGCGGCGATCGTGACCGACGGCGTGCCGGGCTCGCGGCTCCCCGCGATCGGCCTGATGGGCCTGCGCCACACCGTGGACCCGCTCACCCGCGTGAACCCGGCCTACGGGCGCGCCCCGATCAACGTGTCGTTCCGGCGCTCGGTCTTCTCCGGCGAGGGCATCCCCGGGCAGGGCGGCCTGCCGTCGCTCGACCCCGACCGCTACTCGGCGCTGGCGGGCACCTTCACCGGCGAGGCCACCGACCGCGCCACCGACTGGGTGGCGCTGGTCTCGTGCGGGCCGTTCCGCGAGCTCAAGCCCGGGCAGTCTCTCGAGTTCTCGGTCGCGCTGATCGCCGCGGCGAGCGCCGACAGCGTGGCGGCCGTGATGCCGCGGGTGGCGCTGCTCGAGCACGGCACGCGGCTCGACCTGATTCCCAACGAGACCGCGCGGCCCGACACCGCCGAGTGGAACGTCGGCGTCTCGGGCGTCTCCGGCCACGAGGTGTGCCTCGAGCCGCCGCCTGGAGTCTCGTTCACGCTCGACCGCGACTGCGGCAGCAAGTTCCCGATTCTCGATCCGCCCGGACCCAATTGGGTGACCTACGTTCCGGGCACCTGCGTGTGGACCGACCTCGACTGCAACTGGTGCACCGGATTGAACGGCAAGGAGACCGAGTTCCGCTGGCTCGACCCCGGGCAGGTGCCGCCCGCGCCGAAGTCGCGCGTGACCGCACGCGACCGCGACGTGGTGATCGAGTGGGACAACTACCCCGAGGTGATGATCGCGAGCGGCCGCGTGGGTGGGCCCGGCTCGAAGTTCGTGGCCTACCGGCTCTACAAGCTCGCGAGCTGGCGCAACCGCGAGGCGCTCCTGCCGCCGCTCGAGAACTGGCAGCTCCTCGCCACCTTCAGCGACCAGGGCGGCAACGCCGAGATCCCGCTCGTGGATGTCACCGACGCCGCGGTGGACTACGACCGCATCCTGTTCGAGCAGAAGCTCTACCCGATCGGACGGTTCCGGTACGTGGACCGCTCGGTGCTGAACGGCTTCGACTACGTCTACGCGCTCACCGCCGTGTACGACGGCGCCGTGCCCGGCGGCGAGTCCCCCGCCGACGGCTACAACCGCATGCGCCTCGAGACCCCGCTGATCGCGCGCTTCGACGACCGCGTGACGCCGCGCACCGAGGCGACTCCCGAGGGCGGGCGCGTGACGGTCGTGCCCAATCCCTACAAGGGGCGCGCGGCGTGGGACCGCTTTCCGTCGTTCGGCGATCCGCTCCCGCGGCACGTGGACTTCATGCACCTGCCGAAGGCGGTCGCCACGATCCGCATCTACACGCTGGCCGGCGACTTCGTGGCCCAGCTCGTCCACGACGGCCGGAACGGCAACGGCCAGGCCCCCTGGGACCTGGTCTCCCGCAACGGGCAGGACGTGGAGTCCGGGATCTACCTGTTCACCGTGGACTCGGACTTCGGGCACCAGGTCGGGAAGTTCGTGATCGTGAGGTGAGGGTGGGCGGGTGCGAGGTGCGGCCCGCGGCCGGCCGCCGCACTCCGCGACTCGTGGTTCGCCGAACCCCTCCGGGGCGTCGCGACGGCGCCGTGGCTACCGATCCCGATAGAACTGCAACCCGTTGCCGTCGGGATCCCGAACGTGAAACTCCCGCGTTCCCCACGGGGTTTCCGAAACCGGCTTGATGTTCTCGAGCACGCCGGCCGCACGGAACTCCCGATGGAGGCCGTCCACATCCGCCACGAGGAAGCGATACGTCGGCCGGTCCCCGGCGCGCGCCCACTCCCCGGCGTCGTGCCCCTGGAGGTGAAGCTCCACGCCGTCCCGCCGGATGACCGCGTAGCGAGGACTCTCCGCGGAGTCCGAGAAGACGTGGACGAAGCCCAGCTGCTCGTAGAAGCGGATCGAAACCGCCACGTCGCGCGACATCAGGACGGGATGGACGGCGTCGAGGCGCGGGGGCACGGGTCGCTCGCGTCGCGAGATCAGGCCGGAACGTAGGTCAACCGGATCACGTCCTCGCCCATCCGGTCGCTCGCCACGAGGCGCAGCCGCGGCCGGGGGCCGGCGAAGTACGGTTTGCCCTGACCCAGCACGACGGGGTGCAGGTAGATTCGATACTCGTCGATCAGACCGAGTTCGGTGAGGCTCCGGGCCAGCTCCGGGCCGGCGACTTCGATCTCTCCCTCGCGGGTCGCCTTCAGTTCGCGCATCGCACCTTCGAGGTCGTCCCCGACGAGGGTGGCGTTGGGCCCGACCGACTTCAACGAGCGCGAGACGATCCACTTCGGCTGTTTCCGCCACGCCGCCGCGAAGGCGCGCTCCGCTTCTTCCCACTCCGGGTGCTCGTCGTCCCAGTAGCGCATCACCTCGTACATGCGGCGGCCGTACACGCTGCCCGCCTGCCCCCGAGCCTCCTCGATGAAATGGCGAAAGAGCGCGGGGCCCGGCGCGAACGCCATGTGGTCCACGTAGCCGTCCAGGGACTGGTTCATGCCGAACACGAGTCTCGCCATGCCGAGTGCCTTTCCGTGCGCCGTCGCGTCCACCGCCCCCAACGCCGGCCGCGACGCTTCGTTACGAGCCGTCCCGCCGCGGGCGGAACGCCAGGCCCGCGAGGATCGCCGAGAAGGAACCGCTCACTCCGAGGACGTAGAGCGTCCAGATGAACAGCAGGGCGCCGTCCTTCGCGAGGAACTCCGGGCGCAATCCGTTCCGCATGTGCAGGGGCAGCATCCCGGCGGCCATCAGGCCGCCAAGGATCAGGATCACCTTGCCCACCGCGCGCTCTCGCAGCAGCACCGCGCCGCAGACGATGAGGAGCAGGATC
>CAZIVR010000105.1:0-12553 GCA_964542745.1 uncultured bacterium
GGTGGCCGCGCGTACTTGAGCTGGGATCGGCATCAGGAAGTCTTCGACTTCTCCGTTGCTCCGTTTCTCCCCGCCCAGCTCTATCTCCGTATCGAGGATGCTCCCGACGTGCAGGCGCTCTCCGTGCGCCTCGACTGGACTCCCAACGATCTGCTCGGCCCGTGCTACTGGCTCGCTCCGGGCGACTCCGGCTCCTCCTGCGGGTGGACGGTCGGAGTGCCACCTGCTGGAGATTTTCAGGGCGACTCCACTCACGCCTGGACGATCGCCTTCGCTCCCGGCGCTTCCCGGGAATGCGTGGCGTTCAGCGTGGGCGGCGAGAACTGTTCCGGCCGGCCCGCGAGTTTCTGCCTGATCTCTGTTCGGACGCTCGACTCCAACGGGGAAGTGGATGAACTTCAGGCGGTGGGCAGCGCGACCATCCTCGGCGGGACCGAAGACGGATGCCCTGTCGCGGTGTACGGCGTGATCCCTCGAGTCGCGATCTCAGGCGGAACTGAGGAGTTCCGGATCAGCGGGCAGCACTTCGCACCCGGCGCGCTCGTGTCCCTGCGGAACGGCGTACTGGAGGTGCCGGCGACCTCGGTATCCGTGATCCGATCCAACGAGCTGTCGGCGCGGGTTCCGATACCGGCGGATTTCGAGGGCGCCACGGACCTGATCGTTCAATCCGGCGCCAGCAGCGACACGCTCTCCGGTCAGCTCTACGCCCAGTCCCTCGTTACGGGTTACCATCCGCAGCGCATCATCGTGTGGTTCTCCCCTGGTGTGGTCGAGTTCCCGAGCGGCGCTTCATCGGCGGCGCCCGAGGCCGTCGGATTCTCCCCCGGAAGCGTTCAGCAACTCCTCGCCGATGCCGGCGTCACGTCCATGAAGATGCTCACCCCGACGGCCACCGTGGAAAACCTCGCCGGGCTCGACCTTTCGCAGCTCGACATGTACGTGTGCGAGCTGGCGGATACGACGGTCTGCTCGGCCATCGCCCTGATTCAGCAGGACTCGACGCACGTGCGGATCGCCGAACCCGACTGGGACATTCAGGCGGCCTTTCCGCCCCCGAGCGACGCCTATTTCTGGCGGCAGTGGTGGCTTCGGAACACGGGGCTATGGGCAGGGAGACCCGGACACGATCTCGGAGCGCTCCGTGGGTGGGACATCACGACCGGCGGCGTTCCGACGACGGTCTACGTTCTCGACTCGGGCATTGACTCCGGTCACCCGGAGTTGGCAGGCCGGATGGTCACTGGCTACGACTTCATCTCGGAGACCGTTGGCATTCCGGCGGATGATGAGCAGGACTCCCACGGTACGTCGGTGGCCGGAATGATTGGCGCGCTTGGGAACGGCGGGGGCGCGGTCGCGGGAGTCAATTGGAACGTTCGCTTCGCGATCGGGAAGGTCATGCATGCGTTTGGCGGCGGCAGTATCACGGATCTCGAGCAGGCCATCGACTGGGTGCGCACTTCCAGTGGCGTCATTGCCAGCATGTCGCTGGGAACGTATGAATTTTCACGCAGCCTCGAGCTTGTGTGTCGCAACGCTTATATGGCCGGAGTCTCGATGTTTGCGGCGTCCGGAAACGAGAATGTCACCGCGCGCGTTTATCCCGCGGCACATTCCAAGTTCGTCAATGCCGTTGGTGCGTTTCAGCACGACGGTCGGCGGTGGGTGGATAGCAGCATTGATTGGTATAATGTCTGTCAATGTGCTGGCCTCGTGACCTCACCACGCGGCAGCAACTACGGCGCGCATCTGGATTTCGTGGCACCCGGCGGCCGACTCATCGAGACGACCAAACGAAGATCTCAGGGCTCGTACTGGCAGGTGCCGTCGCCGGCCGCGCCAACGACGGGCAATTACGGTTTCGGAGGAACGTCGGCTGCGGCGGCGGCCGCCAGCGGAGCCGCGGCGCTCATCAAGTCGCACGCCCCGCAGCTCACGAACGAAGACTTGCGCGAGGTGCTGGTTCGAAGTACTCGACCGGTCTATCCGCTAGAGAACACTAGCTTCCACCCTGCGGTAGGCCACGGTCGCATCAACGTGGACTCCGCCCTCCGTCTCGTGCTGGTCCCCAGCATGATCGCGCAGGGAACTCTGTACGCGATCGCGGACGTGGTCCAGGAGCCGGTGCCTCCTCGCGAGGTGATCAACTGGCCGGGGATCCCGCCGGGTACGTACGCCGCGGTGCGACACACCGTGAGGGGAACGGTGGATCTGGGAAACACCTTTTCGTCCGTACGGGCGGTCTGGCCCAGGAATATCAGCAGCTACGGCGCCGCGGACGAGGTCCAGATCGCGAGTTCGTTCGACACTGGCATCGAACCCCCGCCATGGACGCCCACAGTTTGGGTGTACTCCCAGGCGGGCACCGCAGTCACGTTCGAGACAAACGTCTACCAACTCTCGAAGGATGGCCTCGAGTACTACTGGCCGGTGGATCCCACCGGGGTCTACTTCGCCTACACCGCGCTCGGCACGCCGCTCGTGACTGCGGTTCAGGAGGCGACAGGCGGCCCTGGCTCCCCGGTCTCGCTCGATCTGCGCCCGAATCCCTCGGCCGGGGAAGTGGAGTTCTCAGTGAGCGTCTCGCGGGCTGGTAGGGTTCGCGTGTCGGTCTTCGATCTTGGTGGCCGGGAGGTGTGGCAGGCCGAGTCCGAGCACACCAATCCGACTACCTCAAGATTTCGCTGGGATCAGCGAAGCCGAAGCGGTGAGCGCGGTGCGGCTGGCATCTACTTCGTCACGGCTACGATCGGGCCCGAGCGAATTGTCCGAAAGCTCGTGGTTCTGAAGTGATGGGGAGCGAGGCTATGAGGTACCTAAGCCGTTCGAACTGGCGGACCCATTCGCGGCTCGTCGTCCAGTTGGCGCTCGTGGCGACAGCCCTGAACTGCGCGAAGTCCCCGTTCCAGCCCCGCGGCGTCGAGTGCTTCAATCGGGTGATTCAGATTTCAGAGCCAAAGTCACCAACTTGGGCACCCGACGGGGTTCGGATCGCCTTCTTCGGAGTGGACGATTCGACGGGCGCCTGGGCCCCGGGGATCTACCTCACGGACACGCTCCGCACCACCCGGCGGCGCCTGTTCGATGCCGCCAATGGATTCTTCTCGACGGTTGAAAACCTCGATTGGTCACCCGACGGAAGCCGGATCGCTTTCGTGTTCTTCTTCGACCTCTGGACGGTGGACGTCGCCACCGGTGTGGCCACCCTGTGGACCAACTCCGATCGCTGGGTGAACGGCGCGAGTTGGAGCCCGGACAGTCGGTACATCTACTTCGCGCGCGAGACCGACGCGAGCGGTCCGCTCTCCGGAGGGCTCTACCGGCTCGATACGGACGACGGAAGCATGCGGCCGGTCACGCACGATGGGCAACCGACGAGTGCATGGACGTCGGCGAGGCTCTCTCCCGACGGTCGCCGCTTCGTCTTCATGACGGGGCTTCCATACGATCCGACCCTTCAAGCAAATCCCCAGGAGTTGTTCGTCATGAACGTAGACGGCACCGGCTACCGGAGGCTGACTCATCTAAACGGAAAAGCCGACAACCCCCAGTGGTCCGCCGACGGCAGCCGGATCTTCTTCGACTTCAGCCCGTGCCTCAACGTGGGATCGCCGGAGCGGTACACGATGGAAGCCGATCCCGAGAACGGGACCGCCGGGCCATGGAGGACAATGCTGGGGGATCCCAGGGTATTCGGGGGCTACGTTTACGATATTTCGCCGGACGGCCGGAGGATCGTCTACACGGGTCTCGATGACACCGGGCGGATTGGCGTCCTTCGAATGAAGAACATTGATGGAACCCGCGACCGGCAGTTGACCTCGGCGCCGCAGTTGCGCGAAGGCGTGCCTGCGCGCCTCGTGGCCGAGTCACCCGACCGCCTCGATTTCGTGCTCAAAAGGCGCCGTGCCTTTCAGGCG
Organism: uncultured bacterium; assembly: GCA_964542745.1. Taxonomy (GTDB): domain Bacteria; phylum Eisenbacteria; class RBG-16-71-46; order RBG-16-71-46; family RBG-16-71-46; genus DATKAB01. The sequence goes on from CAZIVR010000105.1 coordinate 3,924, forward strand.
AGTTCGGACCCGCGGCGGGGGAAGACTCCCGACTCCACACCTAGCGTGCGGGCGCGAACTCCAGCGCCGACGAATTGATGCAGTAGCGGAGCCCCGTGGGGCGCGGGCCGTCCTCGAAGAGGTGGCCGAGGTGGCCGTCGCAGCGCGCGCACAGGAGTTCCACCCGCTCCATGCCGAGCGAGTGGTCCGCGACCTCGAGCACGTGCGTCCCCGCGAACGGGGCCCAGAAGCTCGGCCAGCCGGTGCCCGACTCGAACTTGTGCTCGGTGCGGAACACCTGGAGCCCGCAGCCCGCGCAGCGGAACACCCCGCGGCCCTTCACGTGCACGTACTTTCCCGTAAAGGCGACGTCGGTGCCCTTCCCGCGCAGGATCCGGTACTGCTCCGGGGTCAGGATCCGCTTCCACTCGGCGTCGGCGCGGCGCACCGTCTTGACCGCGCCGCCGGCCGGGATCTCCGCCGGGAGCTTGCGCGCCGCGTCCGCCGGGGAAGCCGAGAAGGCCGCGCCCGCGGCCGCGATCCACGCCGTCACCATCCATCCACCCGCTGACTTCATCGTCCGCTCCTCCGGTTCGTGCCCAAGGTTCCCACAGGCTTCGCGTTCGAGACCAGTACGAATCGCAGCGGCCGGTGGGATTCGTGGGGAGGGACTTCGAAGTCGAGGCTTCGTCAATTCTCCCTTCGGATCCCCGACGCCGCTCCAGGCGTCCCGCGGGAGGCGACGCCGCGCCGGCTTCGCGCGCGGCTGGCGCCCCCGCGGGGCAGCCGCTAGCATGCGACGCATGAGATCGAGACTGATGGAGGCGGCCCGCCGCGGGTGCCTGGCGCTCGCCGCGCTCGCCGCGTTTGCTTCCGCCGCGACCGCGGCCGCAGCCCCGCGGGCGGTGCTTCCCTGGATCGAGGACGACCTCCCGCGCGCGCTGGCCGAGGCGAAGGCGCGCAAGCTCCCGATGTTCGTCGAGTCGTGGGCGCCGTGGTGACACAGCTGCCGCTCGATGAGGGCCAACGTCTTCACGGACCCGGCCCTCTCGAAGCACGCCGGACGGTTCGTCTGGCTCGCGATCGACGGTGAAAAGGCGGTCAACGCCGAGTTCCGCCGCCGCTACCGGATTTCCGCCTACCCCACTTACTTCGTGCTCGACCCTTCCGGTGGCGAGGTTCGCATGCGCTGGGTGGGAAGCGCGTCGGTGAGCCAGCTCGACGCGATGTTCCGCGAGCAGAGCGGCGCCCACGCGCGCCGCCTGGCCCGCGCCGCGGCTCCGGCACTCGCCGACGCGCGCCTCGCCCACGCCGATTCGCTCTACGGGATCGAGGACTACCCGGGCGCGGCGGCCGGCTACGCGTCCGCGCTCGCCGCCGCGCCCGCCCGCTGGAGCGGCTACGCCCGGGCCGTCGAGTCGCGGCTGTTCGCCCTCTCCCGGACCGACAGTGCCGAGGCGAGCGTGGCGCTCGCCGAGTCGGCCTGGCCGCGCCTGCGGGGCGGCGCCTCGTCCGGGAACATCGCGGCGAGCGGGCTCGCGGGCGCGCTCGCATTGCCGGCCGGCTCGCCCGGCCGGGCGGAACGTGTGGCCGCCTTCGAGCGCGCCTGCCGCGAGGTGCTGGCCGATTCCACGCTGGACCTCACCGGGGACGACCGCTCCGGCGTCTTCATCGCCCTGCTCGACGCCCGCGAGGCGGCCGGGGATTCGGCGGGCCGGCGCGCGGTGGCCGAGGCGTGGTCCGAGTTCCTCGACCGCCAGGCGGCGCGGGCCGCCTCGCCCGAGGCGCGCGTGGTGTTCGACTCGCACCGGCTGAGCGCCTACATCGAGACCGGCCGGGCCGAGCGCGCGATCCCCATGCTCGAGGCTTCGGCGCGCGATTTTCCCTCGGACTACAACCCGCACGCGCGGATGGCGATCGCCCTGCGGGAACTGCGGCGATGGGACGAGGCGCTGGCCGCTTCCGATCGGGCGATGGCGCTCGCCTATGGCCCGCGCAAGATCGGCTTCTACCAGACGCGCGCCGACATCCACCGCGGCCGCGGGGATGTGGCGGCCGCCCGCCGCACGCTCGAGGAGGCGCTGGAGTTCGCGCGCGCCCTGCCCGAGGGGCAGCGCTCGAAGTCCGCCATCGCCGGGCTCGAGAAACGCCTGGAGGCGCTGCCGCCGGCCGGGGACTCGCGATGAGCGCGTCCGCCGCGATTCCGGGCGCCTCGGCGGCGCCGGCCGGCGAGGCGCGCGACTCCCACGGGCTCGACGCGATCTTCCGGCCGCGCACCGTGGCGGTGATCGGCGCCTCGCGCGATCCGCGCACCGTGGGCGGCGCGATCTTCCGCAACCTGCTCCGGAACGGCTTCCAGGGCGCCGTCTACCCGGTCAATCCCGGGGCCGACGTGGTGCAGTCGGTGCGCGCCTACCCGACGATCCGGGAGGTTCCGGGGCCCGTGGACCTCGCGGTGGTGGTGGTGCCGGCGCGGCACGTGCTGGAAGTGGCCGAGGCCTGCGGGGAGAAGGGCGTGCGCGGCCTGGTGGTGATCAGCGCCGGCTTCAAGGAGACCGGCGAGGCGGGGGGTGCTCGCGAGACCGCGCTGCGCGAGCTGGTGCGCGCGCGCGGCATGCGCCTCATCGGGCCCAACTGCCTCGGCGTGCTCAACACCGAGGAGGGCGTGAAGCTCGACGCCACGTTCGCCCCCATCTACCCGCCGCCCGGCCGCGTGGCCTTCTCGTCGCAGAGCGGCGCGCTCGGGCTCGCGATCCTCGACCTCGCCTCCCAGCTCAACATCGGGATCTCCCACTTCGCGAGCGTGGGCAACAAGGCCGACGTGTCCGGCAACGACCTGCTCGAGTACTGGGAGCGCGACCCCGGCACCGACGTGATCCTGCTCTACCTCGAGTCGTTCGGGAATCCCCGCCGCTTCCTCGAGATCGCCCGCCGCGTGGGACGCAAGAAGCCGGTCGTGGCTGTGAAGAGCGGGCGCACCGGGGCCGGCATGCGCGCCGCCTCCTCGCACACCGGGTCGCTGGCCGGCGCCGACACCGCGGTCGAGGCGCTGTGCGTCCAGTCCGGCGTGATCCGCTGCGACACCATCGAGGAGCTGTTCGACGTCGCCATGCCGCTCGCGACCCAGCCGATCCCGCGCGGCAACCGGGTGGGCATCATCACCAACGCCGGCGGGCCCGGCATCATGGCCTCGGACGCCTGCGAGACGCGCGGCCTCGAGGTCGTGACCCTCTCCGAGGACACCGTGCGGGGCCTGCGGGCCTTCCTGCCGCCCGAGGCCAGCACCCGCAACCCGGTGGACATGATCGCGTCGGCGGTGCCGGAGTCGTTCGAAAAGGCGATCCGGCTCGTGGCCGCGGACCCGAACGTGGACGCGATGCTGGTGCTCTACGTGCCGCCGATCGTCACCGAGCCGCTCGACGTGGCCCGCGCGATCGTGCGCGGCAACGAGGCCGCCAAGGCCGACGCCCGCGCCGCGGGGCGCGAGCCGAAGCCGGTGCTCTCGTGCTTCATGGGGTCGCACGGCGTGCCGGCCGGGCTCCGCTCGCTGCACGAGGGGCACATTCCCTCCTACGTGTTCCCCGAGTCGGCGGCGATCGCGCTGTCGCGGGTCGTGCGATACGGCCGCTGGCGCGACGCCCCGCAGGGCGCGACGACGCGCTTCGGCGACGTGGACCGCGCCCGCGCGGCCGGGGTGGTGGCCGCGGCGCTGCGGCGCTCGGGCGGCGCGCGCGCGTGGCTCGGCGCGGCCGAGACCGCGGCGCTGCTCGAGGCCGACGGGCTCGGGCGGCCCGCCGAGGCGGAGGCGCGCACCGCGGACGAGGCCGCGTCCGCCGCCGCGGCCATCGGCTTCCCGGTGGCGGTGAAGCTGCGCTCGGCGACCCTCAGCCACAAGTCGGACCTGGGCGGCGTGGCGCTCGGGCTCGGCGACGGGAACGCGGTGCGCGAGGCGTTCCGCGGGATCGAGGCGCGCCTCGAGGCCGCCGGGCGGCGCGGCGAGATGCAGGGCGTCTCGGTGCAGGCCATGGTGACGGACGGGATCGAGACCATCGTCGGCATGGCCCGCGACCCCTCGTTCGGGCCGCTGCTGATGTTCGGGATGGGCGGCGTGCAGGTGGAGCTGCTGAAGGACGTGGTGTTCCGGGTCCATCCGCTCACCGACCTCGACGCGCGCGCCATGGTGACCGGCGTGCGGGGCGCGCGGCTCCTGTCGGGCTACCGCGGCGCGCCGCCCGGCGACGTCGCCGCCCTCGAGGCCGCGCTGCTGCGCGTCTCGCAGCTCGCGGGCGACCACCCGGAGATCGCGGAGATGGACCTGAACCCGCTCAAGGTGCTCGCGCCCGGGCGCGGCTGCGTCGTGCTCGACGCGCGGATCGCGGTCGCGAACCCCTAGGCCTCGCTCGGGAACGCCGCGCGCGCGGGATGCGCGAGCCGGCGCTACGCCCGGCGGCGTTTCTCGGCGCGGGTCAGGAAGCCGACCGCCACGAGAATGAACACCAGCGAGGCCCAGTCCTGGATCGAGGGGGGCTTCTGCTTCCAGATCCAGGCGAGGAGCAGCGTGGCGGTGGTGCCGGCGAGCAGCGACGTGAGCCGGTTCACGACCCCGGCGAAGGTGGCGGTGCGACCCTGGAACATGAACAGGAACACCGAGAAGAACGCCACCAGCCCGAACGGGATGCCGGAGAGGATCGCCGCGACGTCGAGCCGCCCGGCCGCCTCGTGGAACGCGATCACCGCCGGGGCGCTCCAGCCGAAGGCGTCGCGGCCGAAGTAGGTGATCGCGCCCATCAGCACGATGCCCGCGGTCGCGGCCACCTGCTCGATGGCGAAGAAGCCGCGGTTGTCGAGCGTGTCCTCGGGGCCGCGCGTGTTCTTGAAGTAGTTCATCAGGTAGAGCCGGACGGCGTACGCCACGATGTAGGCGGTGAGCACGGTCATCGCGAGCGGCGAACGGATGAACTCGAAGCCCCCGCGCAGGGCCCCGGGCCGGATGCCGAGCGCCTGGCCCACCGCGAGCCCGCGCGATTCGAGCAGGTCCACCACCGGCAGCAGCAGCAGGTTGGTGCCGAGCGCGAGCAGCGCGAAGGCCACCGCCCAGTTCTCCTCGGGCAGCACGCGCTTCTTGAGCAGCCCCTGGCGGATCTGCACCGCGTCCACCAGCCGGCTGATCACGATCACGCTCGCCCGCATGATGACCATGGCGACCATCACCGAGATGGGCAGCGTGTAGAGGAGGGTCGTGCCCGGGATGATGATCGCGGTGCAGAGCCCGGACGGAACGATGTAGCGGGTCTCGGCCGGCAGGGTCAGGCGGCCGACGCGCAGGGTGCGCGCCCCGCGCAGCCCGAGCCAGCCCATCGCGATCACGGCGCCGAGCGCGAAGCCGTTGCCGCCGATCGTGTTGTTGAAGAGGAACTCCATGTCCGACATGCGCGGCTCGCGGATGCCGCCCGTGAACACCTTCACCGCGATGCCGGTCAGGACGTACGAGAAGTAGTAGCCGACGCAGAGTTCGAGCAGGTGGCGGGTGCTGGAGAAGCGGGAGCCCTCGGACATTCGGGGCATGATGACAGACCCGCGGCGCGGGCGGTGAGGAAAATCTCGCGAGCCCGGGCGCGACGGTCGCTCCGCCGGTTCCCGCGATGGCGCCCGGGCCCGCGGCCGGCCGCGATCCGGGAGACTCGCCCGTTCACGAGCCGAGGCGCCTCGCTCGGCCGGGCGGCGACCGCGCGTGGCATAGTGCGGCCATGGGACGCTTCGAGTACCGGGAGGACCTGGTGCCCGCCGACGCCGCGGTCGAGGCCTGGGGGGAGGACCTGGGCGACCTCTTCGCCACGTCCGCCCGCGCCCTGTGCGAGCTGATGGCGGACCCGGAATCGCTGGGCGAGGGGCACCGGCACGCGATCACGCTCGCGGCCGAGACGCCGGAGCTGCTGCTCGTGGATTTCCTCTCCGAGCTGCTGTTCCTCAAGGACCGCGACCGCGCGCTGTTTCCGCGCGCCGAGGTGCGCGTCGAGCGGGACGAGGCCGCGGGGCCGGCCGCGTTCCGGCTCGAAGCCCGGCTCGCGGGCGAGGTCGTGGACCCGGCGCGCACCCGGCGCCGGATCGACGTCAAGGCGGTCACGCTGCACGGGCTGGCCGTGGAGCGCTCGGGGGAGGGTTGGCATGCGCGATTCGTCCTCGATCTCTAGCCTCCACGGCTTCCCGCTGCGCGAGGTCGCCCCGTGCTGCTGGGAGATCGCGCCCGGCGCGAAGCCGGGCATGCTCGTGCCCGCGCGGATCGTCGCCTCCGACGCGCTGCTCGCCTCGCTCGACCGGGGCGTGCTCGAGCAGGTCACCAACGTGGCCTGCCTGCCGGGGATCGTCGGGGCGGCGCTGTGCATGCCCGACGGCCACTGGGGCTACGGCTTCCCGATCGGCGGCGTGGCCGCCTTCGATCCCGACACCGGCGTGATCTCGCCGGGCGGCATCGGCTTCGACATCAACTGCGGCATGCGCCTGCTCGCCACCTCGCTCGACGAGGCCGAGGTGCGTCCGAAACTGCGCGCGCTGGTGCAGGCGCTGTTCGCCGCGGTGCCCACCGGGGTCGGCGTCCACGGGTTCGTGCCCCTCGACGCGCGCCGCATGCGCCGGGTCATGACCGAGGGCGCGCGCTGGTGCGTCGAGCAGGGCTACGGCTGGAACGAGGACCTCGAGCGCACCGAGGCCGGCGGCTGCCTGGCGGGCGCGGACCCGGACGCGGTGAGCGCGCGCGCGGTGGAGCGCGGGCGCGACCAGCTCGGCACGCTGGGCTCGGGCAACCACTACCTCGAGATCCAGGTGGTGCCGCCCGGCGGGCTGCACGACCCGGACACCGCGCGGGTGTTCGGGATCGAGCGCGAGGGGCAGGTGTGCGTGATGCTTCACTGCGGCTCCCGCGGCCTCGGGCACCAGGTCGCGACCGACCACCTGCGGATCTTCGACGCCGCGATGGCCCGGTACGGGATCGCGGTGCGCGACCGCGAGCTGGCGGCGGCGCCGTTCCGTTCGCCCGAGGGCCGCGCCTACTTCGCCGCCATGCGCTGCGCGGCCAACAGCGCCTTCGCCAACCGCCAGGTGATCGCCCACCGGGTGCGCGAGGTGTTCGCGAAGGTGTTCGGGCGGCCGGCCGACCGGCTCGGACTCCACATGGTCTACGATGTCGCGCACAACATCGCCAAGCTCGAGCGCCACGTCGTGGACGGCGGGGCGCGCGAACTGCTCGTGCACCGCAAGGGCGCGACGCGCGCCTTCGGGCCCGGGGCGCCCGACCTGCCCGCGCGCTACCGGGAGTGCGGCCAGCCCGTGATCCTCGGCGGCTCGATGGAGACCGGCTCGGCGCTGCTGGTCGGGACCGAGGCCGCCATGGACCTGAGCTTCGGCTCGACCGCGCACGGCGCCGGCCGTACGATGTCGCGCGGCGCGGCCCGGCGCGCGGTGCGCGGCGACGCCCTGCTCCGGGACCTCGAGGCCCGCGGCATCGTGGTGCAGGCGGCCTCGGCGTCGGGCGTGGCCGAGGAGGCCGGCATCGCCTACAAGGACCTCGACTCGGTCGTGGACGTGCTCGACCGGGTCGGCCTCTCGCGACGCGTGGTCTCGCTCAAGCCGATCGGCAACATCAAGGGGTAGGGAGCAGTGAACGGGAGCGAGCATTGCCCGAACAGCTCATGAAAAACGTCAGGTCCAAACAGCGCGTGGCCGACCACGGGGAGGTCTTCACCCCAGCGTGGCTGGTCAAGGCGATGCTCGATCTGGTGAAGGACGAAACGGAGCGTATCGACTCCCGGTTTCTGGAACCGGCGTGCGGGAGTGGAAACTTCCTCGTTCGCATCCTGCAGAGGAAGCTCGCCGCCGTCGAACTCAAGTTCGGGAGGTCCGACTTCGAAAGGCGGCAATACGCCCTTCTCGCAGTGATGTGCACCTACGGGATCGAACTTCTGGAGGACAACATCTCCGAGTGCCGCGCGAACATGCTAGAGGTCCTCGCCGACTACCTGAAACTCGACCAGTCGGACGATCTCTATCGCGCTGCCTCCTACGTGCTCTCGCAGAACTTGGTCCACGGCGACGCCCTGAAGATGCGCACCAGCGATGATCAGCCCATCACCTTCGCGGAATGGGGCTACCTCGGGAGAGGCAAGTTCCAGCGGCGCGACTTTCGGCTGGACGTGCTCACAGGATCAGCTGCCTTCAGCGCTGAGGACTCCCTCTTCGCCCACCTCGGCAAGCACGAGATCTTCACCCCGATCAGGACCTACCCGCCGATGACGGTGGGCGATCTGGCAGCCGCTTCCATCGGTGCCAGCTCGAAGGAGAACGCATGAGCCCTCAGGCTGGCTTTGCGCTCCGCGGCCGCAACCCGGATGTGCTGTCGTGCATCGCCAACCTCTCCAACGACGAGGTCTTTACCCCGCCCGAGCTCGCGAATCGCATGTTGGACACGCTGGCTGAGGCTTGGGCGGTGGCCAACAATGGCGCGAACATCTGGGCGGACAACACGGTGAAGTTCCTCGACCCGTGCACGAAGTCTGGCGTCTTCCTGCGCGAGATCACTGTGCGTCTCACCAAGGGGCTGGCGGACGCAATGCCCGATCTTGAAGCGCGGGTCAATCACATCCTGACCAAGCAAGTGT
>CAZIVR010000106.1:0-12392 GCA_964542745.1 uncultured bacterium
GGCGCGGAGGGGCCGGCGGGCTGGCCCGCGGCGGCGGCGGTGGCCGCGGCCGGCGCGATCGCGGCCGGCGCGGTGTGCCTCGCGACGCGCTACGTGCGCGGGAGCGAGGCCCTCGCCCTGTTCGCCGGCGCCGCGACCGCCCCGGCGCAGGGCGAGGCGCGCCCCACGGCTCCTCCCCCGGCGCCACGGGATTGACGGACCCCGCGGCGGTTCTGCAGACTCCGCCGCCTCGATTCGAACCCTCCCGGAGAATTCGCATGTCGCTGGCCCCGCCCACCGGAACCGCCGAGGAACTGCGCGAGGTCCGCGAGCTCTACGTGTCGCTCCTCAAGCGGGCGCTGACCCGGGCCATCTCGCCCCAGAACGTGATCCGCTTCTCGTTCCGCAAGGGCCACTGGAAGGGCGTGCTCTACGAGCCGCTGCGGCGGATGCTGGCGCTGCTGCGCTGGGAGCTCGTGAAGATCGAACGCCTCGACCTGCGGGTGCGCGAGGAGGGCCGCGACTGGCCCTCCGACGCCGAGACCATGATCGGGCTGCGGCGGCTCGAGAACGTCGAGCATTGCGTGCGCGAGGTGCTGGAACGGAACATCCCCGGCGACCTGATCGAGACCGGCGTGTGGCGGGGCGGCACCACGATCTTCATGCGCGGGATGCTCAAGGCGTGGGGCGACACGCGGCGGCGGGTGTGGGTCGCCGACTCGTTCGAAGGGCTGCCGCCCCCGGACGCCGCGCGCTACCCGGCGGATCGCGGCGACATCCACTGGACCTACGGCCAGCTGGCCGTGTCCCTCGAGGAGGTGCGCGAGCGCTTCGAGCGCTACGGGCTGCTCGACGATCAGGTCCGCTTCCTCAAGGGCTGGTTCAAGGACACGCTGCCCTCGGCCCCGATCGAGCGGCTGGCGGTGATGCGCCTCGACGGCGACATGTACGAGTCCACGCTCGACGCCCTCGACGCGCTCTACCCGAAGCTCTCCCCCGGCGGCTTCGCGATCATCGACGACTACGGCGCCGTCGAGGGCTGCAAGCGCGCCGTGACCGACTACCGCGCCCGCCACGGGATCACCGAGCCGCTGCAGACGGTGGACTGGTCGGGCGTGTACTGGCAGCGCCGCCCGTGAGCGCGGCCCCGGCGCTTCCGGTCGGGATCGTGGTGCTCAACTGGCGCAACCACGCGGCCTCGAGCCGCTGCCTGCGCTCGCTCGCGCCGGTCGCGCGGCCCGCCCACCGCGTCTACGTGCTCGACAACGCCTCGGGCGACGGCTCGATGGAGCGGCTGCGCGCCGAGTTCGGGGGCACCGGCCCCGAGTTCCTGCAGAACGAGGCCAACCTCGGCTTCGCGGCGGGCTGCAACGTCGGGATCCGGCGCGCGCTCGAGGACGGCTGCGGGTCGGTGCTGCTCCTCAACAACGACTGCATCGTGGACGACCCGGAGTTCCTGGTCCACGGCGCCGCGCGCCTCGCGTCGGACCCGCGCTGCGGCATCGTCGGCGGCAAGATCCTGTTCTGGCCCGAGACCGGCCGCCTGTGGAGCACCGGCGGGTTCATCCGCTTCTGGGGCGGCGAACGCCACCTCGGGCACCGCGAGCTGGACCACGGGCAGTTCGACCAGCCCGCCGAGCGCACGTTCATCTCCGGGGCCCTGATGCTGATCCGGCGCGAGGTGTTCGAGCGCATCGGCCCGCTCCCCGAGGCCTACTTCTTCGGCAAGGAAGAGTGGGAGTTCTCGCGGCGCGCCCACCGCGCGGGCTTCCGGCTGCTCTACGAGCCGGCCTTCCGGGTGCTGCACGAGGCCAGCAACTCGCACGACTGGTACGACCCGGCCTACGCGTACAACGGCCACCTGTCGCGAATCCTCTACAAGCGCCGCAACCTCCACCCGCTGGCCTGGGCCCTGTGGAACGCGGCGTTCACCGCGTACGCGCGCTGGGTCTTCCCGCTCCGCTACCGGCTCCGGCCCGCCACCTTCCGCTCGGGCGTGAGCGCGGAGGCCCTGCACGCGGCGCTGCGGGACGCGCTCGCCGACGCGCGCGGGCTCGAGCGCATCACCGAGCAAACCCTCGACGCGTTCCGCCGCCGCCACCCGGACCTGATGCGGCGGCCCGGGCCGCCCGCGGCCTCCTCCCGCGCCTGAACCCGCCGGGCGCCGCGGCGCCCGCGCCCGTCGCGCGGCCGCGGCCGGGCCCGCGCTCCCGCGCTCAGGCGCCCGCGGCGCCGGACCGGCGCGCCACGCATTCCTCGTAGAGCGCGGCCAGCTGGTCCACCATGCGCCGCGCCGAAAACTCCCCGGCCCGCTCGCGGCCCCGCTCGCCCATGGCGCGCGCGCGCTCCGGATCCCGCGCCAGCTCCTCCCAGCGCGCCGCGAACCCGGCGACGTCCCCCGGCGCCACGAGCCGGCCGGTTTCGCCGTCGGCCACCGCGTCCTCGACCGCGCCGACCGGCGTCGCGACCACCGGCAGCCCGGCCGCCATCGCCTGCGGGATCACGCGCGGCAGCCCCTCCCACCGCGAGGTGAGCGTGAACACGTCGAAGGCCGGGATCAGGTCGGCCACGTCCTGCCGGAGGCCCGGCAGGCTCAGGCGCGAGGCGAGGCCGTGCGCGGCCGCGAAGCGCTCCACCTCGGGGCGCAGCGGCCCGTCGCCCACGATCGAGAGGTGCGCCTCCGGGCGCCCGGCGGCGAAGCGCCGGAACGCCTCCATCAGGTCGAGCGGCGCCTTCTGGGCGCTCAGCCGCCCCACGCTGCCCACCACGTACGCGTCCCCGGGGATCCCGAGCCGGCGCCGCGCCTCGGCCCGGCGCTCGGGCCCGCCGCGGAAGGCCTCGATCTCGAAACCCGAGCGGATCAGGCGGTACTGCTCGGGGCGCCCGATGCCGAGCTTCAGGCCGTCCTCGCGGTCGCGCGAGCCCACCACGATCAGCGCGTCGCAGCGCGGCGCGTAGCGGCGTTCGAGCGCGATCCACAGGCTCCGCACCGGACCCGGGTCGGGACGGCTGAAGGGCCAGCCGTGCGCCGTGTGCACGACGACCGGCGCGCGCGCGCGGCGCGCGGCGATGCGGCCGAGGATCCCGGCCTTCGAGGAGTGGGTGTGGACCACGTCGTAGCCGCCCTCGCGGATGGCGCGGGTGAGCCGGTCGGCCGCCCGCAGGTCCCGCCACGGGTCCACGGCGCGCACCAGCGCCGGCTCGAACTCGATCTTCACGCCGCGGGCGCGGCACTCGTCGTGGAGGCTGCCCTCGGGCCCGGTCTCGACGCCGGTGAGCAGCGTGCTCGGGAAGCGCTCGGGATCGATGAGCGCGCAGGAGAGCATGGTGTTCTCCTGGGCCCCGCCGATGATCATGCGGGTGATGACGTGCAGCACGCGGATCGGGCGGCCGCTCAACGGACGGCTCCGGCGGCCGGCACGGGCGCCACCACCTCGCGCCACCACAATTCGAAGACCAGCGCGAGCCACAGCGCGCCCGAGCGGTCGCGCCCGCGCCGGTGCTGGTCGTGCCAGCGGCGCAGCGCCGCGCGCTCGAACAGCCCGCTGCCCGCCGCGCCCGCCACGTCCCCCACCAGCCCGTCGAGCGGCCCGCGCAGCCAGTCCTCGGTGGGAACCGAGAAGCCGTGCTTGGGCCGCGCCGCGATCTCCGCGGGCAGGAGCTCGTGCCCGATCCGGCGCAGCAGCCGCTTGCTGCCCTCGGGCCCGTGCCGGAGCCCGGGCGTGAGCGTCGCCGCGAAGCGCACCAGCGAAGGATCGAGGTAGGGCACCCGGCCTTCGACCGAAGCACCCATGGTGCAGCGGTCTTCCTTGAGCAGCAGGTCGTCGGGCAGGTAGTAGAGGAAGTCGGCGGTGAGCGCCGCGGCCACCGGATCCCCGGGCACCGCCCCGCATTCGTCGGCGATGCCCGCGCGCAGCGCGCCGGGAACGCCCGAAGGATCCCCGGCCGCGCCGGCCCGGATCCCGCGCGCGAGCCGCGCCGGGCCCGCCGGCGCGAACAGCGAGAAGTACGCCGACAGGAAGTCGGGCCGCGCCCGCGCGTCGAGCAGCTTGCGCAGCCAGACCAGCCGCTCCCCGGCCGCGGTGCGCCGGTGCTGGTTGCGCTCGGCGAGCAGCCCCGCCGCGAGCGAGGCGACCGGGCGCGGCAACCAGGCGATCCGGCGCAGCAGGCTGCCGAGCTCGTAACGGCGGTAGCCGCCGAAGACCTCGTCGCCCCCGGTTCCCGAGAGCAGCACCTTGACCTCGCGCGAGGCGAGGCGCGCGACGAGGTGCGCCGGCACCGCGGCCGGGTCGGCGCACGGCTCGTCGAGGTGGCGCACCACGGCGGGCAGCTCGGCGGCCACGTCGAGCGGCACCACGTCCTCGCGGTGGCGCGTGCCGAGCGCCGCGGCGACCTGCCGCCCGAAGGCGCGCTCGTCGTGGCGGCCGGCGCGCTCGAAGCCGATCGAGAAGGTGCGCAGCTCGGCACGGCGTTCGCGCGGGAGCACCGCCGCCAGCACGCTCGAGTCGAGACCGCCCGAGAGCAGCAGGCCGACCGGCACGTCCGAGAGCAGCATGGCCTCGGCCGAGTCGCCGAGCAGGCGCCGGGCTTCGGCGGTGGCCTCCGCGACCCCGAGCGCGGCGGGCGCCGCGCCGAAGCGGGGCCAGGCCCAGTAGCGCTCGGTGCGCGAGCCGCGCGGCGTCACGATCATCCGGCACCCCGGCCGCAGCTTGCGGATCGCGGCGATCGCGGTGCGCTCGCCGGGCACGAAGCCGAGCGCGAGGAACCCGGCGAGGGCCTCCGGATCGAGGTCGCGCGGGAACGCCTCGAGCGCGAGCAGCGCCTTGAGCTCCGAGGCGAACGCGAGCCGGCCGCGGTGCTCCGCCACGTAGAGCGGCTTCACCCCGAGCGGATCCCGGGCCAGCAGCAGGGTGTCGTCCCGGGTGTCGGCCACCGCCACCGCGAACATGCCGCGCAGCGCCTCGACCGCGCCGGTCCCGCGCTCGAGCCACAGGTAGGGCAGCAGCTCGGTGTCGGTCCGCGTGCGCAGCGGGTGGCGCGCCGCGAGGTCGCGGCGCAGCTCGGGAAAGTTGTAGAGCTCCCCGTTCTGGACCGCCCACACCCGGCCCGAGGCGTCGGCGATCGGCTGGTGCCCGCCTTCGACGTCGAGGATCGCGAGGCGCCGCACGCCGAGCGTGGCGCGCCCCGCCTGCACCAGGCCGGCGTCGTCGGGGCCGCGGTGCACCAGCGCCGCGACCATGCGCGCCACGTCCTCGCGGTCGGCCGACGCGTGGTGCGCCTCGACCGGCCCCTCGCCCGGCCGGTAGAGGCCCGCGATGCCGCACATGTCAGCGCCCGCGCCCGGACCGTGGGATCGCTCTCACCGGCGCCCGCCCTCGATCCCGAGGTGCGCCGCCCGCACCATCATCGCGCACCAGATCGAGAGCTGGCCGAGCAGCACCAGCCCCACGAAGTTGTTCCCGGTGAGGTTCACGAGGTAGAGGGCGAGCATCAGCGGTCCGTGCCGCCGCGCGAGCTCGTGGCCGAAGCTGCCGGGAGGCGCCGCCGCGCGCGCCGCAGTGCCGAGCCGCCACAGCGCGATCAGCGCGAACGCCAGCGCGGCGAGGCCCACGATTCCCATGTCGGCGGCCACCTCGAGGTAGTAGCTCTCGGCGGGGCCGATCACGATGCTCAGCTCGTTGTACGCGGCGCTGATGAAGCGGAAGCCGAGGTAGCCGACCCCGGTCAGGGGATGCTCGAGGAAGACGCGCACCGCGGCCTGCCAGCCGTACACGCGGATCAGCGACGTGTAGGCCTCGAACGACCCGCTGTCGATGGCGATGGTCTTGCTGATGCGCCCCCAGTACGTCTCGGGCACGAAGCTCGCCGCGAGCACGGCGAGGCCCACGACCGCCGCCAGCGTGCGCCAGCGGAACCAGCGCACCGTGAGCAGGTTGTAGACGCCCCACGCCAGCAGCCCGCTGCGCGACTGGGTCATGACCAGCATCACCAGCAGGCCGGCCATCAGCAGCCGCCGGTCGAAGGTCTTCTCGCGGGCGGGCACCGCCTGCAGCATCGCCCACACGAAGAGGAGCGTCACGCCCGCGTCGTTGGGGCTGGTCATGGGCCACTCGGGGTTGTTCACGATCCAGCACTGTCCGGCCCGGCTGATGCCCTCGGTCGCGAAGAAGAAGACGTTCACGGCGAGCATCGCCCAGGCCGCGACCTCGAGGGACCGGAGCGCGATGCGCAGGTGGTCCTCGGTGCGGAACCACCAGTAGCCGAGCGCGAAGAAACTCACGCCCTGCAGCGCCCGGACCAGCGGGAGCGCGGAATCGAGCGCCCAGTCGGGCCGGCCCCGCAGCGCCTGGAGCACCAGCGAGCCCGCCGCCACCGCGTAGAAGATTCCCGTGGCGCGGGCGAGCCGCCCGGTGGCGCGCCGCAGCCCGGCGTGGCGGGGATCCTCGAGCGCGTCCATCTCGCGCCGCATGCGGGCCCGCGCCCCGCCCACCAGCCCCACCAGCAGCACCGGGATCAGGAACACGTCGATCGCGTTCGCGGCCCGGGTCCCGGTGACCAGGTACACGATCAGGAAGAACACCGAGAACAGCAGCACCTGGATCGCCACCCAGGGCCACAGCGCCGCGACCGCCACCGCCAGCAGTCCGACCGCGGCCATCGCCGCGATCTGGAACTCCGGGATCGGCGACCCGGCGGCCACGCCGATCGCCAGCGCGGCGGGCAGCCCGGCGAGCGCCAGCACCGGGCCGGCGGCCAGCGCGACGCGGCCCCGCGACGTGACCGTCGCCAGGCGCGGGATCATGCGGCGGTTTGGGCGCGGAGCTCGAGGAGGGTGAACAGCGCGCAGAGCGCGAAGGCCGCGACCAGCGACACCGCCACGATCAGGAGCCGCTTGGGCCGGGCGCGCAGCTCGGGCGGGCGCGCCTCGTCGAGCACCGTCACGGTGGGCGTGTCGCGCGCCTCCTGGATGCGGGCCTCCTCGAACTGGGCGCTCACCAGCGTGAAGAGCTTGCTCTGCACCTCGACCTCGAGCGCGAGGCGCGCCCCCTCCATCTTGAGCGAGGGCAGGCGGGCGATCTCGCGGTCGAGCGCCGCCAACTGCGCGTCGAGCTCCCGCACCGCCGCGCTCTGGTCGCCCGCGTACTCGGAGACGTACGAGCGCCGCACCTGCAGGTTCAGCTTCTGCGCCATCACGCTGGCCGCGCCCTCGACCGCCGCCTTCTCGCCGCCGGCCAGCACCTTGTTCTCCTTCTCGTAGGCCCCGAGCCGCGTCTGCGCCTCCGAGAGGCGGCGCTCGGTGTCCTGCAGGCGGCTCTCGAGGAAGAGGCGCGTGCGCTTGGCGCGGGTGTTGTAGACCTCGCGGTTGAACCGGTCCAGCTCGGAAACCAGGAAGTTGACCACCTCGGCGGCGCGGCGCGGATCGGGGTCCTCGAACGACAGCGAGATCACCGCCGAGCGCCCGACGTCCACCACGAGGTGCCGCCGGAACTCGGTGAGGCTGCGGTCGAGTCCCGCGCGCCGGTAGATCTTCGCGAGGTCGAAGCGCTGGATCGCCGCCTCGTGGAGCGTCCGGCTCTTGAGGATCTCGGCGAAGACGTCGGAGGTGGTCGAGGTGGTCACGAGACCGAGCGTGCTCAGCGCGCTGCTCTGGATCAGGCCGGCGATCGAGCCGTAGGCGTCGTTGTTCTCGGGCGGCGGGAGCAGGGTGCCCTGGGCCCGGTACCACGGCGGGAGCAGCAGGGCGGCCACGATCGCCAGCGCGACGGCGGCGCCCATGAACATCAGGTACGGCCGGCGGCGGGCGGCGAAGGCGCGGGAGAAGCGGGTCAGGACTTCGGGGAGGTAGATCTTCAGGCGGTGCCTCCGGCGGGATCCGGCGGGGTTCGCGAACGGCGATTCGGCGGCCGAGTGAACGTGAACACGCGCACGCCGGTCAAGTGGCCGCGGCGGGAACCGTTCCGCGGGTTCAGCGCCGCTTCCGGGGCGCCGGGGCGGCGGCGGGCGCGGGCGCGCGTTCGCTCTTCCACTCGCCGCGATCCGGCAGCTCGGCGCGCTCGAGGCCGCGCATGGCGAGCACCCACTCGGCGTCGTCGGGCGCGGGGCGCGAGCGCTTCGGGACGTAGGTTTCGACCAGCCGGCGCGCGGCGTCCCGGAAGCGCGGCTCGCCGCTCACGCTCGCCAGCTCGGCGAGGAAGCGCGCGGCGCGGGCGTTGGGTTCCGGGTCCCGGGCCGCGTTCTTGACGCGCCCGTCCTTCGCGAACGCCAGCTGCACGCGCAGGCCGCCCTGCTTGCGGTCCTCGAAGTGCCGCAGCAGCAGCTCGCCGATCGCGCGCGCGCGCTCGAGGTCCGCGGCGCGGCCCGCGAGGTGCGCGGCCAGCACGAAGGCCCGGCCCATCTCCACCTGGTCGTCGAGACGCGGCACCGAGATCAGCTCGCCGAGGGCCCCGCGGCGCATGAAACCGAACTCGGCGGTCCAGCCCTGCGCCCACAGGCGGTCGAGGCTCTTCCACGCGAAGTCGCGCCAGCGCGGCTCGCCGCTCGCCGCGGCCCAGCGCAGGGTGGCCCGGATCGCCGGCCCGTTGGCGGCCGGCACCATCTCGCGGTCCCCGATCTGGCCCGCCACGAATCCCCCGCGGGCGTCCATCAGCACGCGGTCGAAGAAGTCGAGCACCCGCCGGATCG
The DNA here is from genome assembly GCA_964542745.1 of uncultured bacterium. GTDB lineage: Bacteria > Eisenbacteria > RBG-16-71-46 > RBG-16-71-46 > RBG-16-71-46 > DATKAB01. The sequence continues at coordinate 8,662 of CAZIVR010000106.1, forward strand.
CGCGGCGGTCGCGGTCGGCGTGGCGGTCGGCCCCGGCTTCGCGGCCGGCTTCCGGGCGCGCGTCGAGCCACGCGTCCACGAGGTTCTCGAGGCGGCGCGCGTTGCTCGCGGTGTGCTTCTCGAACGAGGTCCCGTCGCGCCGCGAGTCCGCCTCGCGCTCGAGGAAACCGCCCCCCACCGAATCGTAGAGGGTCCACGTCCACTCCACGGTGCGTCGCGCGCGCGACCGCCATTCGGGGCGGCCCTCGGCGGCGAGCCGCCACGCCAGCTCCACGGCGGACGCGTCCGGGGCGCCCGCGCGGGTGACGAAGCCGCCGCGGGCGCTGTCGTAGCCGGCGGCCACGAACCCCGTGAGCCGCGCGATCGCCGGCGCGTCGGAGGCGGCGGGCGACGCAAAGACGGCCACCGCGAGGGCGGCGGCGACGGTCTGGAGCGAGGGGGGCACGCGAATCCTCCGTGACGCGCGCGGCGCCGGGCCGCGCCCTCCCCGCGAGGGCGCGGCCCGGACCGTCAGTGGAGCAGCCCGGCGATGGTCAGGAACGCGATCCCGACGCCCATCAGGCTCTCGCCGGCGATGATGCCCGAGGCGACCGGCACCGTGAAGGCCTCGTGGATCTTCGGCGCGCGCTTCGCGAGGATCAGCGCGATCACCGAGCCGATGAAGAACGAGACCGAGTTGAAGCCGTTGAACGTGAAGGCGAGCCCGAGGCCGGTGGCGGAGGGGATGAACTTCTTGGCCTTCGGGAACGCCAGCTCGAGCAGCGGCAGGGCGATGCCCACCAGCGAGCCCACCACGAGCCCGATGCGCGCGGTGGGATGCAGCGCGCCGACCCCCTTCGCGAGCAGCTCGGCGACGCCCTTCCAGACGAGGGCCGCCGGCGCCGGCCACTTCTCGCCGCCCAGCACCGACACGTCCGGGATCAGGATGAAGAACACCGGCACCACCACCAGCCCGCCCGCCATCACGCCGAAGAACTGGGCGAGGAACTGCTGGCGCGGGTTCGCGCCCAGCAGGTAGCCGCTCTTCAGGTCGGTGAGCAGGTCGCCCGCGTGGCTCACGGAGCCGGCGCTGATGTTGGCGGTCATCAGGTTGGTGGTGAGGTTCCCGGGCGCGATGGCGCCGAAGCTCAGCTGCGTGATTTTGGAGAGCGGCCCGACCGGCGTGATGTCGGTCTCGCCGGTGGCGCGCGCGCCCACCACCACCAGCAGCGCGGTCGCCGCCACCGCGATCGCGCCCATCCACCACGAGATCCCGAACAGCTGGTGGCCGAGCAGGACGGTCAGCGCGCCGACGCCGAGGAAGCCGCCGAGGAACCACGAGCCCGGCACCTCGATGCGGTCCATCGGGTCGCCGCCTTCCTTGCGCTTCAGGAAGGCCCCGATCGTGCTGAAGGCCCGCACCACCGTCTTCCAGTTCATGAAGAACAGCAGCAGGCCGGAGGTCACCATCATGGGCACGCCGATCCACAGGCTCCAGGCCGAGATCTTGCGGAACGAGGGGGCCTCGATGATGCCGGCGTTGAGCATGATCGGCGCGAGGTAGACGTAGTTGATCACGGCGCCGAGCAGCATGCTCCAGGCCTGCCGGAATCCGATCAGCGCGCCGCCCGCGACGAACAGCAGCGAACCCTCGAACGACATCGTCACCTGGTTGAGCATGAGCGGCGCGTCCTTGTACGTGCCGATCGGGATCCACTTCGTGCCCCACGTGGAGGGAATCTTCGGGTACCACTCGAGCCACGGGGCGGCCGCGTCGCGCAGCCACGCGGTGAGCGCGCCGAGCCCGGCGGCCGTCCCCAGCGCGCGCGCCTGCCGCGCCGCCTCGCCGCCGGTCCCGTGCAGGCTGCGCATGGTGGTGGCGGCCGCGATCCCGCTCGGGAAGGGCAGCTGCTCGATGTTGATCATCTGGCGCTTGGCGGGCACCGCGAGGAACACGCCGAGCCACGAGATCACGACCACCCACGGGATGAGCCACAGGCAGCGGGTCGCGAAGTCGCCGGGAATCGCGAGGGCGTTGAGCATCATGAGGGCGGGAATCGCGTTCACGAGCCCCGCCGAGGTCATCGAGCCGCCGGCCGAGGCCGCCGACTGCATGGCGTTGTTCTCGAGGATCGTGAACTCCGGGAACTGCTTCGGGAACAGCTTGTGGAGCGTGGCGAAGGCCGTGTAGGCGAGGATGCAGGAGGTGATCGCGACCCCCATGCTCCATCCGGCCTTGAGGCCCACGTAGACGTTGGAGCACACCATGATCGCCCCGAGCATCATGCCCATGATCACCGCGCGCTTCGTGAGCTGGCGCATGCGGTCGCCCTGGTAGACGTTCTCGAACCAGTCCCGCTCGATCTCTTCCGGGGTGCGGCGGCGTTCCGGGGCGGCGGTGACGGAGGGCGGAGGCGGTGGGGTCATGGAGGACACGGGCGCTCCTCGGGTGGTGGAGGAACCGATCGGATGGCGGGGACGGGCCGCGCGGCGCGCGGCGGGACGCGAAAGCGCGCGCCAGCCTGCCCGAACCCCGTGCCGCCCTCAAGGAAGAACTACCCGGAGCGCGAAGATTCCCGGGGGCCGCGCCCCGGGGGGCCCCGCCCGGGAAGCCCTAGCGGGCCTGCACCCGGTCCAGCCAGCGCGCGGCGAGGTCGCGGCGCGGCCCCGCGGGGGCCCGGCCCGCGTAGCGGGTGAGCGCCTCGATCGCGCGCGCGGCGCGCCGCTCGTCGCCGGCCCGGAGCCACGCTTCGTACCGGCACTCGGCGATCCGCGCGCGCGCCTCGACCTCCGGGGCGCCCGGCGGGAGGCCGGGCAGCAGCTTCTCCCAGGCGGCGGCCGCCGACTCGTAGCCGGCCGGCCCCTCCGCCCCCGCGGCCCGGACCTGCAGCCGCGCCGCCTCGCCGGCGAGCGTGCGCATCGAGTCCCCCGCGGCCGCGAACGCCTCCTCGCCCGCCGAGAGGCGCGTCGGCGCGGCCGCGCGCGTGCCCTGCGTCACCGCCGTGCCCGGTTCGGCGCGCGAGGCGCGCCCCGGGCCGAGGACCGCCACCGGCTGCAGCGTCGCGGCGATCTCGGTGCGGTCCTCCCCCTCCGGGAGCGACACGCGGACCGGACGGAACCCCACGGCCATCACCTGGAGCTCGACCGCGGCGTGGGGAAGCTCGAGGCAGAAGCGCCCGTCGGTCCCGGTGGTGGCGGCCAGCGCGGGTTCGGACGCGGCGACGCTCACGCCGGCGAGCGCGCGGCCCGCGTCGTCGCGCACCGTTCCGCACACGCGGCGGGTGCCGGGAGCGGCGATCGCGGCGCGGTCCCGCTCGGGCTCCGCGGCGGGTGCCGCGGCGCCGGCCGCGACCTGCTCCCGGGTTTCGGACTTGAGCCCCGAGGGCGCGAGCGAGGCACGCTTGAGCTCCCGCAGCTTCTCGGCGGCGGAGAGCTCGTCGCCGGCCTTCGGAGCCGCCGCGTACCCGGGGAACGCGGACGGCGCGGCGCCGCGCGACTCGCCGGCCGCCCCGCGCGGCAGCGATTTCATCGCCGACGTCTCGGCGCGCCGCGACTCCTCCCCGTCGCGCGTCGCGCGGAACTCCTGTGCCGGCGCCGGGGGCGGCGCGGCGGCGTTCTCGCGCTGGATCGTGGCGGGCGCGGCCGCGGGCGTCCTCCCGGCCGCCGGGCCGGCGGTCGCGGGCGCTCCGGCCTCGTCGCGCACCCGGGCGCGGTCCTGCCGGGGCGCGGGCGCGGGGAGCTCGAGGGACGGC
>CAZIVR010000107.1:0-12106 GCA_964542745.1 uncultured bacterium
CGATCGGGCGGCTGGCGGGCGGGGTGGCGCACGACTTCAACAACCTGCTGGCGGCGATCCTCGGGCACTGCGAGATGCTGCTCGCCGAACTCGGGCGGGAGCATCCGCTGCGCAGCGGCATCGAGGAGATCCACCGGGCCGGCGGGCGCGGCGCGATGCTCACCCGCCAGCTGCTCGCCTTCAGCCGTCGCGACACGCCCGCGCCCGAGGCCGTGGACCTGCGCGACGTGGTGACCGGACTCGACGACCTGCTGCGCCGCCTGATCGGCGAGGACATCGAGTTCGAGGTGCGGCTCGACGCGGGCGCGTGCGTGGTGCGCGCCGACCGCGCCCAGCTCGAGCAGACGGTGCTCAACCTGGTGGTCAACGCCCGCGACGCGCTGCCCGAGGGGGGGCGCATCGCGCTCGACGTGTGCGCGGTCGAGATGCCGGCGTCGGAGATCGAGGCGGGAGCCACGGCGGGAGCCGGCCCCTACGTCATGCTCGCGGTCGCGGACGACGGCACCGGGATGGACGAGGAGACGCTCGCCCGGGTCTTCGAGCCGTTCTACACCACGAAGGAGCCGGGCAAGGGCACCGGGCTCGGGCTCTCCACCGTGTACGGCATCGCGGAGCGCAACCAGGGCTGGGTGCGTGCCACCAGCGAGCCCGGCGTGGGCTCGGTGTTCCAGGTGTTCCTGCCGCGGATCGAAGTGACGGCGACCGCCGAAGCCGCGCTTCCCGAGCCCACGGTGCGCGGGGGCCGCGAGACGATCCTGGTGGTCGAGGACGAGGTCGCGGTGCGCGAGCTGGTGCGCGACGCGCTCGCCTCCCAGGGCTACCAGGTGCTGACCGCCGAGGACGGGAACGGCGCGCTCGAACTCGCGGCCGGCTACGAAGGAGGCCTGGACCTGCTGCTCACCGACGTGGTGATGCCCCGCATGGGAGGCGGCGAGCTGGCGCGCCGGCTCACGCTGTCCCGGCCCGGACTCAGGGTGCTCTTCATGTCGGGTTACACCGACGACGCCGTGGTGCGTCACGGCGTGCTCGAGGCCCGCGTCGCGTTCCTCCAGAAGCCGTTTCCTCTCGACGACCTGGCGCGCAAGGTCCGGGACGTGCTCGACCAGCCGGCCACCCCGCTGCCCGCGCACGGCGACCCGCCGGGAGCGCTGGCGGCCTGATCCCACACCGAAGGGAGCCCGTGATGAACTCGAGACACCTCCGCGCCCGCCGCCTCGCGTGGGCCGTGTCCTGCCTCGCGGCGATCGCTTCGGCGCCGGTTCCGGCCGCCGGCGCGGCGGCCGTCCGCCTGCCGCGCTTCGCCGCCCCGGCCGCAATCCCCGGCGAGATCGTGGTGGCGCTCCCGGCGGGCGAGGCGTTCGTTCGCGGCCCGGGTGCCGCCGGCATGATCCCGGGACCCGCCCGCTCGGCGCTGCTCGCGCGGGAGGGCCTCGCGCCGGTCCGCGTGCTGGGGGGCCGCGGATCGTCGCGCGCCCGCCGCGACGTCCTCGGCGGCAGGTTCGCGCTGCTGCGGAGCGCGCGGCCGGGCTTCGACGCGGCCGCGGCCTCGGCGCGGCTGCGCGCCAGCGGGCTGTTCGCGGCGGCCTGCCCCAACTTCGAGGTGCGGCTCTTCGACACCCTGCCCAACGACACCTACCTCGGCGCGCAGTGGTACGTGCAGGACGCGGGCGGCTCGGACATCCGGCTCCCGGCCGCGTGGGACGTCACCACCGGCAGCCCTTCGACGGTGATCGCGATCCTCGACACCGGCGTGGACACCGGGCACCCGGACCTCGCGGCGCGGATCTGGCAGAACCCGGGCGAGATCGCGGGCAATTTCGTGGACGACGACCTCAACGGCTACGTGGACGACGTGAACGGCTGGGACTTCGGCAACGGCGACGCCGATCCCAACCCGGGGCCGATCATCGACGAGATCGGGCTCGACGTGGGCTTCCACGGCACCTTCTGCGCCGGGATCGCCGGGGCCGCCACGAACAACGCCGCCGGGATCGCCGGTGCCGACTGGGCCGCCCGCCTCATGCCGCTGCGGATCTTCGACGACAACGGCTCCGCCACCAACGCCGGCATCACCGACGCGGTCGCCTACGCCGTGGACAACGGCGCCCGCGTGATCTCGATGAGCTTCGGCGCGCCCGACCAGCCCGGGCTGCCCGAGTTCTTCCAGGCCCTGATGGACGCGGCGAACGCCGCGGGCGTGGTGGCGGTGGCCTCCGCGGGCAACGACGGCGTGGACGCGCCGCTGATCTACCCCGCGGCCTGCGACCACGTGATTTCGGTGGGCGCCACCAACGACGTGAACGAGCGCGCCGACTTCTCCAACTGGGGGCCGTGGGTGGACGTGGCCGCGCCCGGTTCCTTCATGTGGTCCACGATCTGCCGCAACTACGAGGTGGACGAGCTGAGCCAGATCTTCTACCTGTTCTTCTTCCTGTGGGACGGCGAGAACCCGTACATGTACGGAGACGGCACGTCGTTCGCCTGCCCGCTGGTGGCGGGCGTGTGCGGCCTGCTGCTCTCCGAGTTCCCGGGACTCACGCCCGACCAGGTCGAGGCGCACCTGAAGCGCACCGGCGACGTGGTGGCCTACGACCACCCGATCGGCCCGCGCGTGAACGCGCACCGCGCCGTCACGACCGCGGTGACCGCCGTGGCGCACGGGGCCGGGCGGTCCGCCGGGCCCGCCCTCGAGGCGCCGGTTCCGAACCCGGCCGCGGCGAGCTCGCGGCTCCGCTTCGCGCTCGCCGCGCCCGGACCCGCCGAGCTCGCGATCTTCGACCTCGGGGGGCGGCGCGTGCGCACGCTGGCGCGCGGCGACCTGCCGGCGGGAACGCACGAGGCCGCGTGGGACGGGGCCGACGCCGCCGGGACGCGCGTGCCGGCCGGGCTCTACTTCGCGCGCCTCGAGGCACCGGGCGGCGTCCGGACCGTGCGGCTCGCGCGGCTCGCCCGCCCGCGGTGATCGCGGGGCGGCGGAGCGATCCGGCGGCCGCGGGAGACCGTTCGGGAGTTTCGGTCCCTCGCGGGGGGATCGGGCGAAGCTAGGGCGAACCCGCCGCCCGCTTCAGGAACTCGGCGAAGCGCGGGCCGTCGCGGCGCGCCAAGCGCACGCAGTCCTCGACCGCGTCGGCGGCGCGATCCAGCACCAGGTCGCCCCCCGGGAAGGGGTGCGCGGGATCGGCGAAGAAACGCCGCGCGCGCTCGATCCGCGCCGGGTCGCACCCGCGGAGCGCGGGCAGGATGCGCGACACCATGTGCGCCGGGATGTGCTGCAGGATTTCCGCGTAGCGCGCTTCGAGCCAGCCCTGCACGTTCTCGCGGTTCCCCGGCCAGCGCCCGAGCTCCAGCGGCAGCCCCACCACCTCCTGGGGCCGCAGCGCTCCGCCGAGCGCGTGGTCGAGCACGTCCTTCACCGCGGCCGGGTCGCGGAACGACCCGAGCGCGGTCAGGAACTGGTTGCGTTCGGTGGCGACCGTCGCCCGCTCGAACCGCTCGCGCAACCGCGCCGCGAGCGCCGCGTCGCCGCGCTGCGCCGCGAGCGGCAGGGCCGCCTCGGCCAGCGAGGCGTCCACCGCCTCGCCCGCCAGCGCGCGCGCGGTGAACGCGTCGGCCCACGCGCGCACCTCCGGGTCGCGGCCCATGTCGCCGAGGGCGAGCAGCAGCTTGGGACGCACCACGCCGACGGCGGGGATCTCGCCCGCGGTGGCCGCGGTGCCGATCCGGCGCGCGACCGGATGCAGCAGGCGCCGCACCTGTTCGGCGAAGGGCTCCGCGAGATCGTCCGGCACCAGCGGCTCGCGGATCGCGTTCAGCGCGTCCACCACCGCGTCCAGCACCTCGGGCTCGGGATCCTCGCGGAAGCGCGCGAGCAGCGGCAGGTAGTCCTCGACCGGCACCAGCCCCGCGCGCCGCAGCGCGATCAGGTTGCGCACGAAGCCGATCCGCTCCTCGGGCTCGAGGCGTTCCCGGTCGGCGGCGATCGCGTCCAGCATGCCGGGCGGGACGTTCCACTGGTAATAGCCGCGCGCGCCGCCGTTGACGAGGATCCACGCGGGCTCCGCGGCGGTGGGCAGCGGCACCTCCTTCTCCTCCTCGGTGAGCCACACCCGATGCCGGCGCACGGCTCCGGCTTCGGGCCACGCGAGGATCACCGGGATGCGCCAGCGCACCGGCGCCTCCGGGGCCTCGCCCGAGGACAGGAAGCGGCGCTGCGCGATCCGCACGCGCCCGCCCCCGAGCGGGGCCGCGGTCACCAGCGGCACGCCGCCCTGGTCGAGGAAGCTCGCCATCGCGGCGTTGATGTCCTCCCCCGAGGCGCGCGAGATCGCGGTCCACAGGTCCTCGCCGGTGGCGTTCGACCACTCGTTGGCCTTGAGGTAGGCGATCACGCCGTCGCGGAAGCGCTTCTCGCCGAGGTAGCCCTCGAACATGCCGAGCACCGAGCGGCCCTTGCTGTAGGTCAGCTCGTTCGCCATCGCGCTCAGGTTGTCGGCCGAGGCGATCGGGCGCCGGATCGCGCTGGTCGAGCGCCGGGCGTCGGTCTCCATGCCGCGGTGCAGCCCCTCGAAGCCCGACTGGCCGTAGCGGAACTCGGGGAACACCTGGTCCATCACCTTGGCCGCCATCCAGGTGGCGAACGACTCGTTGAGCCACAGGTCGTCCCACCAGCGCATGGTCACGAGGTCGCCGAACCACATGTGGGCGAGCTCGTGGGCGAGGACCGAGCGCATGGCGCGCCGGTCCTGCGCGCTCGCACCCTTCGGGTCGAGCAGCAGGCGGCGCTCGGTGAAGACGATCGCGCCGGCGTTCTCCATGGCGCCGTAGAGGAACTCGGGCGCCGCGATCAGGTCGAGCTTCTCGTAGGGGTAGGGGCGGCCGAAGTACTTCTCGAGCGCCGCGAGCAGCGGGGGCGTCGCCGCCACCGCCTCGCCCGCGAGCCCGGCCGAGCCCTTCGCGCACACCACGCGGCCCGGCACCGAGAGCCCGGGGATCGGGACGGTCTCGAAGGGGCCCACGGCCACCGCGAGGAAATACGACGACATCGGCGGGGTGCGCCGGAACCGCACGGTCCGGGTCCCGTTCGCGGACGGGGTCTCGCGTTCGACCGGCGTGTTGCTCACCGCGAGGTGCTCGGCCGGCACGGTGAGCGTGAAGCGCCACGGGATCTTGAACTCCGGCTCGTCCCAGCAGGGGAACGCCTCGCGCGCCTCGGTGGCCTCGAACTGTGTGAACAGGTAGGACTCGCCCTCCTTCTCGACCCGGTAGAGCGCCGCGGCGCGCCGGCTGAAGCGATTCGAGAACTCCATCGTCAGCGTGTAGCGGCCGGGCGCGACGGTCTGGGGCGGCACGACCTCGATCTGGTCGGGGGGCAGCAGGCCGACCGGCGCGGGGACCGCTCCGCCCGCGCCGCCGGCCGGGCGCAGCGTCGCCCGCGACACCCGCAGCCCGCGCGCGTGGAGGCGGATGCGCTCGACCGCGTGGCGCACCTCGATCTCGGCGGTCACGGTGCCGGTGTAGTCCTCGCGGCGCGGGTCGAGGTCCAGGGCGACCTCGATCGAGACCGGGCGCACGTCGCGATCGAGCCGGGCCGGGGCGGCCGGGGCCGGGGACGGCGCCAGCAGGGCGGACAGCGCGACGGCGGCCGCCGCGCGGCGGATCGGGCGCGCGGCGCGCGGAAACGGGGAGGCGGGTCGGGTCGGCGGCGGCTGAAACGCGGGAGTCTTCGGGGGCATCGCATCCTCCGTCACGGGATTCGAAGCCGGCAGTATCCTCGCGGCGGCCCGGCGGGTCCAAGCGATTTCGGCGGGCGCGTTCCGGGTGCGGCCGCGGGCGGCCTTGACTTGCGCCTCCCCGCGCCCGGAAGGTATTGTCCGCGACCGCTCGCACTCGGCGGTCTCGCGGAGGGATGGCCGAGTGGTTTAAGGCGCCGGTCTTGAAAACCGGAGAGCGAAAGCTCCGTGGGTTCGAATCCTACTCCCTCCGCCAGATCGCCTTGGAGAGGTGGCCGAGTGGCTGAAGGCAGCCGCCTGCTAAGCGGTTGATCGGGTAAAACCGATCCGGAGGTTCGAATCCTCTCCTCTCCGCCAGCTGCAACGCACGGGTAGGGTGCGCCCTTAGCTCAATTGGATAGAGCGTCTGACTACGGATCAGAAGGTTGGGGGTTCAAATCCTCCAGGGCGCGCCATTGATACGACGCAGCCGGGGGCGCCACGCGCCGCCCGGCTGCGGTGTTTTCGCGGGGGACGGCGCCGCGCCGCGCCCCGGCCGACCCGGGAAACCGACGCCGTGAGGGCCGCATGCTGATTCGCGACGACGAGGGCGGCATGCAGGCGGCGCTCCGCGAGGCGATCGCGGCGGCCGACGCCGACGAGGTGCCGGTCGGCTGCGTCATCGTCCACGACGGACTGGTGGTGGGGCGCGGGCGCAACGGGACCGAGGCGCTCCAGGACGCGACCGCGCACGCCGAGATCGTGGCGATCGGCGCGGCTTCCAACGCGCTCGGCAGCTGGCGGCTCACCGACTGCACGCTCTACGTGACGCTCGAGCCGTGCGCGATGTGCGCGGGGGCGATCATCCTCGCGCGCCTCGGCCGGCTGGTGTACGGCGCGTCCGATCCCAAGGCGGGCGCGTGCGGCTCGGTGCTGGACGTGATCCACGAGCCGCGGCTCAACCACCGCCTGCCGGTGACCTCGGGAGTGCTGGCCGACGAGTGCGGCGGCATCCTCAAGGCGTTCTTCGCCCGCAAGCGCGGTCCGCGCGAGGGAAGGCCCCCGGAGCCGGAAGGACTCTAGGCCCGGGGCCCGCGGGCGCTCGCGCGGGCGCGGAGCCCCGCGGTTGGATTCCGTCTGCGCACGCCGCGCTCGCGGCGATCGGCGAACGAAACTAGGGACCGCTGCGCCGGGTCATGCCCCAGAGGCCCTGCAGGACGGCGTCCACCAGCTCCACCAGCTGCGACCTGCGGAACCCCCACAGGTCGAACCCGCTCACGATGATCCGCGGGTTGCGCGGTCCGTGGTAGACGGTCATGAGCGTGCTCTGCGGCGGCAGCGTGCCGCCGCTCACCGAGTAGATCGTGTCGAGCGTGGAGGCGAGGAACACGCCCTCTCCCGGGTCGACGTCCTCCACGATCGGGTTGGGCCGCGTGAGCGTCTCGATCTCGATCGAACTCAGGTAGAAGTCCCCGCCGTTGGTTCGCCACGCGGGCATCGAGTCGCCGGCGGCCAGCGACTTGGTGTTGAGCGCCGCGGGGAAACGCGCATAGGCGCCGGGGGCGGCGGCGTTCCGCCCGAGCGTGCGGTTGACCTGCAGCACCCCCGTCGCGGGCTGGAACTCGGAACGCCAGTACATGATGTCGTGCACGAACCGGCCCGGGACCAGTTCGCCGGCCGCCGCCGAGTACGCCCGCGACGGCCGGTCGTTCGAGGACACGTTGAACGGATTGATCGCCGCCGACGCCGCGCCGCCGCCGGCGAACCAGATCTCGCCGCCCTGCCGGACGTAGGCGAGCAGGACGTTGAGGTTGCCCGTCATGTTGATGTAGCGGAGCGCGGTCATGCCGTCCACGAGGTCGGTGCCCGGCTTGTTCTTGTCCGCGCCGTCGGCGTTCAGCAGCCAGATGAGGCGCCGGTAGCGGGACAGGAGCGAGAGGCTGGGAGTGAGGTCGTTGCGGCCGAGCTTGGTGTTGAGCGTGTCGAACTCGTAGCCCCAGAAGATCCCGCGGCGGCTGACGCTGCCGGCCGGATAGCATCGGATCGGCACCCCGCCCCGGGCGTACAGGAACGTGTCGAGCTCGGCGGCGGTCGGGAAGCGCCCGAGCGGGCGGTCGATGCAGGTGGTCGCGCCCGGCGAGCGCCGGTCCACCAGCAGGCGCGTGTCGTCCACGATGCCGAGCGGCTTCTCGAACGTGCCGACCACGGCCTGAAGGCGGATCACCCCGAGGCTCTTCAGCCCGTTGCCGTCGCCCACCTCGACGTAGAGGCGGTGGTCTCCGGCGGTGGTGAAGGCCGGGAGCTGGCACGAGGTCACGTACAGGCTCGGCTGGCTCCAGCGGTTCAGGTCGGTGCGCTCGTTGGCGCGCGGCCGTTCGTCCAGCAGGTCCTCGGGATCCAGCACCCATCGGAAGTACCGGACGTCCGTGCCCTGCTGGGCGGTCGCGCTCCAGAAGAACTCGAGCGGCACGTTGCCCGGCACTTCGAGGCGCACCTCGTAGCGGGAGTCGTTCGGCGCGTAGACCCCCGTCGAATAGGTGTAGGTGAAGAACTCGTTGTAGAGGGTGAGGATCGGGCCCCCGGCCGAGGCGTAGCGGGCGCGGAACTGCAGCACGTTCTGGTCGCCCGAGGCGTAGGGCGTGTAGGCGCCGGCCTCGTCGAACGCGAGGATCGCGAAGGCGTAGTCCTGGTCGGGGGCGAGGGAGGTGAACTGGTACGTGGTCGCGTCGCCCCCGAGCGAATCCCACGTGGCCCAGTTGCGGGGCAGGTAGTAGCGGATGAGGGTGTCGGCGTTCGCGAGCATCATCGCGGGCGTGATCGGCGTGCTGGCGGTCAGGAGCTTGGCGCGGTAGTGAACGGGCAGGCGGCGGGTGGCGCCGTCGGGATCGGAGCCCTCCCACGTGATCGTGATGGCGGGGGGCAGGTACTGCCGGAAGCGGCTGCTCGGCGCGGGGCTGGTGATGCGCACCGAAGGGGCGATGGTCGAGGCGTTGAACGCCACCACCGCGGGCAGCGAAACGAGTCCCCGGTTGTCCACGGCCTTCACCACCACGACGTGGTAGTCGGCGGCCAGCGGCAGCTGGCCCGGAAGCGGCGGGAGCGGCTGGCCGGCCGTGAAGTGGAAGCTGGCGCGGTTGAGGCGGGTGGCCGTCCACGCCGTGTCCGGGGAGGGATTGGCCGGGGTGGGAGCGGGCGGGTCCACGGCGTAGCGGAACTCGGCCACCTCGCCGTCCGGATCGGAGCCGGTCCAGTGCATCTCGTAGGTGTAGCTGTAGAGGTCCCCGGCGCGGGAAGGCGCCCGGCTGAACTGCACGACCGGCCGCTGGTTGTCGTGGGGGGCGGTGACGGGCGCGGGCGCGCAGCCGCCGAGGAGGCCCGCGAGGAGCGCGGGAATCCACGGCCGTGTCACGGTGCGGAGGGATGGCAAGGAAGCGGGCTCCAGTGCGCCGCGAGGCCCCGGCGTGGGGCGGACGAGGGGATGGCGAGGGAGAGCATGCGGGCGGGCACGGCGGACGGTCAAGGCGCCCGAGGGCCCGAAGCCCCGCGAGAAGCGCCTCGATCCGCGCCGATTCGGACGTAGAATCTCCCTCGTGATCCGCCTCCCGCTCCCGCCACGCGCCGCACGGGCGCCCGGCCCCGGACGTCGCCATCCGGCCCGGCTCGCCTTCGCGGCCACGCTCGCCGCGCCGCTCGCGCTCCTCGGCCCCGGCCCGGCCGCGGCCGCCAACGTGACGTGGAGCTTTGCCGACTCGGTCACCGCCTGCCCCGCGGGCGACAGCGTGCTCGCCGGGCGGCCCTCGCGCCTGCGGATCGCGATCACCTACACCCAGTTCCCCGGCGGCTCTCCCGCGCCGCGCGCCGGCGCGCCTCCCGAGTCGGTGTGGGTCGAGTGGACCCCGGGCGGCCCGGGGCCGCTCGTCAACGACCAGCCCGGCCGCGCCTTCGCCGACGACAGCACCGACGCGCTCGGGCGGGCGCGCGTCACGCTCCCCAGCCTCTCCGCGTGCGGCACGCTGGCCTTCACGGTGTGGGTCGCGGGCGAGGCGGTGGGCGCGGGCGTCGCGGCCGTGCGCAGCCTCGACGCCGACGGCGACGGCGCGGTCACCGCGGCCGACGCGCCCTGCGACCTCGACTACGACGGGGGAGTGAGCGGCGCCGAGTTCGCGCTCCGCACCGACCACGCGCACCACTCGCACCGCAACGTGCTGTTCGGCTCGCTGGTGCGGCGCACGAACCTGTGCGACACCTGCGTCGAGGAGACCCCGGGCACGCTCGGCGAGAGCTCGCTGTCGTGGTCGCCCGACGGGCGCCGGATTGCCTACACCGTCCACATGCCGCCCGACGGCGAGTGCGCCGTGTTCCTCGCCCCCAGCGATCCCGCCGACGGCGACGAGCCCGTGCAGTTCACCTTCCCCGATCCTGGGGTCCACGACTACGACCCGACGTGGTCGCCGCTCGGGACCGAGATCGCCTTCGGGCGTGACGACAACACGATCTGGGTGAAGGGCATCCCGGGGCTCGCCGCCGACACCTCGCTCCGGCTCGTGACCCGGCACCTCGACGGCAGCGCCCTCGCGCGCGGCGACGTGAGCCCGTCGTTCTCGCCCGACGGCGAGTGGATCGCGTTCGGCCGGAAGTCCACGCCGACCACGCACTGGGAGCTGTGGAAGACGCCCGCGAACGGCGACACCACGCGGCGCGTGCGCCTGGTGACCGAGACGACCGGCGACGATTTCTACCCGCAGTGGTCCACCGACGGGACGTGGATCGCCTACGACCGGCTCGGCCCCGGGGGCCACGCCGCGTGGAAGGCGCCGGCGTCGGGCGGAGCGCCGGTGCCGCTGCTGGTGCCGGGCTCCGGGATCCGCGCCAGCACGCCCTCCTTCGCGCCGGACGGCGCCGTGATCCTCGCCGGCGTGGGGCCGAGCTTCCCGGGGGCCGCGACCCGCACGCTCGACGCCGCGCTCACCGGGCTCACGCTGCCCACCGATTCCGCCGTGATCGCCCACGCCGGCCACGTCGTCCCGGGCGGGTACCCGGTGCTCTCGCCCCGCATGTCCCCGGACGGCACGCGCCTCGCGCTCCGCACCCGGCAGCTCTACGCGGCGCGCCGCAACATGAGCCTGCCGCCGCGCATCCACTCGGTGGCCGGCGTGCCCGTGAACCCGGCCACGCCGTTCGTGGACCTGAACGCGTACGCCGGGCTGCCGCTGTCGTTCACCGTCGCGGCCGGCGACCCCGAGGGCGATCCCCTCTCGCTCGCCGCGCTGTTCCCCCGCGAGGGCATGAGCTTCGACGGCGGCAGCGGCGCCTTCGCCTGGACCCCGCACGACAGCTTCGCCGGGCGCACCGTGACCGTGCGTTTCCAGGCCACCACCCCGAGCGGCGGCAGCGCCTACGCGCTGGCGCGGATCACGGTGGGCGCGGCGAGCGGGGTCGGGGACGGGCCCGGGGCGCCGTACGCGCTGGGCGCGCCGCGGCCGAACCCGTCCGCGGGCCGCGTGACGATCGCGTTCACCCAGCCCCGGCCCGGGATGGTGCGCGCCGAGGTGTTCGACCTCGCGGGCCGGCGCGTGCGCGAGCTGTGGCGGGGTTCGCTCCCGGCCGGAACGCGCGAGCTGGATTGGGACGGCCGCGACGCCCGGGGCGCGCCCGCGGCCCCGGGGCTCTACGTGCTGCGCGTGCGCGCCGGGGCGTGGGAGGGCCGCGCCCGGCTCGCGCGCGTGCGCGGCGCTCCCTAGGCTCCTCGGGAGAACGCCCCGCGAGCGCGGCGGCCTCGCGCGGAGCCTAGCGCTCCTCGCGCATCCCCAGCTGCCGCATCTTCTTGTACAGGTGGCTGCGTTCGAGGCCGAGCCGTGCGGCGGCGCGGGTCATGTGGCCGCCCTCGGCGCGCAGGGCCAGCTCGATCTGCTGGCGCTCGAAGTCGCGCACCGCGTCCGCGAGGCTCGCCGCGTCGTCGTCGCCCGCGGCGGGCAGCACCGCCTCGACCTGGTCGCGCTCGATCCGCGGGCCCGGGCTCATGATCACGAGCCGCTCCACCAGGTTGCGCAGCTCGCGCACGTTGCCCGGGAAGTCGTGGCGCGCGAGCGCCGCGAGCGCCGCCGGGGCGAAGGCGCGGCGCCCGCGCACGCCCTCCACCGCGAGGCGCGCGAGGAAGTGCTCCACCAGCGCCGGCACGTCCTCGCGCCGCTCGCGCAGCGGCGGCACGGTGATCGGGATCACGGCGAGACGGTAGAAGAGATCCTCGCGGAACGCGCCCGAGGCCACCGCCGCCTCGAGGTCGCGGTTGGTGGCGGCGACCACGCGCACGTCCACCCGGATCGGCCGGCTGCCGCCCACGCGGGTGAGCTCGCCCTCCTGCAGCACGCGCAGCAGCGTGGTCTGGGCGCGGGCGCTGA
>CAZIVR010000108.1:0-12060 GCA_964542745.1 uncultured bacterium
CCCGCCTCAGCCCGCCGCGTGCGGACGCCCGGGCGCGGCCCGCCGGCCGAGGCGGAGGTTCAGCATCTCGACGAACACCGAGAATCCCATCGCGAAGTAGGTGTAGCCCTTCGGGATGTGCACCCCGGTCCCGTCCGCGATCAGGTTGACGCCGATCAGGAGCAGGAACGAGAGCGCGAGCATCTTCACCGTGGGGTGGCGCTCGACGAACCGCGAGACCGGGCCGGCGAAGAGCAGCATGACGCCGACCGCGATGATCACCGCCGCCACCATCACGCCGATCCGGTTCGCCATCCCGATGGCGGTGATCACCGAGTCGAGCGAGAACACGATGTCGAGCAGCATGATCTGCACGATGACCGCCGCGAAGGACGTCGCGGCCCGGGCCGTCTTCTCGTCCGAGAAGCCCTCGAGCTTCTCGTGGATTTCGTGGGTCGCCTTGAAGATCAGGAACAGGCCGCCGGCGATCAGGATCAGGTCGCGGCCGCTCACGCCGTGGTGGAACACGGTGAACAGCGGCGAGGTGAGCTTCATCATCCAGGTGAGCGACAGCAGCAGCAGGATCCGCATGATCATGGCGGCCGCGAGCCCGATCCGCCGGGCGCGGTCGCGCTGGGATTCCGGGAGCTTGCCGGCGAGGATGCTGATGAAGATGACGTTGTCGATGCCGAGGACGATCTCGAGCACCGTGAGGGTGGTGAGCGCGATCCAGACCTGCGGGTCGGCGAGCCACTCCATGGGGTCGGTCTCCGGGGTTCGGGTGGGCATCCGGCGCGCGGTCGCGACGCGGTCGGGCGAAAGAGAATGGATCGGCGCCACGGGGTCAAGCGGCCGGGCGGCGCCGTCGCGGCGCCTTGACCCGGGTGCGGGTGTTTCCGGTAGGTTCGCCTCATGAACTCCCGGCTCCGCCCCGTGCTCCTCGGCGCCGTCCTCGTCGCCGGGATCGCCCTGCTCGGATGGACCTACCAGCAGAGCCTGGTGCCCGCGATCCATCCCGATCACGACCACGGGCTCGAGAACATCGCCGGCGGCGGCTACCTCCGGGTCGAATCGGTGGAGGGCGGCCGACGCAACCTGGTGGGACGCCCGGGCCGGGTGCTGATCCTCCACTGGTTCCGGCTCGGCGAACCCGCCACGGCCTCCGAGCTGCCGCACCTCGTGGACTACGCGAACTCCGTGGCGAAAGACGATGGCATCGAAGTGGTGACGATCGCGGTGGGCACCCCCGCCGGAAAGGTGCGCGAGTGGGCCCAGGCGCACGGGGTGCCGACCGCGAGGCTCTACGCGGATCCGGAGGGCAAGACCGCCCAGCTCATCGGGGTGCGCGGAACGCCGGAGTCGCTCATCTACGATCCCGACGGGCAGCTCGCCCACCAGGCGCGCGGCCCTCTCGACTGGTCGGATCCGGGTGTACGTTCGGCCATCGAGCACTTCAAGCACGGCGCGGGAGAGCACACGCACTAGCCGGGTACGTCGCAGGGGGGACCCGGGTCCGCAACCCTCACTCGCCCCGAGCCGTAACCCGGGTCGCGCTCCCACGCATCATCGCCGACGCCGGTGACGTCGCCCGGCCGCGCCGGCCCGTCCGGATCGTTCAGGTCGCTTCGGCCCGTCCGCCCTCGCCAGAAAGGAGCGCCCATGGATCCCACCCGACGCAACGCCCGCACCGCCGGACTCTGGTACCTGTTCATGGCCTTCACCGCACCCATCGCCCTGTTGTACGTGCCCGGGCAGCTCATCGTGGGAGGGGACGCCGCGGCGACCGCCGAGCGACTCCGGTCCTCCGAGGGGCTGCTCCGGCTCGGGATCGCGAGCGAGGTGGTCCACCAGGCCATCGCCGTGTTCCTGGTGCTGGCGCTCTTCCGCCTGTTCAAGCCGGTCCACGAACACCTGGCGTGGCACCTGGTCTGCCTCGGGGCGCTGGTCTCCGTGCCCATCATGTTCGTGAACGTCCTCAACGAGATCGCGGCCTTCACGCTCGCGAGCCGCCCGGCGTTCCTGTCGGTGATCGAACCGGCCCAGGCGGACGCCCTCGCCTACCTGTTCATCCGCCTTCACGGTCAGGGCGTCACGCTCGCGTCCGTGTTCTGGGGACTGTGGCTCTTTCCCTTCGGGATCCTCGCGATCCGGTCGGGATTCATCCCAAGGATCCTCGGGGTTCTGCTGATCGTCGCCGGCGTGGGGTATGTCGCGAGTTCGTTCACCACGCTCGTGCTGCCGGCGTACGCCCGGCAGGTGGACCAGGTGGCGCTCCTCCTCGAAATGGGGGAGGTGCCGATCATCTTCTGGCTCGCGATCTGGGGCCTGATGGGCCGCCGCTCGGGGCCGCGCGTCCCCGCGGCCACGAGCGCGTAGCCGGGAACGCGGCGGTCCGGCGGCCGCGCGCGCGCGCTGCGGGAGATGCGGTAGATTTCGCCGATGCCCCTCGCCGCCGGAACCCGTCTCGGCCCCTACGAGATCGTCGCCCCCCTCGGAGCGGGCGGCATGGGCGAGGTCTACCGTGCCCGAGACTCGCGCCTCGGCCGCGACGTGGCGGTCAAGGTCCTGCCCCGGCGCCTGAGCGCCGACGCCCAGCTCCGCGCGCGCTTCGAGCGCGAGGCCAGGACGATTTCGAGCCTCAACCACCCGCACATCTGCGTGCTCCACGACGTGGGTCGCGAGGACGGCACCGACTTCCTGGTCATGGAGCTGGTGGATGGGGAGACGCTGGCGAACCGGATCGAGAGGGGCGCGATCCCGCTTTCGGAAGCCCTCTCGATCGGCCGGCAGCTGGCCCGCGCGCTCGACTTCGCGCACCGCGCGGGCGTGGTCCACCGCGACCTGAAGCCCGGAAACGTCATGCTGACCCGGACGGGCGCGAAGCTCATGGATTTCGGGCTGGCCCGCGTCCACGGCCCGGGGACCACGGGCGAGGCCGTGAGCCAGACGCCCACCGTGAACCAGCCGCTCACGGCGGAAGGCACGCTGCTCGGCACCTTCCAGTACATGGCGCCCGAACAGCTCGAGGGGCGCGAGTCGGACGCGCGCTCCGACCTGTGGGCGCTGGGCTGCGTCCTCTACGAGATGGCGACCGGCGCGCGCGCCTTCGAGGGCAAGAGCCAGGCGAGCCTGATCGCGGCGATCATGACGGGCGAGCCCCGGCCGGTGAGCGAGCTGCGGCCCGTCACGCCGCCGGCGCTCGAGCGCGTGATCCAGCAGTGCCTGCAGAAGGACCCCGAGGCCCGCGTGCAGTCGGCGCGCGACCTCGAGTTCCTGCTCGAGCTGGTGCCGGGCTCGGGCACGCATCCCGCGGCGGAGGCCGGGGCCCGGTCCGGGCGCGGCGCCGGGCGGCGCGTGGCCCCGTGGGTGGCGCTCGCCGCGGCCGCCGCGCTCGGGATCGCGGGCTTCGCGGCGGGGCGGCTCAGCGCGCCCGCGGCACCCACGGGCGCGATCCGGGTCTCGACCCTATCGCAGGGCACCCGGGACGGGGAGCCCGCCGTCTCGCCCGACGGAAGGCTCGTGGCCTTCCGCTCGGTCCGCGGCGAGGGCCAGGGACTCTGGCTCATGGACCTCGTGACCCGCAGCGAAGTCAAGCTCACCCACGGCCTCGACCAGCTCCCGCGCTTCACGCCCGACGGGGGCACCATCGTCTTCACGCGCACGCGCGACGGGCGCCAGTCCCTGTGGCGCATCCCGGCGATCGGAGGGACCGAGCGTCCGCTGCTCGACGACGCTTTCGACGCCGATCCCTCGCCCGACGGAAAGCGGCTCGCGTTCGTCACCGGCGTCGCCGAGAGCAGCGGGGTGCGGGCGCGGCTCATGGTGTCGAACGCGGACGGCACCGGGGCCCGCGAGATCTACTCGCTGGCCGCCTCGGTCATCGGCACGCCGCGCTGGTCGCCCGACGGCGGGAGGATCTCGATCAGCATCGGAGGGAACCAGAACTCGCCGAACCGCATCGAGGTGGTCGAGGTCGCGAGCGGTAAGGCTCGCGCCTATCCGCCTCCGCGGCAGTCCACCCTGTCGAGCACCGCGTGGGACGGCACGGGCCGGGGGTTGATCGTGGCCGAGGGACAGGGCGTCACCGCCGTCCAGCGCGGAGCTCCCGCGCAGCTGCTTCGGCTGGATCTCGGCAGCGGCCGGTACCGGCCGATCGGCTGGCTCGAAAACTTCCCGCTGTTCGTGGACCTGCTCCCCGACGGCGGGCTCGTGATGTCGTCGGCCTTCGTGCGCCAGAACCTGAAGGAAGCGGCGATCGGGGCCCGCACCCTGAGCGAAGCGCGGGTGCTCACCAGCGGAATGGCCCGGGACCGGCAGCCCGTGTATTCGCCCGACGGGAAGTCGGTGCTGTTCTCCACCAACCGCGGCAGCTCGCTCGACCTGTGGGAGGTGTCCGTCGAGACCGGCGCGATGCACCGCATCACCGACGATCCCGCCGACGACTGGGATCCGGCCTACACGCCCGATGGCGAGGGCATCGTGTGGTGTTCCGGGCGCAGCGGCGCGCTCGAGATCTGGATCGCCCGCCGCGACGGAAGCGCTCCCCGGCAGATCTCGCGCGACAGCCTCGACGCGGAAAACCCTTCGATCGCTCCGAGCCAGGACTGGGTCGTCTACAGCTCCGCGCATCCGGCCAAGTCGGGACTGTGGCGGGTGCCCGCGTCCGGCGAAGCGGGCGAGCGGGTGCTCGCGGCGGGCACGCTGATCCCCGACCTCTCGCCGGATGGACGCCTCGTCTCGGTGCTCACCAGCGTGGGCTCGGCCGATTCCCGGCTCGACGTCTTCGACCTCGAGCGGCGCCGGCTCCTGCCGAATCCCGTGCGCGTCCAGGTGAGTCCCGGGCCCATCCAGATGGGGCGCTCCCGCTTCAGTCCCGACGGCGCCTCGGTCCACTACATCGGCACCCGCACGGACGGGCAGCCGGTGCTGCTGCGCCGCCCGGTCGAGGCGTGGCGCGGCGCCCCGGCCCGCGTGGACACGCTGTTTCCGGGCAGTTCCGAGACCATCGAAACCTTCCACTTCTCCCGGGACGGAAGGCGCGTGGTGGTCTCGGTGGTGGACTGGCTCTCGAGCCTGACCATCGCCGAGCGGATGCCCGGAATCGTGCCGCCACGGCGGAAGCGGTAGCCCTCGACGATGCGCGGGGTCCGTTCCGGCGGACTCGCGAACGCGCCGCGCGAGGCCCGCGAGACTCGCGCCGCCCGCTTCCCGTCTCGCGGGCCCCGGTTCGCTGTCGCTCCGCACCCCGGGTCGGGTATTCTTCGGCGCGTTCGGGTTGACCGCGCCCGTCGAACCGCAGCCCCCAACGTCCCGCCCGGAGCCCTTACGTTGCGGCCGAACCCGTTTGCGCTGACCATCCTGCTGCTGCTGCCGGCCTCCGTCGCGTTCGCCGGGAATCTCTCGCTCGATCCCGGGTTGCTCGAGTTCGGCCACGTGCCGGTGGGCCAGCCCGCCGTTCGCATCGCCCGGATCGTCAATCACGGCACGCCCACGACGATTTCGGCCCTGTCCTCCCGGGTTCCGTGCGCCGAATTCGAGGCCTCGGCGGTCCTGCCCGTGACGCTGGCCGACGGAGACACGCTGGTGGTCACCATGACCTACACGCCGAACGGCCGCGGCGTGGACGTATGCGTGCTCGAACTCTTCGACGACAACGGCATCGGGGATTTTCTCGGCGCCATGGGGATCGGCACCGCATCGCGGCTGGTGGTGGCCGACACGTTCATCTCGTTCTCGGACCAGTCCTGGACCTCGGCCACGCCCGAGACCCTTCACATCGCGGCCGAGAACCAGGGCAACGAGGCGATCCAGGCGTCGAACTTCTCCGCCCAGTTCGACGAGGGCTCGGAGTTCCAGCTCGGGGCGATGGACTTCCCCATCCCCGCGGGCGGGCTCACCGACATTCCGGTCATCTTCCAGCCCGGCAGCGTCGGCCCGAAGGTGGACCACCTCACGCTCTCGGTGAACAACGACCTTCCGGGCGACCCGAGCCCGGTGGTTCAGCTCTACGGCGCGTGGAACTCCGAGACCGGAGTGGGGGACTCCCGCCGCGATCGTGACGCGCTGCGCGTCGTTCCCTCGCCGTCCACGAACGACGTCACGGTTCACTTCGCCGTCCCACGCGCCGGGCGCGTGGAGGTCGAGGTTCGCGACGTGGCGGGCCGAGCGGTGATGCGCCGCAACTTCGAGGCCCTCGGGTCCGGGGCGAACGCGGTGCGGCTCAGGCGTGGGAGCGACTGGCAGGGGACCCCGGGCGTGTACCTCGTGAGGGTCGCGCTGGATGGGGAGGAGCTCGGCCGCGGAAGGCTGGTCGTGACGCGCTAGGGAGCGCGCCGGGCCCCCCTCCCGCGAGCGCGCGGCTTCCCCCGCGAGGCCCCCGTAACCCGTGGCGACACAGAGAGTAGGCAAGGGGATCGAGCGCATCGCGTGAAGAAGACCGTTCTCCTCTACGGCCTCCTCGGAGGCGTGCTGATCGCGCTGCTCAAGCTCGTCGAGTATCGCTACCTCGTGCTCGAGCACTCGCTCGAGATTTACGGCGGCATCGTCGCGCTGGTGTTCGCCGTGGTCGGCATCTGGCTGGGCCAGAAGCTGACCCGCGAGCGCGTCGTCACGCGCGAGGTGCCGGTGAGGGTCGAGGTCCCCGTGGAGCGGGGCGAGCCGTTCGTCCGGGACCAGTCCCGGCTCGAGGGGCTCGGCATCACCCCGCGGGAACTCGACATCCTCGAGGCCATGGCGACGGGCCTGAGCAACCGGGAGATCGCCGAGCGGCTGTTCGTGAGCGAGAACACGGTCAAGACCCACGCGGCCCGCCTGTTCGCCAAGCTCTCGGCCCGGCGTCGCACCCAGGCGATCCAGCTCGCGAGGGAGGCCCGACTCATCCCCTGAACGGAGGATTTCGGCCCCCTCGGGGTGAAAATCACCCGTTCGGGTGACGCGCGATGGGGCCGCCGGCGCGCAGGATGCGCGCGTTCCGCTTCGCGCCGTCCCCCCGAATCCCCAGGAGCCCCGACATGAAGAAGGTCGTCCTCACCTACGGTCTGATCGCTGGCGCCATCCTCTCCGGGATGATGCTCATCACCCTGCCGTTCCACGAGGCCATCGGCGGCGACCGCGCGCTGATCCTCGGCTACACCACGATGGTGCTGGCGTTCCTGCTCGTCTATTTCGGCGTGCGCTCGTACCGCGACCACGTGGCCGGGGGGCGCATCGGGTTCCGGAAGGCGCTGGGCGTGGGCGCACTCATCGCGCTCGTCGCCTCGACCTGCTACGTCGCCACGTGGGAGGCGATCTACTTCGGCGGCAAGAGCGACTACATCGAGAAGTACCAGGCGGGGGAGCTCGAGAAGCTGCGCCGCCGGGGCCTGAGCGAGGCGGAGCTCGAAGCCAAGCAGGCGGAGATGCGGAAGTTCGCGGAAATGTACCGGAATCCGGTGTTCAACTCCGCGCTCACGTTCATGGAGCCGCTCCCGGTGGCGCTGGTGTTCTCGCTGGTCTCGGCCGGCCTCCTGAGCCGCCGGCGGAAGGAGGAGGCGAAGGGGGCGTAGGGGCCGCCGGGGCGTCGGTGTGCTTCAGGTTCATCGTTTCTGGGGCCGCACGTCGTCGCTGCGAGTTCCGAGCCAGTCATTCCGCACCGGGCTGAACACGTCGGCGATCACCGAATCCTCGAGCGCTTCGACCGAATGCCGAAGCCACGGCGGAAGCATCAGCACCTCGCCACTGCGGACCTCCACGACCTCCGCGCCCTCGGGCCCCAGGCGGAACCGCAGGCATCCCTCCAGCACATTGGCGAACTGCTCGTTCTCGTGCTCGTGAGCCGGAACGACGGCCCCGCGCGCCAGGAAGAACTGCGCCAGGGTCATGTGCCGGCCGGACACGAATCGCCGCTCCAGCGAGGGCGCCAGCGGCTCGCGCGGCAGATCGTCCCAGCGCACGTGGACAGCCCCGGGGGGAGAGGGGTCGCGTTCCGCCGCGGAGGCCGGCGCCGCGCGCGATCCGGGGAGCACCGTTCGAAGGTCCGCCAGTTCCCCTGGTGGGTAGAGGCTGTGGGTCACGACCTGGCCGCGCCCGGGCGGCGTGAGCGCGATCATCAGGCCGCGCTCCAACAGCCCCGCCACGATCGGGCGGAGCGACGCCAGGTCGCCGATCGGCTCCATCCGCGAAGCTCGCACACGCAGGTCGCCCAACGTCTGGGGCCCCCGCAGCAGCAACTCGGTCAGGACCGCGAGCTCGAGCTCGTTCACCCCGAGCCACTCGTGGGCCTGGTGCTCGAACTTCCTCACCCGCCCCGGCCGGACCAGCTCGCTCACGGCGCCCAGCGCGCGAAGCTCATCCAGCGTCTTCTCTACTGCGAAGTCGTCCAGGTCCATCACCGGATCCCGATGGCTCTTCTGGTTGCAGCCGGCCACGATCGCGTTCACGGGCATCGGGTAGCCGGCCGGCGTGGTCTTGGCCTTCTCGACCAGGACCCCCAGCACCCGGCGCTGGCGTTCATCGAGCGGCTTCCACCTCGGCGGCGCGGGCGTCGCCTCCGGATTCGAGTCGTGCATGGGTTCCTCGGTTCGAAGGTCCCTTCAACAGGGAGCAAGGCGCAGGATGCGCAGAGTGCCACGTCCGCTTGGCCGGTGCACCAGGCGAATGGGATCCGGGCGAATTCCGCGTCAGGCCGCGACCGTGACGGATGCGGTAGATTCCGGCGATGCTACTGGCCCCCGGCATGCAGGTCGGCCCCTACAAGATTCTCGCCCCGCTTGGTGCGGGCGGAATGGGCGAGGTGTACCGCGCGCGCGACACACGCCTCGGGCGCGACGTGGCCATCAAGACGTTGTCGCGCGAACTCGCCGCCGACCCCGAGGCGCTCGACCGCTTTCGCCGCGAGGCCCGCGCACTCGCGGCGCTCGACCATCCCGGCGTGGTCGCCGTCTTCTCGGTCGAGGAGGCCGACGGCATTCCGTTCCTGACCATGCAGCTGGTCGAGGGCGAGACGCTGGATCGGCTGATCCCGGCGGGTGGGATGGCTCCCGCTCGCGTCGTGGAGATCGCCACCTCGCTCGCCGAGGCACTGGCGGCCGCCCACGATAAGGGTGTCGTGCATCGCGATCTCAAGCCCGCGAACGTCATGATGACGGAGCAGGGACGGATCAAGATCCTCGACTTTGGCCTCGCGCTCCTGACGCACCCGGCCCAGTCCGGCCTGCGGATGTCGGAGATGTCCACGGTCGCCGCCACCAGCCCGGGGACGTTGCTCGGCACGATGCCCTACATGTCTCCCGAGCAGGTCTCGGGTGGCCGGGTCGACCATCGCACCGACCTGTTTTCGGTGGGGGTGATGCTGTACGAGATGTGCTGCGGCCACCGTCCGTTCGACGGACCTTCGCAGGCCGAACTCGCATCCTCGATCCTGCGCGACACGCCCCGCCCGTTGCCGCAGTGGCGCGGCGACCTTCCCGAGGGCCTGGTCTCGATCGTCGAGCGCTGCCTCGCCAAGGACCCGCCGCGGCGCCCTGCGGACGCGCACGAGTTGCGCGAGCAACTGGCCGCGCTCGGCGGAGCCGGCACCGCGGCCGCTTCGTCCAGGTCCGGTGGGAGGAAGGCCGACGGGCAGACGGGCCGGGACTCGATCGCGGTGCTGCCGTTCACGGACATGAGTCCCGCCCGGGATCATGAGTGGTTCTGCGAGGGGATCGCCGAGGAGATTCTCAATGCCCTGGCCCGACTCCCCGAGCTGCGGGTCGCCAGCCGCACGTCGGCGTTCCGCTTCAAGGACCCGGCGCGCGACCTCGCCCGCATCGGCGCGACGCTCGGCGTGCGAACCCTGCTCGAAGGCAGTGTGCGAACGGCGGGATCGCGACTGCGGGTCACCGCCCAGCTCGTGGACGCCGCGGATGCTCGCCAACTGTGGTCGGAGCGCTTCGATTGCCAGATGGAGGACGTGTTCGCCATCCAGGACGAGATCGCCGGACGGGTCGTGGAAGCGCTGCAATTGCGACTCGGCAAGCCCGCGATCGCCGCCCCCGAGGGGCAGCACGGCAAGGACGTGGAGGCGTACCACCTGTTCCTCAAGGGGCGTCACCACCGGTACACGAAATACGACCTGAGGAGCGCGCTCGAGTGCTTCGAGCGGGCGGTGGCCCGGGATCCCGCCTATGTCGAGGCGCGTATCGCGGCCGCGGAGACACTGATCGCCCTGGTCATTTACGGCATGATCCCACCCTCGGTCGGCCGCGCGAGGGTGATGGAGGAGATGGCGCGGGCGCGCGAGCTCGGGGGCGAATCCGCGGCGTGGCTCGGGGTCGACGGCTACAGGAGGCTGGTCCACGACTGGGACGTGCGCGGGGCGCTCGCGGCGTTCGATCGTTCGCTCGAGCTCGATCCCGGGTCGGTTCGCGTGCGCGCATGGCGTACGTGGGCGCTGCTGGACGCCGGACGGACGGTGGAGGCCATCGAGGAGGCCCGCCGCATCGCGCAGTCGGATC
The DNA here is from genome assembly GCA_964542745.1 of uncultured bacterium. Lineage (GTDB taxonomy): Bacteria > Eisenbacteria > RBG-16-71-46 > RBG-16-71-46 > RBG-16-71-46 > DATKAB01. The sequence goes on from CAZIVR010000108.1 coordinate 10,452, forward strand.
CGCAGTCGCCCTTCGCCAACGCGATGGCGGGATTCACGCTGCTCGCGGGCGGTCAGGTGGAAGAGGCACTCGTGCTCGAACGACTGGCCACCGAGATCGGTCCCGAGTCCCTGCTGGCCACGTACATGAGGGGCTGGGCCCTGGCGGCGGCCGAGGCCTGGGACGAAGCGATCGAGTGGCTCGAAAAGGCGGTTGAGCAATCAGCCCGCGCTCCCTGGTGCGTTGCCTGGCTGGCGTGGGCCACGGCCGCTTCCGGCAGGCGCGACCACGCGCGCGCACTGCTGGCCGAGCTCGCTCTCAGGGCCGAGACGGAGTACGTCTCGCCGCTGCTCTCCTGCTTCGCCGTGAGCGAGCTCGAGGGGCCCGAAGCGGCGCGGGAGCTGCTCGCGGCCGCCTTCGCCGAACGCGCGAGCCTGCTGGTGTTGCCGGGGATTCCGCCGTTTCGAAAGCTGCGTGCCGAGCCGCTGATGCGGGACCTCATCGAGCGACTCCGCACGGCATCGGGGTAACGCTGGCCCGCTTCGATTTCCTGCGGCCTGAGCCACACGACGGACGCCTGCGGCGCCTCGATCAGCGCGCGGGGCCGTCCTCGAGCAGGTCGCCCAGGATGGACTTGCCGGCCAGCGCCGTGGCCGCGCCGTAACCCGCGATGACGAGCAGCAGCCCCATGGGCAGCAGCGCGAGCCCCGCGTACCACGAGTCGAACGCGAGCGTCGAGGCGGTGCCGTTGAGCACGAGCGCCGTGAACGCGATCGCCACCGTGGTGAGCAGCCCGAGGCGCACCACGAGCAGGAGTCCCGTGGCGGTCAGCAGCCCGGCGAGGATCGCCAGCTTCCAGCCGATGAGAGGTGCCGACCCGCTGGCGTTGGAGAACACCCACAGCATCGCGGCGATCACGAGGGCAGCGTCGGTGCGGCGCACCACCAGCCGGATGAGCAGCAGCGTGAAGAGCCACCTCAGCACTTCGAGCACGCACACCGAGGCCGCGTAGCAGATGTTCACCATCGTGTAGCCAGCGTTGCCGATGGCCTCGAACATGCCGCTACTCGCGAGCGCGGGCAGCTGTCCCACGCCCAGGCGCGGCGCCAGCGCCATGATGGCGAGCACGAGCGCGTTCAGAGCCGCCCCGAGGGCCACGCCCACCAGCAGGTCGCGGCCGACGAGCGGATCGCGCACGCGACCGCTGATCAGGCGGGTCCACGAGACCAGCACCCGCGGCCACAGCCGCCGCACGTACGGCTCGAGCGCGACATAGGAGAACCACATCTGCATCGCATGGATGTACGAATGCCCCATCGCGCGGCCGCTGAACAGGTCGCCCAGCACGCCCACGACCCCCACTTCGGACAGCCGTGTGGCGAAGACCCCCTCGCCGATGTTCGCCAGGAACACGAACACCGCGATTCGCGTGGCGCCGCGCCAGTCGCCCCGGCCCAGCTGCAGATTCCGCATGGCGAAGTAGATCGAGAGCGCGAAGGGGAGGACGACGAAGAGCAGGGTGTTGGGCAGATCCGTCGCCTGCGTGGTCCACGGCCTTAGGTGATCCACCGGCGCCTTGGGCACGCCCCACGGGCTCACCACCGTGAAGTGCGTGAGCCGGCCGCGCGAG
>CAZIVR010000109.1:0-11893 GCA_964542745.1 uncultured bacterium
GACCTCGTCGAGCAGGAGCGTGCCGCCGTGCGCCTCCTCGAAGCGGCCGCGGCGGGCCTGGGCCGCGCCGGTGAACGCCCCGCGCTCGTGGCCGAACAGCTCCGACTCGAACAGATCCTCGGGGATCGCCGCGCAGTTGACCGCCACGAAGGGCATGCCCCGCCGCGGGCTCGCCTCGTGGAGCGCGCGCGCCACCAGTTCCTTGCCGGTGCCGTGCTCGCCGCGGATCAGGACGCGCGCCGGGCTCGGGCCCGCCTTCGCGACCTGCTCGAGTATTGCGCGGATCGCGGGCGAGTCGCCGACCAGCGGCACCGCCCACGGCGCGCGCAGGCGGCGGTTCTCGTCCTCGAGGCTGCGCGCGGCGAGGGCGTTCCGCAGCAGCACCAGCAGGCGCTCGAGCGCGATCGGCTTCTCGAGGAAATCGTAGGCCCCGAGCCGGGTGGCGCGCACCGCGGTCTCGAGCGTGGCGTGCCCCGACATCATGACCACCGCCGTGTCGGGAGCGGCGGCGCGGATCTCCTCCAGCAGGTCGAGCCCGCTCTCGTTCGGGAACCACACGTCGAGCAGCACGACGTCGTAGGCCTCGCGCAGCATCGGCCGCGCGGCGGCCACGCTCGCCGCCTCGTCCACCGCGTAGCCCTCGCGGCCGAGGGCGCCCTTCAGGCTCGAGCGGATGTTGGCTTCGTCGTCCACGACCAGGATCGAGGGCACGGTCAGGCTCCGGGGTGGCGGGGAAGACTCAGGCGGAAGGTGGTGCCGCGGCCGGGGGCGGACTCCACGGCGATCCTCCCGCCGTGCTCGGCCACGATGCGCTCGACGAGCGTGAGGCCGAGGCCGCTGCCGCGCGCCTTGGTGGTGAAGCCGGGCGTGAAGAGCCGCTCGCGCTGGGCGTCGTCGAGCCCGGGGCCGTCGTCGGCCACCTCGAACGTGACGCCGGCCGCGTCCTCGCGCGCCGCGACCCGGGCGCGGCCCGCGGGCCCGGCCGCCTCGAGCGCGTTCTGCACGAGGTTCACGAGCGCCCGCCGCAACTGCTCGCGGTCGGCGCGGAAGCCGTCGCCCGCGGCGGCGCGGTCCGGGGACGCCGCCGGAAACTCGACCGTGAGCCGGCCGGCCGCCACCTCGTGCCCGTAGAGCGACGCGAGGTCCTCGAGCAGGCCGCGCGGATCCATCGGCTCGGGCCGCGCCGGCGGGAAGCGGCCGAACTCGGAGAACTCGTGGATCAGGCGCTTGAGCGACTCCAGCTCCTCGCCGATCGCGCGCACCGCCTGGTCCAGGATCTCGGGAAACTCGGGGCGGCCCTGGTCGAACGAGCGCTTGAGGTCCGCCACCGAGATCGCGATCGGAGTGAGCGGGTTCTTGATCTCGTGCGCGACCATGCGCGCCATCTCGCCGTAGGCCGCCTGCCGCTCGCCGGTGGCGAGCCGCTCGCGGGTGGCGGCGAGGTCGGTGCGCATGCGCTCGAGCGAGGCCACCAGCGCGTCCAGCTCGCGCACGTTGCCGGGGCGCACCGGCTCGGCCGCCTCGCCGCGGGCCACGCGCGCCGAGAACGCCGCGAGCGCCTCGACCGGGCGCGACACCTGGTGCGACCACCACGCCCCGAGCAGGGCGGCGACCGCGATCGCGAGCAGGCCGAGCAGCAGCGCGGTCGCGCGCAGCGTCGAGATCGTCTCGTCGGCCGCGGCCGTGGAGGCGAACGCCTCGAGCGTGGCGTGCGGCGGAGGCCCGAGCGCGAGGGTCGCGCGGCGCGAGAGCAGGGCGCGCGGGCCGGCGGTCGCGCCCGGCCGCGACGACGCCACCACGCGGCCCGCCGCGTCGGCGAGCACCAGCGCCAGACCGTCGCGCCGGGCCAGCGCCCCGACCCACGCGGAGTCGAGCACCGTGCCGCCGCGCACCCAGCCCACCACCTCGTCGCGGTAGCGGACCGGCGCCGCGGCGTCGAGCGCGAGGCCGGCGCCGTCCACGAGCGGCGCGATGGCGGCGGCGCGGCGCGGCGGGCCCGCCACCGCGCCGGCCGGCAGCGGGGCGCGCCCGCGTCGCGCGCCGGCCGCGGAGCGCGCCGCGTCGGCCATGACCGCTCCCGCGGCGTCCGTCACCCACAGGTAGTCGAGGTCGAGCAGGCCGAGCCGGGCCGCGAGGTGGTCGCCGAGCGCGGCGCCCGTTTCGTCCTCCACGAGCAGCAGGCGGCGGAGTTCGGGATCGGCGGCGAGCTGCTCGAGGCGCGACGAGAGCCGCGTCCCCTGCCCGGAGAGTTCGGCCCTCACCGAGGCGAGGGAGGCGTCGAGCCGGGCCTCGGCGTCGCGGCCCACCGTCTCCCGCACCTGCCGCGCGAGCAGCAGCATGGACGCCGCGAGCGGCACGATCGCCACCAGCGCGAAACCGAGCGTGAGCCGGGCGCGGAGCGAGTTCACCGGGGCGGCTCCGCGGCAGCGCAGGGGGCGAGGCGCGCGAACGCCTCGGGCCCGAGCGCGCGCACCAGCTCCCGCACGGGCGCCGCGGCCAGCACCGGGCAGCGCAGCGCGAAGAGCGGCGTGACGCCCTGCGCCCGCCACGCCGCCTCGAGCGAGTCGGCGGCCGCGAGCGGCGCGTCGCGCAGGGCGAGCCGCACCGGCCCGAGCTTGTCGCGCAGGTGGAGCGACGCGCCGCCGTTCAGGAAGTGCTCGACGGTGCGGCCCCCGGGGAGCGCCGGATCCACCGCGAACGGGCGGTCGAGCGCGGCCGGGCGCGCATTCCCGCGGGCGGAGTCGGGTGGCGCGGCCGGCGCGCGGGGCTCGGCGTCGCCGGAGCGCGGAACCCCGGGCCACGGGGCGAGCGCACCGCCGAACAGCCCGGCGTTCATCGCGACGAGCCGCGAGTCGCGGAGCGCGTCCCCGGGCGCGGGCGCGGCGGCCGGCCCGACCGCGGCGACGAGCACGCCGCGGGAACGGAGCCCGAGCAGCGGCGCGCCGCCCCGCTCCGGCGGCCGCGCGCGGATCGCGGGTTCGCCGGGCCAGAACACCGCCACGTCGAGTTCCCCGCGGTCGAAGGCGATCTCCTCGTCGGCCGCGTCGCGGAAGAAGCGCACCAGCAGCGTGTCGGGCCACGGCGCCGCAGCGGCCGCCGCCGCGAGGCGCACGCCGCGCTGCGCGTCCGCCGCGAGCGCCTCGAACCGGTAGCCCTCGACCTCGATCGCGGGCGGCGTGTCCCCGGCGCATCGCAGCAGCAGGTTTTCGCGCGCCCCGAGCGGCACGCCGACGCGCAGCAGCGCGGGCGAGGGGAGCGGCGGCCGCCGCGCGCCGATCGCGAGACGCTCGGGCCGCTTCACGCCCGCGAGCGAGCCCGCGATGAGGCGCACCGAACCGAGCGCTCCGTCCAGCACGCGCTCGACGACGCCGCTCGCGACCACGCCGCCCCGGTCGTGGAAGCGGAGCAGGAGCCCTGGCGCGATCGCGGCGGAGTCCGGCGCCAGCACGTAGGCGCGGTCGCGCTCGACCGCGACGACGCGCGCCGCGAGCGGAGTCTCCCCGGCCGTGCCGGGAAGCGGCGCGAGCGAAACGCCGCGGGCCGCGCACGAGGCGATCGCGAGCATCGCCAGCGCGCAGGCCGCGGCGCGAAGTCCCGCCGTGTCCGTTTTCACCCGCGCCGTGTCCCCGCGCACACGACTCCCAACCGCGCACCCCGCCTCGAGTTCACGCGAGCAGCATGCGGCCGGGAGCGATCCGGTGTGTCAAGACGGACACGGTAACGGCCGATCCCGGACGAGTCGCATTTCAGGACCTGTTGGCGTTCAACAAGATGCATGGCAGGTACGGAGCTTGGATAGGAGCCGCCCCGAGGGTGGCGGACGCCGCCCGAGCGAGTCCCGCGGCCGCGAGCGGCCGGGGGCGGCGCGATCCGGGCCGGCACCCGGACGCGGCCGAACTCCACGAGCCGGCGAAGGAGAAGGTCACATGAACGCGAATCACGGCAACCGGAAGATCGAGGGCGGCGGCACGCCGGGCGCGGGCGATGGAGCGAGGCTCGGCTCCGGCCTCCGGCACGAACGCATGATCGGTTTCTACCTCGCGGGCTGCGTGGCGCTCGCGGTGATCGCCGCGGCGCTGCTGCTCTCGAGCTGCGGCGCGAAGGGCGAGAAGCGGGTCGCGTCCTCGGACCCGGGCACGTCGTCGTCGTTCGAATCCCAGGCGGTGCCCGCGGTCGCCGCGGGGGGCGCAACCTCCGCCATGCCCGCGGGGCTCGGCGCCGCCGCGCTTCCGCAGGGCTCCGGCGACGCGCCCGCGGCCGGCTCGGGCGAGGGCCTGCCGCCCGAGATCGCGATCGGCGAGATGGAGAAGGTGGTGGCCCCGGGCGAGGCGGTCGCCTTCACCGTCTACGGCACGCCGGACGTGACCGAGATGTCGCTGTGGGACGGCCTCCACGACCGGCAGCCGTTCGTGCTGGATCGTGCGGCGGGCGTGTGGCGCGTGGACTACCGCGTGCCGCTGCGCCCGAAGTCCGAGCGGCTCGGCTTCTCGGTGACGGCGAAGAACGATCTCGGCCGCTGGCGCCGCGTGTGGGTGTTCCTGCAGGTCGCGAGCACGGCGCAGGCGGAGGCTCCGGCGGTCCCGGGCGAGCCCGCGCCGGCCGACTCGGTGAAGGAGAAGTAGCGGAGGACCGGCGGGCGGCGCGAGCCGCCCGCGCCATGGAGGGGCGAGGAACGGGCGGCGCGGAGGGAACCGCGCCGCCCGCGTTCTTTCGGGTCGGGGCGCCGGGTGCCGCCGCTCAGCGATCGCGCAGCAGCACCGCCCGCGCGCCGCGGGCGCCGTCCGGCTCCACCAGCCGCACCCAGTAGACGCCCGCGCGCGCGCCGCGGCCCGCGTCGTCGCGGCCGTCCCAGCGGAGCGTGACCGTGTTCCCCGCTCCGAGGCCCGCGCCGAGGTCGCGGACGCGGCGGCCGGCGAGGTCGAGCACCTCGAGCCGCCAGGGGACGTCCGCCCGCGCGGCGAACGCGATCGCCACGCCGTCCGGCGACGGGTTGGGCGAGACCGTGAGGCGCGGCGCCGCGTGCGGCGGGGGCGGCGGCGCCGAGACCACCTGCGGGTCCAGGAACCAGGGTTCCGCGGTGGCGTCGCTCTTGAAGAAGTCGAGCAGCGCGTTCGCGACCACCAGGCGCCCGCTGTTCGACGGGTGCGTGCCGTCGCTCGAGAAGTCGGCGCAGGCCCAGGTCAGCCCGTCGCCGCGCGGGTTGAGCCCGTCGGCCCACAGGTACGGCCCCCACGCGAGCCACGGCGCCTCGACCGGCCCCGCGCCGGGATCGAAGTTGAGGCTGTCCTCGCCCGCCACCTGCGCGTCAATCAGCCACTTCACCGCGAACCCCGACTGGTAGGCGTAGGGCTCGGGGTTGAGGGTCGAGGACGCGTAGCCCGCGTAGATGCGGCTCGAGAGGTAGCAGAGCTTCGTGTTGGGAAGCTTCTGCTTGATCACGCGCACGATGCTGCCGAGCTGGTCCCGGAGCGTGTTCGTCGCGTTCGGGAACGGACCGGACGGCCCCGGGAACGCCTCCTTGAGCCACACCACCTGCGCCTGCGCGGGCGACGAGCCGGCGCCCCGCAACCGGGTCGCCACCGTGTCCCAGAACCAGTAGGAGGGATTCATGATGAGGTTCGACGACTGCCCGCCCTTGGCGCAGTCGATCACGCGCAGCTTCGGGTGCCGGTCGGGATCGGACAGCGCGAGCGGCACGAAGGCGCTGAACTCCTGCGTCGTGTTGCTCATGCCGATCGAGTAGAGAACGATCCGTCCGTTCGCGGGATCCGGGTTGCCGAGCGTGTCGAGCGGCACGATGCCGGCGGCGATCGAAACCCCCGCCGCGTCGTGCGCCGGCGGCCGCACGTTGGAGCCCGTGCCGTACAGGCCGCCGGGGAAGCCGAAATAGGTCCCGGTCCCGAGATCGGTGAGCGGCACGAGGCCGGTGGAGGTCCCGGCGCAATTGCTCGCGCGCGCGGGAGCGGGGGCGGCGAGCGCCGCGGCGAGCAGGGCGAGACGCAGGAGTCGGCGAGCCATCGGGACCTCCCGAACCGGGGTGGGGCGTCGCCAGGGCCCGAACAGGATGACGCACGCGCCGGGCCCCGTCCACGGGGAATTCCGGGCGCGCGGCTAGTCCAGCAGCGTCCCCTCCATCTCGGCCAGCACGTAGACCAGCACCGCCATGGCCGCGACGTTCTTGCGGAGTTCCACCGGGTCCACCTTGTCGAGCATGTCGGACTCGGTGTGGTGCCAGTCGAAGTAGTGCTCGCCCGTGGTGCGGTGGCCGATGCCCGGGACGCCCCGTTTCATGAGCGGCGTGATGTCCACGCCGCCGCCCCCGCCGGCGATCCGGTCGGCGCCGAGCCCCGCGAGCAGCGGGGCGATCGGGCCCAGGCGCGCGAGCGCCCGTGCGGCGCGCGCCACGTCGGTCGAGTCGGTGCCGAGCCGGTAGGCGCCCACGTCGAAGCCGACCGGCCGCTCCACGCCCCCGTCCGACTCGATCGCCGCCACGTGCCGCTCGTGCGGCGCGCCGAGCGAATCGGCGTAGGCGGCGCCACCCTTCGCGCCGTTCTCTTCGTTGGTCCACAGCACGCAACGGATGGTGCGGCGCGGCCGGAGGCCGAGCGACTTGATGAGCCGCAGCGCCTCCATGCTGATCACGCACCCGCCGCCGTCGTCGTGCGCGCCCTGGCCCACGTCCCACGAGTCGAGGTGGCCGCCCACCACCACGATCTCGTCCGGCCGCTCGCGGCCGCGGATTTCCCCGATCACGTTGTGGGAGATCGCGTCGGGCAGCGTGCGCGCGCCCATCTCGAGCCGCACCCGCACGCGCTCGCCGCGGCCGAGCAGGCGGCGGATCATGGTCGCGTCCTCGAGGCTGAGCGCGGCCGCCGGGATCTTCGGGATCGTGTCCGGGTACGCGCTCATCGCGCCGGTGTGCGGCGTGCGCAGGCTCACCGGCCCCACCGAGCGCACCAGCGCCGCCACCGCGCCCCGCTCGCCCGCCCGCTGCGCGCCGCGCGACCGGTAGTTCACGGTCTCGCGATACGTCGTGAACGGGACGTCGAACAGCACCATCCGGCCGCGCACCGCCGAGTCGGGCAGCGCCTGCAGCTCGTCGAAGCTCGACACCGCGACCACGTCGGCGGTGATCCCGCCCGGGGGCGTGCCGATGCTGCGGCCGAGCCCGAGCATGGAAAGCGTGGCGCGGCGCGGCATCACCATCTCGGCGCGCTCCTCGCCCCGCACCCAGTGCGGCACGCGGACCGGCTGGAGCCGCACGCGCTCGAGCCCGTCCTCGCGCATGGCGTGCTCGGCCCACCGCACCGCGCGCTCGAGCCCCTCGGAGCCCGACAGGCGGTGGCCCACGCCGTCGCACAGCTCGGAGAGGCGCCGGTAGGCGCGGTCGCTCGAAAGCGCCGCGCCGATCAGTCGCTCGGCCGCCGCGCGGTGACGCTCGGCGAGCGAGGGGGCGGAGGCGCCGGCCGGGGCGCGGTCGGCGGCGAGGGCGCTCGAGATCGGCGCGAGGGCGAGGAGCAGGGCGAGGGCGGCTGCGGCGCCCGCCGCACGCGGGGAACGCGGGGACCGGGTTCGGTGCGGGTCGGGGACGGCGTCCATGGATCGGCTCAACGGTTTCCTCCGCCGTGGGGGTGTCATCCGGGACGGACGGCCGGCAGGATTATCACCACGGCGGCCCCATGGCCAGCGGGCGCCTCCGCTTGTCTTCCATGCACTCCGGCGCGCAGTATCTTCTCCGCACCCTTTATTCCCGAGGATCGCGGGCGACCGGTCGGCCGAGCGGCGCCACGGAGGAACGGCATGACGTGGAGCTTCCCTGGCCTGGTCCGGCTCGCGGGGCCGGCGCTGCTGGCCGTCGCGCTCGCGGGCTGCTCGCGGAGCGGCGCCGAGCGCGGGCCGGCGCGGCGCGGCGGGCAGGCCATCCCGGTGGCCGCGATCGAGGTGGGACCGCGCGACCTCTCGCGCACCGTCACCGTGACCGGCCCGGTCGAGCCGATCCGCTCGGTCTCGGTGAACGCCATGGCCGCGGGCACCGTGGTGCGGGTGCTCGCCGAGGAGGGTGACCGCGTCGCGGCGGGCGCGCTGCTCGCCGAGCTCGACGACCGCGAACTCTCGGCCCAGCACGCCCGGGCGCGCGCCGTGCTCGCGAGCGCCGAGGCCGGCTTCGAGCGCGCGCGGCAGCTCCGCGAGCGCCAGCTCAACTCGCAGGCCGAGCTGGACGCCGCGCGCGCGGCTTTTGAGGCGGCGCGCGCCGACGCCGAGCTGTGGGCCGCCCGGCTCGGGTTCACGAAGATCACCGCGCCGATCGCCGGGATGGTGACCGCCAAGCGCCTCGAGCGCGGCGGGGCGGTGTCGGCCAACGAGGAGATGTTCGTGCTCGCCGACGACTCGCAGCTGGTGGTGCGCGTGCAGGTGTCCGAGCTGGACGTCGTGCGGCTCGCGCCCGGCCGCGAGGTGGCGGTGCGGCTCGACGCCTACCCCGAGGCGCGGCTCGAGGGCCGCATCCGGCGCGTCTTCCCGAGCGCCGACGCGGCGAGCCGCCTGGTGCCGGTGGAAGTGGCGCTGGGCCGCGCCCCGGCGGGCGTGATCCCGCGGCCCGGGTTCCTCGCCCGCGTCGAGCTGGCGCTCGAGCGGCGCGAGGGCGCGATCGCGGTGCCGGCGGCGGCGGTGGGCGTTTCCGAGGACGGGGCGTTCGTGTACGTGGTGAGCGCCGACACGCTGGCGCGCCGGCCGGTCGAGACCGGCCTCACGGCGTCGGGCTGGATCGAGGTGACGCGCGGGCTCGCGGCCGGGGAGAAGGTGGTCAGCTCGGGTCACGCGAACCTGCGCCCCGGGGCCGCGGTCCGGATCAGCGAAGGCCGGCTCTAGGAAGGGAAGGGGTCCATGAGCGACGACAAGCGGCGCGGGCTCGCGAGCCTCTCCATCCGCCGCCCGATCGGCGTGCTCGCCGCCACCTCGGTGATCGTGGTGGTGGGGCTGTTCTTCCTCGGGCAGCTCTCGCTCGACCTGCTGCCGCAGATCATCTACCCGCAGATTCGCGCGCGCCTGAGCTACCCGGGCGTGGCGCCCGAGGTGATGGAGGAGCAGGTCGCCAAGGTGCTCGAGACCGCGCTCGCCCCGACCGAGGACGTGGTCGAGATCGAGACCGAGATCTCGGAAGGGCAGGCCGACGTGAGCCTGCACTTCGACTACGGCACCAACATCGACTTCGCGCTGCAGGACGCCTCCAAGAACCTGGACCGGGCCCGCTCGCGGCTCCCGATCGAGGCCGAGTCGCCCACCATCTTCAAGTTCGACCCATCGCAGATCCCGGTCTACGAGGTGGGGATCAGCTCGCCCACGCGCGACCCGGTCGGGCTCCGCAACTGGGTGGACCTGCGGCTGCTGCCCCAGCTCCTCACGGTGAGCGGCGTGGCGTCGGTGGACATCTCGGGCGGGCTGGTGCGGGAGATCCGCGTGACGCTCGACCAGGAGCGGCTGCGCTCCTACGGGCTCGCGGTCTCGGACGTGCTCGCCCGCATCCGCGCCGAGAACCAGAACGTGGCGGTGGGCAACATCACGTCGCCGACCTTCGAGATCGTGGGCAAGACCGCCGGCAAGTTCGCGAGCGTGGACGACCTGCGCGGCGTGCTGCTCAGCGTGCCCGGCTCGCGCGCCCGCATCCCGCTGTCGGAGGTGGCGACCATCGAGGACACGCACCGCGAGCAGCGCCTGTGGTCGCGGCTCGACGGCGTGCCCGCGGTGAAGGTGTCGGTGCGCAAGCAGCCCGATGCCAACACGGTGGCGGTGGCGGAGGCGGTGGGCCGGCGGCTCGACGAGCTCAAGGCGTCGCGCTTCATCCCCGCGGACATCGCCTACCGCGTGATCGCGGACCAGTCGTTCTTCATCCGCAACGCCGTCTCGGGCGTGACCAGCGCCGCGGTGGTGGGCGCGCTGCTCGCCATGCTGGTGGTGCTGATGTTCCTCGGCAGCCTGCGCAAGACCTTCATCATCGGGCTCTCGATCCCGCTCGCCGTGCTCGCCACCTTCCTGATGATGGGCCTCGGCAAGCTCACCCTGAACATCATGAGCCTGGGCGGGCTGGCACTCGGCGTGGGCCTGCTGATCGACAACTCGATCGTCATGCTCGAGAACATCTTCCGGCACCGCCAGCTCGGGGTGAAGGATCCCGAGGAGGCCGCGCACCGGGGCTCGAACGAGGTGTCGTCGGCGGTGGTGGCCTCGACGCTCACCAACCTCGCGGCGGTCGTGCCGTTCCTGCTCATCACCGGCCTCGCCGCGCTCATCTTCCGCGAGCTGATCCTCACCATCTCGTTCGCGATCGTGGCGTCGCTCGTCACCGCGCTCACGCTGGTGCCGATGCTCTCGGCGCAGATGGCGAAGGTGCAGCGCGGCAGCGGCCTCGAGCGCCACCCGCTGCTGGTCCGGTTCAACCGGGGATTGGCCGGGTTCACCGAGTGGTATCGCGGCGTGGCCGAGCGCGCGGTGCGCCGGCGCGGGTGGGTGCTGGGCGCCTCCTTCGCCAGCCTGTTCGCGGTGTTCGCGCTGATCGGCAACCTCGGCTACGAGTTCCTGCCCTCGGTGGACGACGGCAACGTCACCGTGGCGGTGCGCATGCCCCCGGGCACCTCGCCCGAGCGCACCAACGAGGTGTGCCTCGAGCTCGAGAAGCTGGTGGCCACCATGCCGCACGTGCGCCACGTGTTCACCACCGCGGGCGGCCAGTTCTGGGGCGGCTCGACGCAGGCGCGCGGCGGGCTCGGCTCGCTCAGCGTGCAGCTCGCCCCGGCCGGCCGGCGCCGCGACATGCCGGCCTCGCGCTGGGTGGCCGCGATGCAGAAGAAGGTCGGCGAGCTGGGCATCCCGGGCGCCCAGATCAGCGTGCGGCCGCCCCGCATCCGCGGGCTGCGCACCAGCGCGTCGGGCTCCGACGTGGCGGTCGCCATCCAGGGCGACCAGCTCCACGAGCTGCAGCGGCTCGGGGTCGAGGCCCAGCGCCGCATGCGCGGCATCCGCGGGCTGTCGTCGGTGGAACTGTCCACCGAGGAGGCCAGCCCGCAGCTCTCGATCGTGATCGACCGGCAGCGCGCCGCCGACCTCGGGCTCGACGCGCTGACCGTGGGCCAGACCGTGCGCACCGCCATTGACGGCACCGTGGTGACGCGGTTCACCGACGCCAACAACGAGTACGACATCCGCGTGCGCCTGCCGCGCGAGTCGTTCGCGAGCCCCGAGGACCTCGGCGCGATCGTGCTGTTCTCGGGTCGCGACCGGCCGATCCACCTGCGCGACATCGCCGACGTGCGCCTCGAGACCGGGCCGACCTCGATCCTGCGCGTGAACCAGAACCGCCAGCTGCGCGTGACCGGCGACGTGGATGACGAGGTGGCGAGCGTGGGAGAGGCCACCGCCGCGGTGCGCGCCGCGCTCGCCGACCTGCCGCTCCCGGAGGGCTACGCGATCCTGTACGGGGGCGAGGAGCAGGCCGCGCGCGAGAACCAGCGCAACCTCACGATCGTGACCCTGCTCGCGATCTTCCTGGTGTTCGTGGTGATGGCGATCCAGTACGAGAGCCTCACCGACCCGCTCGCGATCCTGGTCTCGATCCCGCTCGCGATGGTCGGGGTGGGGCTCGCGCTCGCCCTCACCGGCACGCCGATGAGCGCGCCGGTGCTGCTCGGCGTGATCCTGCTCGCCGGGATCGTGGTGAACAACGCCATCCTGCTGGTCGAGTACGTGGAGATCGCCCGCCGCGAGCAGGGCCTGCCGCTCGAGCGGGCGGTGGTGGTGGCCGGCGTCACGCGCGTGCGCCCGATCCTGATGACCACCACGACCACGGTGTTCGGCATGCTGCCGCTCGCGCTCGGGCTCGGCGAGGGCTCGGAGATGATGC
>CAZIVR010000110.1:0-11685 GCA_964542745.1 uncultured bacterium
TCGGGCGCCGCCGGGCGCGCCGGGGCGCGGCTGACCGGGGCCTCCTCCTCGAGCCCGGGCCCGAGCCCGAGCCGCCCCTCGGCGCGCGCGATCTGCCGCGCCACCGAGGCGGGGCCCGCTCCCGGCTCGCGGTCGCGGCGGGCGAGCGCCGATTCCACCGAGAGCGAGGCGAGCCGCGCCGACGTGAAGTGCGGCGAGATCGCGAGCCGGTCGGCGTCGGGGAGCGCGGCGGGCGTCGTCCCCGCCGCCTCGGCCGCGGCCCACAGGCGGCCCACGGCGGAGTGCGCGTCGCGGAACGGCACGCCGTCGGCCACCAGCGCGTCGGCCAGCTCCACCGCGAGCAAGTCGTCGGTGAGGGTCGCGGCCATGCGGTCCGGGACCGGGCGCAGGGCGGCGATCGCGGCGGGCAGCGCGTCGAGCAGCGCGGTCAGCGTGTCGCCGGTGTCGAACACCGCCTCCTTGTCCTCCTGGAGATCCTTCTGGTACCCGGACGGCAGGCCCTTCAGCAGCACCGCGAGCCGCTCGGCGTTGCCGATCAGCCGCCCGCACTTGGCGCGCATCAGCTCGAAGAGGTCCGGGTTGCGCTTCTGCGGCAGCAGGCTCGAGCCGGTCGAGAACCCGCTGGGTGCGGCGAACCAGCCGAAGCCGGGCGAACACCACAGCACCAGGTCCTCGGCGAGGCGCGACAGGTGGACCCCGAGCTGGGCCGAGGCCTGCAGGTACTCGAGCGCGAAGTCGCGGTCGCCCACGGCGTCGAGGCTGTTGGCGGCGACGCGGCTGAAGCCGAGGCGCGTGGCGAGCGCCACGCGGTTGTAGTCGAGCGGCGTGCCCGCGATCGCGCCCGAGCCGAGCGGCAGGCGGTCGGCGGCCTCCGAGGCCGACTGGAGCCGCTCCTCGTCGCGCGCCAGCGCCTCGACGTGCGCCATCCACCAGTGGCCCATCAGCACCGGCTGCGCCGGCTGGAGATGGGTGTAGGCCGCGACCGCGGCGCCGCCCGAGGCCTTGGCCTGCCGCACCAGCGAGCGCTCGAGTTCGCGCACGCCCTCGATCGCCTGCGCGCACTGGCGCATCACGCGCATGCGCAGCAGTGTCGCCACCTGGTCGTTGCGGCTGCGCCCGGTGTGGAGGCGGCGGGCCGGGTCGCCGCAGCGCGCCACCAGCTGCGCCTCGACCGCCGAGTGCACGTCCTCGCCCTCGAGCGCGACCGCGCCGGCCGAGAGGTCGGCCTCGAGCCCGTCGCAGGCGGCGAGCAGCTGCTGGAGCGATTCGGCGTCGAGCACCCCGCACTCGCTCAGCGACTGCGCGTAGGCGCGCGACAGCGCGAGCTCCTCGGGCCACAGCCGCCGGTCGAAGCGCAGCGAGTCGTTGAGCGCCTTCGCGCGCGGGTCGAGCCCCTCGGCGATCCGCCCCTGCCAGACGGGCTTAGCCTGCGACATGGCTCTCCTCGGCGGTCTTCGCGCGCCGCGCCGCGGTGGCGAGCGGGAGGCCGAACAGCTTGATGAAGCCGCGCGAGTCGCGCGCGTCGTAGCCGGTCATGTCGAAGGAGGCGAGGTCCGGCCGGTAGAGCGACTGCGGGCTGGTGCGGCCCACCGCGGCGGCGCGGCCGTTCGCGAGCTCGAGCGTGACCTCGCCGGTCGCGACCGAGAGCGACACGTCCATGAACGCCTGCAGCGACTCGCGGAGCGGGGAGAACCACTGGCCGTTGTAGATCAGGTCGGCCATCTTGAGGCTCAGCTCCTGGCGCATGCGGTACAGGTCGTGCGGCAGCACCAGCCGGCACAGGTCCTGGAGCGCGAGGTGGAGCAGCGTGCCGCCCGGGGTCTCGTAGACGCCGCGCGACTTCATGCCCACGAGGCGGCTCTCGACGAGGTCCACGCGGCCCACGCCGTGGCGGGCGCCGGCGGCGTTGAGGGCCTCGACCAGCGCCACCGGGCCGAGGGCGCGGCCGTTCACGCTCACCGGCGTGCCGCTCTCGAAGCCGACGCGCACGGTCTCCGGCGCGGCCGGCCGCCGCTCGGGAGCCGCGGTGAGCCGGTACATGCTCTCGGGCGCGGGCTGGGAGGGGTCCTCGAGCGGGCCGCCCTCGTGGCTCAGGTGCCAGAGGTTGCCGTCGCGCGAGAACAGGTCCCCCTTCTTGACCGGGACCGGGATGCCCTTCTTCTCGGCGTAGCGGAGCGCGTCCTCGCGCGAGGTGATCTCCCAGTCGCGCCACGGGGCGATCACCTCGAGCTCCGGCGCGAGCGCGAGGTAGGTGAGCTCGAAGCGCACCTGGTCGTTGCCCTTGCCCGTGCAGCCGTGGGCCAGCGCGTCGGCTCCGGTGGAGCGCGCGCACGCCACCTGCCGCGCCGCGATCAGCGGGCGCGCGAGCGAGGTGCCGAGCAGGTAGAGGTCCTCGTACACCGCGCCGGCCCGCAGCGCCGGGAAACAGAAGTCGGTGACGAAGGTCTCGCGCAGGTCCTCGACCACCACTCGGTCGGCGCCGCTCTGCCGCGCGCGGGCCTCGAGGCCCTCCAGCTCCGCGCCCTGCCCCACGTCGGAGCAGTAGCAGACCACCTCGCAGCCGTGGTGCTCCTTGAGCCACGGCACGATGATGCTGGTGTCGAGCCCGCCCGAATAGGCGAGCACGGCGCGCTTCACGGACTTCGGCATGCGTTCGGCTCCTTAGGAGGTCGGCGCGGCGGCCGCGCGGGCGGCCCCCGCGGATTCGAGCGTGGTGAGGGCGCGGCCGAGCCGCGCCGCGGCGTCTTCGATCTCGGCGGCGGTGACGTTCAGGGGCGGCAGCAGCCGCACCGCGCGCTCGCCGCCGCGCACCAGCAGCAGGCCCTCCTCGCGCGCGGCGGCCACCAGCGCCGGCGCGTCGTAGCCGGCGTCGGCGCGCACCTCGACCGCGCGCAGCAGGCCGAGCCCGCGGGTCCCGGCCAGCGAGGGGTGCGCCGCGAGCAGGCCGGCGAGCGCGCGGTCCAGCTCGCGCGCGCGGCGGCGCACCTTCGCGAGGAAGCCGGGGCGGTTCACCTGGCCCAGCATCCAGAGCGCGGCGGCGGCCGAGACCGGGTTGCCGCCAAACGTGCAGCCGTGCATGCCGGGCTTGAGCGAGGCCGCGATCTCGGGCGTCATCAGCACCGCCGCGATCGGCAGCCCGCCGCCCAGCGCCTTGGAGAGCACGGTGACGTCGGCGCGCACGCCGAACAGCTCGGCCGCGAGCAGCCGGCCCGAGCGGCCCATGCCGCACTGGACCTCGTCGAAGATCAGCGGGACCCCGAGCGCGGTGCAGCGCGCGCGGAGCGCCTGCAGGAACCCGGCGGTGGCCGCGAGCGCGCCCGATTCGCCCTGGACCGGCTCCACGATCACCCCCGCGACCCGCTCGTCGAGCGCGGCCGCGAGCGCGGCGACGTCGTTGTAGGGGGCGAAGCGGACCCCCGGCACCAGCGGCTGGAACGGCTCGCGATAGGGCGGGTTGTGGGTGACGCTCAGGGCGAACCCGGTGCGCCCGTGGAAGCCGCCCTCGAAGGCGAGCAGGTCGCGCCCCTCGCGGCCGCGCGCGCCGGCGTGGGCCCGCGCGATCTTGAGCGCGGTCTCGATGCCTTCGGCGCCGCTGTTGCAGAAGAACACGTGGCTGTAGCCGGTGGCCGCGGCGAGCGCCCGCGCCAGCTCCAGCGCCGGGCGGTTCGCGAACAGGTTCGAGGCGTGGCCGAGCGAATCCATCTGCTTCGCGACCGCGCGCCTGAGCCCCTTCGGGGCGTGGCCGAGCGCGTTGACCGCGATGCCGCTCACGAAGTCGAGGTACTCGCGTCCCTCGCGGTCGCGCACGCGCGCCCCGCGTCCTTCGACCAGCTCGAGCCGGGGCAGCGGGTAGAGCGGCGCGAACAGCCCGACCTCCTCGGCGGCGAAGCCGGGCGGGACGGGTGCGGCGGAGGCCGGCGCGGGCGTGGCGGCGCCGGCACCGGCCGGGATCGGGGTCAGCGTCTCAGCCATGGGCGGCCTCCTTCGCGATCGAGTGGGTGAGCGTGGTGCCTTCGGCCGAGCCGGCCACGAGGCGGGCGAGCGTCCCGGCGCCCTGCCACGCGGCGATCACCACGCGGCCCGCGCCGGAGCCGAGCGCGGCGCGCGCGGCCTTGAGCTTGGGGAGCATCCCGCCCGCGACGTCGGGGTGGACGATCGCCGCCTCGAGGCCCGCGCGGTCGAGCGCGGGCACGTCGGCGCCGTCCAGCCGCAGGGCGGGCGTGTCGCTGAGCAGCAGCAGGGCGTCGGCGCCCACCGCCGGCGCGATCGCCGCGGCCAGGTCGTCGGCGTTCACGTTGAGCAGGCGTCCCTCGTGGTCCCCGATGCTGGCGAGCACCGGGACGGAGCCGCGGGCGAGGAGGGCGAGCAACGGTGCGGCCGCGATCGCCTCCACCGCGCCGACCGCGCCGAGCGCGGCCGCCTCGGGGTGCGGCACGACGCGGGCGATGCCGCCGTCGAGCGCGGCGAGCCCGACGGCGTCCACGCCCGCCGCGCGCAGCGCCGCGACCAGCCGCTTGTTGGCGAGCCCGGCCAGCACCGCGACCGCGACGTCCAGCGTCTCGGCGTCGCTCACGCGCAGTCCCTCGTGGAAGCGCGGCTCGATCCCGAGCCGCCCGCACCACGCGGTGACCTCGGCGCCGCCGCCGTGCACCAGCACCACGCCGCGGCCGGCCGCGGCCAGCGCGCGCACGCCGGCGGCGAGTTCGGCCGCCGCACCCGGCCGCTCGAGCGCCCGTCCGCCCAGCTTGACCACCACCGGCCCGGTCACCACGGCGCCCCGCTCCGCGTGAGCCCGGTCTCCTCGGGCCAGCCGAGCATCAGGTTCAGGTTCTGGACGGCCTGCCCGGCCGCGCCCTTCACGAGGTTGTCGAGGGCGCTCGCGACGAACAGGGTGCGGCCGCCGTGGAGCGTGGTCACCGCCACGTCGCAGCGGTTGGAGCCGCGCACCGCGCGGGTCTCGGGCCACACGCCCGGCTCGAGCACGCGCACGAACGGCTCGCCGTCGTAGCGCTCGAGGTAGCGCGCGCGCGCCTCTTCGGGGGTCACGGCCCGCGCCAGCGGGGCCGAGGCCGTGAGCAGGATGCCGCGGGACATCGGGACCAGCTGGGGCGCGAAGCCCACCGGAACCGGGGCGGAGCCCGCCGCGCCGTTCCCGGCCCCGCCCGCGAGGCGGGCAAGGGTGCGCTCCATCTCCGCGACGTGGGCGTGCTCGGTGCCGGCGCGGTAGAGCGAGGCGCCGCCCTCGAGCTCGACGAACGAGGTGCGGAGCGCGGCGGCGCGCCCGGCGCCGCTCACCCCGGAGAGCGCGCTCACCATGACCGGCCCCGCGAGCCATCCCCGCTCGGCGGCGGGACCCAGCGCGAGCGCCGCGGCGGTCGGGTAGCAGCCCGGGTTGGCGACGCGGCGCGCGCCCGCCAGCTCAGCGCGGAACGCCTCGGTCAGGCCGTAGCGGTAGGGCTCGCTGCCCGCGGCGTCGGAGGAGCCGTCGCGCCGGTCGGCCGAGAGGTCCACGATCCGCTCGGGCGCGGCGGCGAGGCGCGGCCGCTCGGCGGCGAGCGCCCGCCACGCGCCGTGCGGCAGGCACGCGACCAGCGTGTCGGCCTCGCCCGACTCGAGCAGGGCCTCGGCGGCCGCGAGGTCCACGACCGGCGGCATCGCCTCCACGCGCGGATCCATGCCCGGCAGCAGGTTCGCGGCCGGGGCTCCGGCCTGGTCGCGGGATCCGAGCGCGGCGAGGCGGAGCCCGGGATGCTCGAGCGCGAGGCGCACGAACTCCTGCCCCGAGTAGCCGCTCGCGCCGAGCACGGCGAGGCGCGCGACCCGGCCCGGGGCGCCGGGCGCGCGGCGTCCGGCGGCCGGGCCCGGGGGCGCGGGAGCGCCGGCCCTGGAATCGGCGCTCACTGACCGTTTCCGTTGCCGCGGCGGGCGGCGAGCGCGTCGAGGTGGCGCTTGAGGCGGCGCGCGGAGGCGCCGTCCTCGGCGACCACGAGGATGGTGTCGTCGCCGGCCACGGTGCCGACCACGCCCTCGTAGTCGGCGAGGTCGATGGCGCGCCCGACGCCGTGGGCGTGGCCCGGCGGCGTGCGCACCACCATGAGGTTCTGGGCGACCCGGATCTCGTTCACGAAGGCCTTCAGATCGATGAGTTGCCGCTCGCGATCCAGGGTTTCCTGGGCGGGGCCCGGCAGCTCGTAGACCGCGCGGCCGTCGGGACCCGGGCGCTTGCCCACGCCGAGGCTGCGGAGGTCGCGCGACAGCGTGCCCTGCGTGACCTCGAAGCCGGCGCGGGCGAGCGCGCCGGCCAGTTCCTCCTGGCTCGCGAACCGGCGCCCGCCGAGGAGGCGGGTGAGGGTGGTGAGACGGCGGTGACGCGACATCGGGCCTCCGGGGGACGGAATAACTATTAGTGACCGTGCATAAAACGACGGCGCGCCCGCGGCGTCAAGGGGAATTTCCCGGGGGCCGGACGGCGGCCGGCGGGCGCGGCGGGTCCGGGAGAAGCGCGCGAGCCCGCGCCGGGGAAGGCGCGGGCTCGCGGTGGCGGCGGGCGGCGGGGCCCGCGGCGGGAACGCTCGGACTAGCGCACCACGCTGACCCGGCGGGTCAGCGCCCGCTCGCCCTGCCGGAGGGCCACGACGTAGACGCCCGGTTCGAGGCGGGCGCCCTCGCCCAGGTTCACGCGGTGGGCGCCGGGCCCGAGGCTCCCGACCTCGCGGCTCCGCACCACCCGGCCGGTCACGTCCACCAGCGCCAGCGTGGCGGGATCCGAGGAGGGCAGCGAGAAGGAGAGCCACAGGTCGCGCACCACCGGGTTCGGGTGCGGCATCGCGAGCGAGAGGGCCGGGCCGGCGGGCACCGCCACGGTGGCCTCGCGCGAGTAGGCCGCGGTCTCGCCCGCCCCGAACGCGAGCCGGTAGCCGTAGGTGCGGCCGGGGGTGACGCGCGCGTCCACGAAGCGGACCGCGCCGCCGCCGTCCACGACGCCCTCCGCCACCGCCGCCCACGCGGCCGCGCCTTCGCGCCGCTCGAGCGTCACAGGCTGGCCGGCGTGGTCGGAGGCGAACCAGTCGAGCTCGACGCGGTCCGGCTCGATCCGCGAGGAGGCGAGCGAGGCGAGCGTCGGGGTCGCGATCGGGATCGCGAGCGCGTAGATGTTGGGGTCCCCGTCGCGGCCGTCGCCCCACGCGGCGTAGACGCCGGTGTAGTTGGCGAACAGCGAGATGTAGTCGCCCTGGTTCGGGGCCACGTTGCTCAGCACGGAGGTCCACGCCGAGGTGGCGTCGGACACCCTCCCGAGGTTGGTCCAGGCCGCCCCCGCGTTGTCGGAGCGGTACAGGTACAGGTTGGACTGGCCGCCGCAGGTGGAGGCGTTCGCGTCGCGCCAGTCGAACCACGTGCAGAAGACCCGGCTGTGCCCGGTCACCGCCACCTCGGGGAGCCAGTTGTCGAACCACGGCGAGTCGTCGTTCACCCGCACCGGGGCGCCCGCGCCGGAGAGCGGCCAGGTGAGGCCGTCCGACGAGGAGGACACGAAGATGTCGCGGTGGTCGCGGGCGCGGTCGCTGCCGAGCGGGGCGTGGACCGCGGTGCGGATGCGGTAGGGGTGCGGGGCCGGGTCGCTGTTGTCCCAGGCCGCCGGGCGCAGGTAGTAGGTGCCGGAGGAGGGGGCGGTCCACACGATCAGGTTCTGGAAGCCGATTCCCGGCGAGGAAATCGCGAGGCGCGTGAACTGGTCGGTGCAGAACAGGCGGAAGGCCATGTCGAGGCCCGCCGAGAGCGAGTCCACGAAGAACACGTAGGTCTGGCCCTGCACGGCGCTGAAACGGAAGAAGTCGAGGTCGGTGGCGTTGTCGCTGATCGTGCCCCGCAGGGTGTTCCCGGGGGTGAACAGCGTCGCGGTCCCGAACGAGTTGTTGTTCTCCACCTCGCTGATGTTTCCCGCGCCGCCCGCGAGGTCGAGCGTGTAGTAGTTGATGCTCTCGTTCCACGTCAGGTAGACGCGCCCCCGGCTCGGCCCGTTGGTGTTGTCCACCGCGAGCCCCGGGTAGGTGATGCCGCGCTCGCGGTTGAAGCCCGGCGCACCGGAGCTGAAGTTGGCGTAGAAGTCCGCGGCCTGCACCTCGGTGCCGAAGCTGGCGCCGTGCGTCGTGGACTTCTTCATCCGGAAGTAGTCCTTGTCCACGGTCCCGATCGCCTGCCACACCGTGTAGACCTCGCCGTTGGGGCCGACCGCCACGCGCGAGCCCTGCACGAAGCCGAAGTCGAACGCCGACGACAGCACGGTCGCCGCCGACCAGGTGGCGCCGCCGTCGATCGAGCGGCGGAACTCGATGCGGTCGCCGGTCAGCTCGAAGCGGGTGTAGGTCACGTAGAGGTAGCCGTTGGCCGGGTTCACCGCGACCCACTGCTTGTCGAAGAAGTACTGGGCGTTGTTGCCGGAGGTGATCACGACCGGCGTGCCCCACGTGAAGGTGGAGCCCGAGAACGTGCCCTTCACGATCGCGATCCCGTTGGTGGTCCCGGTTCCGGGCGGCCCGGCCGGGAACACCAGCCCGGTGAAGATGAACTCGTTGTTGGCGGTGTTCACGGTCAGCACTGGATCGCTCGACCACTGCCAGTTGGCCATCGCCGGAGGCTGCGGCAAACCGCCGCCGTCGGTCCACGTGGCGCCGCCGTCGGTCGAATAGCCGTAGCTCATGAGCTGGTAGGCGGGCGCCACGAGGTCGAAGCCGTTGCCGTCGTTCCACGCCACGAGGATGTTGTTCCCGGTGGCGGCGACCGTGGTTTCGGACTGCCCGGCGTCGGGGAACGCGTCGGTGGTCGGGTCGTTGACGCGCCGGTTGACCCCGAAGGATCCCGCGCCGTCCACCCGCACCGGCGAGGACGCGTCGCTCGCGAGCCCGCCTCCCGGCTTCAGCACCCCGGCCTGCTCGAGCGACCGCACCCGGTCGTGGATGGAGCTGCCGCCCTCCCACTGACGCGTCGGGGCCACCCGGTGCCCGCGCGGCAGGCGCTTGCCGGGCTTCTCGGCGACCTTTCCCTTCAGGATCCGCTGCTGGGCCTTCTGCATGATCATGTGCCGCTTCATCTCGCGGATCCGGGCCAGCGTCTGGTCCCGCTCGGTGTCGGACCAGTCGGCGGCCGCGGGCCTCGCGAACGCGGGGGAGAGGGCGAGGCCGACGGCGAGGACGGCACTCCAGAGGCGCAGGTTCATCGGTGTTCCTTTGGGTCGGGGCCGGGAGCGGGTCAGGGTGAGGCGATCTTGCCGTAGATCGGGGATCCGGCCAGGCGGGTCCCGAACTCGATCAGGACGTGGGACAGGAGGCTCGGCCATACCGAGCCGCCCGCCAAGTCTCGCATCAATCCCCACCACAATCCAAGGGGCAAAACCATGCCGAACACCCACTCGAGCCAGACCCCGGCGGGCATCTCGCCCCCCGGGTACCAGCGCACCCCGCGCACCGCCGCGAAGGCCAGCGCCGGGGCGGCGACCCGGAGCCAGCGCGAAACCCGCCCGTTGAGCGAACTCATCAGCAGTCCCCGGAACAGCAGCTCCTCCGGGATCGCGCTGCCCAGCACGGCGAAGGTGAGCGCGAACACGACGTGGTCCACCGAGAGGTCGGCGCCGCCCATGAAGACGCGCCGGTACGACCAG
This sequence comes from uncultured bacterium, assembly GCA_964542745.1. GTDB lineage: Bacteria > Eisenbacteria > RBG-16-71-46 > RBG-16-71-46 > RBG-16-71-46 > DATKAB01. The sequence goes on from CAZIVR010000110.1 coordinate 9,656, forward strand.
AACGCGCAGACCACCACCGCGCCGAGGCCCATGGCGGTGGCGACCGCGAGTCGGCGCGGGCTCGCCCCGTGCAGCCCGAAGTCCTTCGCGGTGTAGCGGTCGGCGAGCGCGGTCACCCACACGAACAGGCCGAGCGTGACGCACAGCACGTCGCTTAGGGCCTCGAGCCACGCGCTCCGCTCGAGCCCCATCACGGCCGGGGCGATCACCCGCATGAACCACGTCGAGCAGATCGCGTAGATCGCGAGGATCGAGAGTACCCGCCAGGTGCCGGCCGCCGAGCGCAGCGGGGCGCGCGACCTCCGGTAGGTGAGCGCCGCGAGGCCGCCGGCCATGACCGCGAAGCCGGCGATCAGGGTGCCGATCGGGGGCGGCTGGGCCGGGAAGCCCGCGGCGAGCGCGACCAGCGCCGGCGCCGCCCCGGCGGCCACGGGCAGCCAGGGGGCTCCGACGACGAGCCAGGGAAACGCCATCCACTCCCCTTTGCAGGCGGGGATCCTTCGCGCGCGGCGGCCGATCGCGGCGAGCGAAACCTCGTGAGCCGGCTCCGCGGGGTGGGATCAGCGGGAGGCGGGAGCCCGATGCGCTTGCGGCGCGGATTCTGACACCGAATCGGCGGGGCGGTCCAGCCGCATCGCCTCGCGCGCCGGCCCGCGCAGCTCGATCGCGAGCGCGTCGGCGGCCGGGAGCAGGGCCGGATCGAGACGATCTTTCGCGATCATGGCGCGCCCGATGAAATGCATCTGCTCGCGCGCGAAAGGCCGCAAGGTTCCGCTCTCGTCGAGGCGCCAGCGCCATTTCGAGGGCGACGGAACCAGGATCGCGAGGAACAGGGCCTCGTCCACGGTCAGGCGCCCGGCGCCCTTGCCGAAGTAGAAGTGCGCCGCCTCGTCCGCGCCGTGGACGCCGGGGCCCCACTCGATGACGTTGAGGTAGATCTCCAGCAGCCGCTCCTTCGTGAGCCCGGTGAGGTGCTCGAGCGCCCACGCCAGCGCCACCTCCTGCGCCTTGCGCGACAGCGTGCGGGCGTGCCCGAGCCACAGGTTGCGCGCGAGCTGCATGGTGATGGTGCCCGCGCCCCGGCGGTAGGCCCCGGCGCGCAGGTTCTCGGCGATCGCCTCGCGCACCGCCTCGGTGTTGAAGCCCCGGTGCCGGAAGAAGGCACCGTCCTCGTTGGTCACCACCGCCGCCACCAGGTGCGGGTCCAGCTCCTCGAGCGTCCGGAAGCGGGGGTTGGCGGGGGACAGCTCGCGCACCGCGACCTGTCCGCGCGGCAGCCGGAGCGTGGCGGTGAAGGGACCGGCGAGCGCGTCGAGGCGGAGCCGCGAGCCCGCCGGGTCGAGCGCCAGCCCGTGCGGGATCACGTCGGCCGCGAAGCGCACCGAGTCGGGGCGGGACAGGTCGAGGTCGAGCGACACCCGCTGGTCCCAGCGGCCCCGCGTGGCCACCCCGGCCAGCGGGCCCATCACCGGCGGCGGCAGGCTGCGCGCGAGGCGCTCGCCGGTGAGCGAGTTGGCCGCGAGCGCGACGCGGAGCGCGGGTCCGGTCCGCTCGAGCCGGGCCTCCAGCGCGAGCGCGATCTCGCCGATCCGGACGCGGGTCGGCGCCAGCACCTCGACGCGCCCGGCCCGGCGGTCCTGGCGCACGTGCCCCTCGATCCCGACGCGCAGCGGCCAGCGCTCCGGCGCCTCCGGGTCCGGCACCTCGAAGGTCCATTCCCCCGCGAGCCGGTCGTCCCGCGCGTAGCGCAGCGTGCCCGCGAAGGGCACCGGGCGGTCGAGGAGGAGGACGCCCTCGGCCTCGAGCCGGGTGGCGCCGCCCGAGCTGGCGAGCGTGAGCCGGCCGAGCCGGAGTTCGGCGGCGTCCCCGCCCGCCGCTTCGCGGCGCAGCGTGACGTCGGCGAGCCGCAGCTCGGGGAGCGAGCGCGCCGGCAGGAGGAGCAGGCGCACCAGCGATCCGGCCGCCTCGCGGGCCCGGTCCGGCCGCGGCGCCCGGGCGCCGCGCCGGCGGCGGGCGGCGGGCGGGAGCGT
>CAZIVR010000111.1:0-11642 GCA_964542745.1 uncultured bacterium
GATGTTGGTGACCGGCACCTCGGCGGTCGGGTTGAGGAACAGGTCGTCCTCCCCGATCAGGTACATGTCGCCCTCGAGCTTGGGGAGCTGGCCGGTGCCGAACAGGGCCGCGCGCCGCACCACGTGGGGCGGCGACACCTCGGTGTAGCCGTGCCGCGTCACGTGGAAGTCGAGCATGAAATTGATGAGGGCGCGCTCGAGCCGCGCGCCGCGCCCGGTGAAGAGCAGGAAGCCCGCGCCCGAGATCTTGGCGGCGCGCTCGAAGTCGAGCAGGCCGAGCGCGGTCGCGATCTCCCAGTGGGGCCGCGGCTCGAAGCCGAACGTGGTGGGGGTCCCCCAGGTGCGCACCAGCTGGTTCTGCGCCGCGTCGCGGCCCGGCGGCACCGAGGCGTGGGGCAGGTTCGGGATCCAGGCTGCGAGCGCCTCGCTCTCCTCCTCCAGCTGGCGGAGCTCGGCGTCGAGTCCCTTGATGCGATCCCCCACCTCGCGCATCGCGGCGATCTCGGCCGAGGCGTCCTCGCCGCGCTTCTTGCGGGCCGCGATCTCCTCGGTCGCCGCGTTGCGCCCCGCCTTGAGCTGCTCGCCCTCGTGGAGCAGCGCGAGGCGGCGCTCCTCGACGGCGTAGAAACGATCGAGGTCCACGGTCATGCCCTTGAGGGCGATGCCGGCCTCCACCTTGTCGCGGTTGTTGCGCAGGAACTTGAGATCGAGCATGGGTCTCGGGGAGCGGGGGGTCGGATCCGTCGCGGGAACGCGCTATGAAACGCGATCGGCCGCGGGGGCGCAAGACGCGGGCCCCCGGCCGCGCGCCACGTCCCCGCGGCGGCGCCCCCGGAATCCGCCGCTCAGGGGCCGCTTTCCTCCCGCGACAGCTGCTGGGCCCGCGCGAACGCGGCGCGCGCCTCGTCGTCGCGCTTGAGGCGCGTGAACGTCATGCCCATGCCGAAGTAGGCGGCCGGGTCGCGCGGATCGGCGACCGCGGCGGCGGCGTAGCGCTTGAGGGCCAGCTCGAAATCACCGGCCCGGTAGGCGTCGTTGCCGGCCTCGATGAACGCCTGCGAGCGCTCGCGGCCCGAGGCCGCCCCGGAGGGCGTGCCACCCGGGGACGCGGGCTCCGGGGGCGCGGACCCGGAGGCCCCGCGCCCGCCGTCGCCCCCGCAGCCCGCGAGCGCGAGCGCCAGGGCCGCCGCGGCGAGCCGCGCGCGCCACCCCGTGCCGCCCCGCCCGGTTCCGCCCCGAGCCACGGCGCGTTACTTCTTCGAGGCCTTCTTGGGAGCGGCCTTCTTCTTCCCCGACTTGCGCGCCACCTTGGCCTTGGCCTTGCGGTCCGACACCTTGCGCTGGACCGCGCGCTTCTTCGGGGCGGCCTTCTTCTTCGCGGCCTTCTTCTTCGCGGCGGGAGCCACCGTCCCCTCGGCGGGGGCGGCGGGCGCCGCGGGAGCCGCCGCGGCCGCGGGGCGGAGCGGGCCGGTCTTGGGAGCCGCCAGCGACACGCCGAGCTTGCGCAGCAGCGAGGCCACCTGCTCGGAAGGCTGCGCGCCCTTCGCGATCCACGCCTCGACCTTGTCCTTGTGCACCACCAGCTCGTAGGGACGCGCGATCGGGTTGTAGTGCCCGAGAATTTCGAGGAAGCGCCCGTCCCGCTGGCGCCGCGAGTCCGCCGCCACCATCCGGTAGAAGGGCCGCTTCTTCGCGCCGGCCCGCATCAGTCGAATCACCACCGCCATAACGCTCCTCCGTGTCTCGCGCCTTGCGGCCCGGCCGCGCCGTGCGGCGCGCCGCGCCCTCTCTTCGGCCTCCGGGTCCGCCCGCGCCGCGGCGCGGCGGGATCCCGCTTCAACGCATCCGGCCGCGCAGCGCCGCGAGTCCCCGCGGGCCCTGCTTGAGCCGCTTCATCATCGTCTTCGCCTGCTCGAAATCCCGCAGCAGCTGGTTGACCGCCGTCACCGTCGTGCCGCTGCCCGCCGCGATCCGCCGGCGGCGGCTGCCGTCGATCACCCGCGGCACCCGGCGCTCCCGGAGCGTCATGCTCTGGAGAATGGCCTCGTACCGCCGGAACTTCCCGAGGTCCGGCTTGAGCTGCTCGAGCGCGCCCTTCGGCACCCCGGGCAGCATGCCCACCAGGTCCTCGATCGGCCCCATCTTCTTCATCTGGCGGATCTGCTCGAGGAAATCCTCGAGCGTGAACTCCGCGCGCCGCATGCGTTCGGACAGCCGCCGCGCGGAATCCTCGTCCACCGCCTGCTGCGCCCGCTCGACCAGGCCGACCACGTCGCCCATGCCGAGCATGCGCCCCGCCAGCCGGGCGGGATCGAACGCCTCCAGCCCGTCCAGCTTTTCGCCGGTGCCGAGGAACAGGATCGGCTTCCCCGTCACCTGCCGGAGCGACAGCGCGGCGCCGCCGCGCGCGTCCCCGTCCATCTTCGACAGCACCAGCCCGTCCACGCCGACGCGCTCGGCGAACACCCGGCCGATGCGCACGGCCTCCTGCCCCGTCATCCCGTCCACCACCAGGATCACCTGGTGCGCCCGCACCGCGCGCTTGAGGTCGGCGAGCTCCTGCATCAGGGGCTCGTCCACCTGGAGACGCCCCGCGGTGTCGAGCACCAGGAAGTCGAAGCCGCGAACGCGCGCCTGCTCCAGCGCGCCGGCCGCGATCTCGAGCGGCCGGGCCCCGTCCCCGGCCCGCCAGAAGCCGGCTTCGGCCATGCCCGCCACGCGTTCCAGCTGCTCGATCGCCGCCGGCCGGTACACGTCGGCGCTCGCCAGCATCACGCGCTTGGACTTCTTCCGGAGCCACACCGCGAGCTTGCCCGCGAAGGTGGTCTTGCCCGAGCCCTGAAGGCCGGCGAGCAGGACCACCGTCGGCAGGTGGGGCGAACCGGCGAGCGTGACCGGGGTCTTCCCGAGCAGGCCGACCAGCTCCTCGTGAACGATGCCCACCACCTGCTGGCCGGGAGTGAGGCTCTTGAGGACCTCCTCACCCACCGCCCGCTCTTCCACCCGGGCCACGAACTGCTTGACCACGTCGAGCTGGACGTCGGCCTCGAGCAACGCGCGCCGGACATCCCGCAACGATTCCCGGATGTTGTCCGGACTCAGCCGGCCCTGGCCGGTGAGCTGGCGGATGATGCCCTGGAATCGGTCGCTGAGTGCCTCGAACACGCTCCCTGCCCGACTGAAAGAGGCGGGGAACCTAGCACAGGCGCGGGAGCCAGCGTAAGGCGGGGGCACCCCAAACGAAAACCGCCCCCGGCTACCCCGCCGGAGGGCGGTTCGCGGTTCGGCCGGACGCGTCCCCTGCGTCCGCCGCCCCTGCCGGCCACCGGCGCATCGAACCGGCGGCCGGCCGCGTCCGGGATCCCCCTAGTTCGATCCCGGCGTGAGCTGGGCGCGGCGATTGAGCGCCCACGCCTGTTCGTCGCTGCCGAGCGCCACCGGGCGCTCCTTGCCGTACGAGATGATCCGCAACCGCGAGGCCGGCAGCCCGGCGTCCACCAGGAAGCGGCGCACGGCGGCGGCCCGGCGCTCGCCGAGCGCGAGGTTGTACTCCTCGGTGCCCCGCTCGTCGCAGTGGCCCTCGATCACCACCGGCAGGCTCGCGTTCTGCCGCAGCATCCGCAGCCCTTCCTGCAGGGTGGCCCGGGCCTCGGAGGAGAGCACCGCCGAGTCGTACCCGAAGTACACGGGGCTGAAGGAAAGGTCGCCCGATCCCTGTCCCGAGGGGGCAGGCGCCGGCACGGCCTGATCCTGCGCCGTGGCGGCCGGCTTCTGCGCGGCGCGCGCGTTCGCGTCGGGCCCCTTCACCGCGGTCTGCGTGGACTTGGCGGCACAGCCCGCCACCGACAGCATCAGCACGATCCCGAGAATGCTTCCGTTCGTCCGGTGGATTCGCATGTTGGCTTCTCCTCCTTCTTCCCGGCCGGTCGCGACGATCCGTCGCGCCGGCGATCGCGCGCCCGGTTCCGGGCGCGCGCGGTTCAGTGGTGGCGGTCGGCCGCCACCCTCGGGGCGGCGACCATCAGCTGGCGGCGCGCGATCGGCTGCCCCAGCCACCAGCAGCGCTGGAGCGGCTCGACCACGAGCCGCACGAGCGGGCCGGGCAGTCGGCCGCGCCCGAAGTAGTAGAGCTCGTGGTGGAGCACGCCGAATCCCGACGCCGCCGCGAGTCGCCGCAGCTCCTGCGGGGAAAAGGGCCGCTCCACCGCGTAGCCGTGCGCCACGCCCTCCGGCGAGACGTACGTCCGGTTCACGTCGGCGCGCAGCGCGTCCAGCCGGCGACGGTGCCCGGGCTGCGCCCCGTTGATGTCGCCGATCACGAGCACGCCGCCCGGATCGAGGCCCTCACGGGCCGAGGCGAAGAAGCGCTCGGCCGGGTGGATGTGGGAGATCGCGTTGTAGGCCCACACCAGGTCGTAGGGACCCCCGAGCGACTCGGTCAGGTTGACCCGCTCCGTCCGCACCGCCAGTCGCCGCGACGAGTGCTCGTGGAAGAGCTCGAGGCGGGCGCGGGCGACGCGGACCCGGTCCTCGCGCAGGTCGGCGGCCACCACGCGGGCGCCGAACGAGGCGAACAGCATCGCGAAGGTGCCGAAGCCGCTGCCCGCGTCGAGCACGCGCGGGGCGCCCTCGGGCGCGCCCTGTCCCGCGCCGACCCGCCACATCAGCCAGCGGCACACCCAGCCGGCCTCGCCGGCCCACAGCCCGCGCAGGTAGCGGCGAATGCCGGCCGCGTCGTTCGCCGCGGGCAGACCCCGGTAGTAGGCGGCGAACGCCTCGCGGTCCGCGGGCGAGAGCCGGGGCGCGAGCCGCTCCCGCTCCTCCTCGATCGTCCAGCGCACGAATCGCTCGAAGGCCTGCGGCAGGCGCTCGGATCCCGCAGCCTCGACGGAGGCCGGACCGGAGATCCGGCCCGCGAGCAGGCCGGGATGCCAGCTCAACGCCTCCGGCGAGAGACTGCGGGCCACGGGGTTCAAAACGCCACCGGCAGCGTGTGCCGCCGGGCGATGTCGCGGAGCAGCCCGAGCGGCGCGCTCGGGTCGTTCGAGAGCTTCACGGCCGCTCCGCTCGGCGAGCCGCCCTCCTGCGCCCCGGGCGCGACCTCGCGGCTGAAGATCCGCGCGAGCAGGCCCGAGGGGAGATGGAGGTAGCAGCCGGGATCACGGATCTCGCCCCACGTCAGCACGCTGGGGGGCGAGAGGGCCTCGCCTCGGCTCGCGTCCTGGGATGGGGAAGTTTCGGGTCTCATGGTTCCGCTCCGTGGGAATCGGTCCGGGTCGGCTCACCGGAGACTCCGCGGCGCGGCGGCGCGCGGAGTGGATCGGGAGTGGGACGGCTGGCCCCTTCTGGCGGGTCCCACATGCGCGAAGACCCGGGTCGCAGCCGCCCCTCCCTCTCCGGGAGAGCTCCACTGCAACCGGTGTGCCGCGGCCCGGCGGCGAAGCCCGCGGGGAGACGGCTCGCGATCGCTCGCGAAAACCGGGGCGCGGCGACGCGGGGACGGGCGCGCCGGCGGGCGCGCGGGGCGCGAAGGCGCCGCGCGGGTGTGGAGGAACGCCCCACGTGGGGAGTTTCGGGACACCGGCGCGGGGCGCCGGGCGACGCGGCCCGGGCATCGTCCGAGGGCGCCGCGCTCCGGTGGCGCTCCCGGACGGAGCTACTCGGCGCGGATGCCGTAGACCTCGATCTTGCGGTAGAGCGTCTTGCGGTCGAGGCCGAGGATCCGCGCGGCGGCGGCCTTGTTCCACTCCACCGCGCGCAGCGTCTCGAGGATCTGCTCGCGCTCCCGGTCCGCGAGCGAACCGGAGCGCGGCGCCGCCGGGTGCGCCGGAACCTCCCGCAGCGCGTCGGGCAGATCGGCGATCCCGAGGCTCTCCCCGTGCGCCAGCACCAGCGCCCGCTCGACCGCGTTCTCCAGCTCGCGCACGTTCCCGGGCCACGCGTAGTCCCGGAAGCGGGCCAGCGCCTCGGCGTCGAAGCGGCGCCCGGCGCGGCCGAGGCGGGCGCCGTGCTTGGCGAGGAAGTGCGCGACCAGCGGCTCGAGGTCCGCCGGCCGCTCGCGCAGCGGAGGCACGCGGACCGCGATCACGTTGAGCCGGAAGTAGAGGTCGAGGCGGAACCTCCCGGACGAGGTCTCCTGCTGGAGGTCCCGGTGGGTCGCCGCCACCATCCTCACGTCCACGCGCACCGGGAGGCTCGCGCCGAGCGGGTGGACCTCGCGCTCCTGCAGCACGCGCAGCAGCTTGGCCTGGAGTCCGAGCGGAAGGTCCCCGATCTCGTCGAGGAAGATGGTGCCGCCCTCGGCCTCCTGGAACAGGCCGCGGCGCTCCTCGCGCGCGTCGGTGAACGCGCCGCGACGGTGGCCGAACAGCTGGCTCTCGAGCAGGTTTTCGGGGATCGCGGCGCAGTTGATGGCCATGAAGGGCCCGTCCCGCCGCGCGCTCCAGTCGTGCACCGCGCGCGCCAGCAGCTCCTTGCCGGTGCCGCTCTCCCCCTGGATCAGGATCGCCGTGTCCACGGGGGCCGCGCGGCGCAGCAGCTCGAGGGCGCGCAGCATGGGCTCGCTGTGCGCGACGATCCCGGACGGCCGGGCGGGCCCGGCGTCGCCGGCCCCCCCGTGCACGTCCCGCTCGCGCAGCGCGCCCTCCAGGGTCTTCAGCAGCTGGTCCATGCGGAACGGCTTGGTCAGGTAGTAGTAGGCGCCGTGCTTCATGGCCTCGACGGCCGATTCCACCGAGCCGAACGCGGTCATGATCACCACCGGCAGGTGGGGGTCGGCGCGCCGCATCTCCAGCAGCAGGTCGTTCCCCTGCATGCCGGGCATGATGAGGTCGGTCACCACCACGTCGAATCCGGCGCGCGCGGACTCCCGCAGGGCCTCCTCGGCGCCGGCGACCACGGTCACCTCGAAGCCCGATTCGCGGAGGAACTCGTCGAGGAGCTGGCGCATGTCGGCGTCGTCCTCGACCACCAGGATCCGGCGGGCCGTCACGCGCCTCCCTCCGCGCGAGCGGGGTCCGCGCCCGGTTCGCCCGCGCCGTCGTCGGCGGGTTCCACCGGCAGCGCCACCACGATGCGCGTGCCCCGGCCCACTTCGCTCGAGAGGTCGAACCAGCCGCCGTGCTCCTGCACGATGCCGTACGACACCGAGAGCCCGAGGCCGGTGCCGTACCCGGGCGCCTTGGTCGTGTAGAAGGGGTCGAAGACGTGGCCGAGCGCCTCGGCGGGGATGCCGACCCCTGAGTCCTCGAACTCCACGGCCACGAAGCGGGCGGGCTCGCCGCCGCGCTCGGGGTGGGGCGCCCGCGTCTCGCGGGCGGAAACCCGCAGGCGTCCGCCTTCGGGCATCGCGTCGAGCGCGTTGAGCCCGAGGTTCAGGAACACCTGCTGCAGGCGGTCCGGATCCGCGGGGATGGTGGGCAGCGCGGGATCGAGGTCGAGCTCGAGCACCGCTCCCTGCCGCTCGAGCCGGTCCTCGATCAGGTCGAGCACGGTGCGCAGGGCGGCTTCCACGTTGGTGGGCGCGCGGCGCGGCACCTTGACCCGGGCGAAGTCGAGCATGTCGCGCACGGTGCGCGTGATGCGCTCGATCTGGCTGGCGATGATGCGCAGGGGCCGCTCGATCGCCTGCTGGCCGGCCGCGGTGCGCAGCACCGACTCGGTGCGGCCGCTGATCACGTTGAGCGGCGTCCCGATCTCGTGGGCGAGTCCGGAGGCCAGCCGCCCGAGCCCCACCAGTCGCTCGGCGTTGCGCAGGCGGGCCTCGGTGCGGCGCCGCTGTTCCTGCTCGGCCCTCAGCGACCGCTGCGCGTTCTCGAGCCGGTCGCGCATGCCGTTGAACTCGGCGGCCAGCCGCCCCAGCTCGTCGTTGCCGCCCGCCTCGACCCGGCCGGGCAGCTCGCCCGAGCCGACCTCGCGGAAGCGGTGCACCAGCTGCTCGATCGGCCGCGCGATGCTGAAGCGCGTGATCAGCGACACGATCGCGACGGTCGCCAGCACCATCGCGAGGCTGAGCGACAGGATGAAATCGCGGTTGGCCCGCGCGTCCTCGAGCATGTACGACTCGAGCTGGATCACCTGGATCGCCCCGAGCGTCCCGCCCTTCTCCCCCACGAGCGGGAAGATGAAGCCGAGCGCGGGAAGCCCCGCGATCGTGCGCCGGAACTCGGCCGGCTCCCCGGTCTCGAGCACGCGGCGCAACTGGGCTCCGTGCTGGAAGGGCACGCCGCGCAGGGTGTCCGACTGGTACGTGATGTTCCCGTCCCGGTCGAAGAGCCGGAGCCCCAGCACGCGCTCGTATCCGGTGATGCCGTCCATGAGCCGCTGCAGGTCCGCGATCTGCCGGTCGCGGAGGTAGTCCTCGGCCGCGATCGAGGAAAGCCGCGCGATGGCGCGGCCCTCGCGGGACAGCTCCTCGCGGAGCATGACCTGCCCGCGCTCCTGGAACACGTAGCCGAGGGCCGCGGTGAGCGCGACCAGCGGCACCGCCAGCGACAGGGCGAGCTTCGGCCCGATCTTCAGGGAGCGCTCCCCGGCGTGCCGGCCCCCGCGGCCGGACCCGCGCCGACCTCGGCGCGCAGCGCCGCGAGCGCCGCGAGCGGATCGGGACGCGCGTAGATCGCGTTCCCCGCGACGAAGACGTCGGCGCCCGCGGCGCGCGCAGGCCCCGCCGTGCCGGGCGCGATGCCGCCGTCCACCTCGATCCGGAAATCCGCTCCGCGCTCCGCCCGCCACGCGGCCGCGGCCCGCACCTTGTCGAGCATCGCTTCCATGAAGGCCTGCCCCCCGAACCCGGGCTCGACCGTCATCACCAGCAGCAGGTCGAGGTTCCCGAGATGCGGTTCCGCGGCCGCAAGGGGCGTGCCGGGCTTGAGCGCGAGCCCGGCCCGGGCGCCGGACGCCCGGATCGCCGCCAGCACCTCGGCCGGCGGACGGTCGTGCTCCGCCTCGAGGTGCACCGTGATCTGGTCGGCACCCGCCTCGCGGAACGCGGCGAGCATCCGCTCGGGCCGCTGCACCATGAGGTGGACGTCGAGGAAGGCGCGGGAGAGGCGCCGGGCCGCCGCCACCACCAGCGGCCCGAAGGTGAGGTTCGGCACGAACTGGTGGTCCATCACGTCGCAGTGCACCCAGTCGCGGGCCGGATCCACGATCGCCAGCGCGTCGGCGAGGCGCGCGAAGTCTGCGGACAGGAGGCTCGGGGCCACCACCGGCGCGGGCGCGGGCCGGCGGCTCACCGCAGCACCCGCCCGGTGGCCTGCAGCACCACCTGCACATCGCGCGTGATGCGCGAGCCCGGCACCGGCTGCTGGTACACGATCGCGCCCACCGAGGGCGCCGCGGGCGGTGTGAGCACGCGGAAGCCGAAGGTCTCGAGCTGGTGGCGCGCGTTCGAGATTTCGCGGCCGATCAGGTCGGGCATCACGTAGGACTCGGCGCCCGGACCCGTGGACACCAGCAGGCTCACCGGGGTCTCGCGCGGCAGCACGCTCTCGGCGGGCGGGTCGGAGCCCACCACCAGCCCCTCGCCCACGTCCTCGAAGGGCGCGCGCGTGATGCCGCCGGGCCTGAGCCCGGCGCGGTCGAGCAGCAGCTGGGCGCCGCGCACCGACTCGCCGAACAGGGCCGGGACCGAGCTGAATTCCTCGCCGAGGCTCACCACCACCGTGACCCGGCGCCGCCCGCGCACGGGGACGTCGGCGGGCGGATCCTGCGACAGGATGAAGCCGCGCGGCACCGCCGGGTCGAAGCGCTCGCCGGCGCGCGACAGCTGGAGCTGGAGCGGCCGGAGCGTGCGCTCCGCCTGCTCGAGCGTGAGGTTGGCGAGGTCCGGAACCCGGGTGTCGCCGGTGCCGTGGATCAGGCGCGGCATCACCAGGTTGTTGAAGATCAGGAGCCCGGTGACGAAGGCCAGCAGCGCGACCCCCGCCAGCGACAGCAGCGCCGCCACGCGGTGGACGCGGGGAGCCCCGCCGGGCGGCGACGCGGCCGGGGGCGCGCCGGACTCGCGCTTCGACCGCCGCGCCGCGCTCACGTCCGGCGGAACCGGGCCGCGAAGGCGCCGTCGCAGCCGTGCACGTGGGGCAGCACTTCCATGAAGCCGTCGCCGTTCACCACGCCCGCGGGCAGGAACGGTTCGGCCGACTCGAGGACGAACGCGGGATTCTGCCTCAGGAAGCGCTCCACGATCCCGGTGGTCTCCTCGGGCTCGAAGCTGCACACGCTGTACACCAGCACGCCGCCGGGCCGCAGCCGGCTCCCGCCCGCCGCGAGCAGCTCGGCCTGGATGCCGGGCATCTCGGCGAGCACCTCCGGACCCTTGCGCCAGCGCGCGTCGGCCCTCCGCGCCAGCACCCCCAGCCCCGAGCAGGGCGCGTCCACCAGCACGCGGTCGAAGGGCATCGGGAAGTTGTAGGTGCGGCCGTCGCCGAGCTGCACGTGGATGCTGTGCAGCCCGAGCCGGCCGATCGCCTGCTCGAGCGCCTCGACCCGGCCCTCGGCGCGCTCCATCGCCCACACCTCGCCCTCGTCGCCCATCAGCTCGGCGAGGTGCGTGCACTTACCGCCCGGCGCCGCGCACAGGTCGAGCAGGCGCTCGTGGGCCTCGGGCGCCACCAGCCTCGACACCAACGCCTCGCTCTCGTCCTGCGCGGTGCACAGCCCGCGCTTGAAGGCCTCGAGCGCCCCCGGGGCCGAGGCGTTCTCCGCCCACACGATGTCGGGCGAGTGGCGCGCCGCGTGGGCGGTGACGCCGTCCTTCGCGAGCCGGTCCGCCAGTTCCTCGCGCGTGACCTTGAGGCGGTTGACGCGCAGCCCCACCGGGACCACCCGGTTGTTGGCCGCCAGCAGCTCGCGCGCCGCCGCGGTCCCGAAGCGGGCCTGCCAGCGCTCGACCATCCAGAGGGGGTGCGAGCCCCAGATCGCCAGCGACCCGGCGTCGTCGCCCTCCGGGACCTGGAGCCGGTCCTTCTCCTCGATCAGCCGCCGCAGCACGCTGTTGGCGAGCCCGGCCGTGCCGGGGTGCCCGTACTGGTGCGCGAGCTTCACCGCCTCGTCCACCGCGGCGTGGGCCGGGATCCGGTCGAGGAACAGCACCTGGTAGGCGCCGAGCCGCAGCACGTTCTTGATCCACGGCTGCACCGAATCGAGCCCGATGTGGATGAGCCGGTCGAGCACCCAGTCGATGCGCCCGCGCCACCGCAGCGTGCCCTTCACCAGCTCGTGCAGGAGCGCGTGGTCGCGCGGGTCGGGCCCGCCGCGCTGGTGCGCGCCGTCGAGCAGCCGGTCGCTGAAGGCGCTGCGCGTGTCCACCGCGTGCAGGATGCGGAGCGCCGCCTCGCGCGGATTGGACGGCAGCGGCGGCGGCCCGGCGTCCTCGACCCGCTGGCGCTGCACGAAGCCCCGCGAGACCCGGGGATCAAACGGCCCCGCGGGCCCGCCGCGGCGCCCGGGACCGCCGCCCCCGCCGTTCCCGCGATCCCGTTTCCAGGGGCCGCGCCCGCGGGGCGCGTCCGAGTAGATCGGCCGCGACCGGTTGACCGCCCCGATCGGGCTGTCGCCGGGCGTCGCCGCGGGCGGTTCGGCGGCCGGGCGGGGCGGCCGGTCGCGAAACGCCCCCGGCCGCGCGCGATCGCGGAAGCGCC
>CAZIVR010000112.1:0-5488 GCA_964542745.1 uncultured bacterium
CGCGGGGCCGTCCGGAGTCCCCAGGGGGCCGCACCCCGGGTAACCGGCAATCGCCCCGCGCCCTACTGGTTCGCTCCGCTCGCGTCGTTCGCCGGCGTCGCCGCACCCTGCTCGAGTGCCTGCTCGAGCACTTCCATTTCCGCATGCACCGCGGTCGTCTCCTTCCAGCGCGCGACCAGCGCGCGCGCCGCACTCAGCACCTGATCCATGACTTGTCTCCTCCTAGATCGAGCTGCACAGCAGCCCGAGCAGCGTGACCGTGGCGTCGTTGACCGGGTCGGCGTTGGTGAAGTGGAGATAGCCCCAGCCGAACACGAGATCGTCGAGCGCGGCCCCGCGGAACCCGAACGTGATCAGCTGGTCGGCGCCGACCGCGACCGCCGCGATCAGCTGGTCGGGGAGCCCGACGCCGCTCTCGAGCGCCGGCGTCCAGTAGAGGCTTACGGGGGCGCCCGTGAGCGTGAGGTAGAGGTTGAACGTCACGAACCCCGACGCGTCGATCACGTCGCTGAACGCATCGCCCGAGGCCACCACGGGGATCGGGGACGAGCTCTCGAACGACACGACGCACTGGCGCGCGTGCCCACGCCCCTCGGCGGGCAGCGCTCCGGTGATGAGGTTGGGGCTCAGGAAGGCCATGCGCTCACTCCATCCGGAACGTGGCGACGAGGTCGAAGGTCTGGCCGGCCACCACGCCGGACAGGCCACCCACCGAGAGCCGGAGCCGCGTGCCGCGCAGCCGGATGGTGTCGCAGTTTGGCGTCTCCGGCATGCCCTGGATCCCGTAGGTGCGGTTCCACAGGACGGTGCCGGAGGAGGTTCCGACCCAGTGGAGCGCCTCTTCGACCGTGAGCGCCATCGCGACGGTGGGGTTGAACCACAGGTCCAGGAACGGGCCGGGGTAAACGCCCACGTAGGTGGTCTGCGCCTGGAGCGGGTTTCCGTTGGCGGCAGTGACGCCGTTGAGCTGGGAGCGGTCGACCACTCCCGGATAGATGTCGAAAATGAACCGCCGCACGTTGGCAGGCGAAGCCGACAGCGTCACCCGGCGCGAGAACACCTGCACCATCGGAACGCTGCGTACGACCTCTCGAACCGGGACCGGCGGAGTGAGCGTGTTCGCCATCAGGCCCTCCGCTCCTGGCGCGTCCTGTAGAAGTAGCCGGCCAGGCGCGCGATGAAATGCCGGGTATCGAGGCCGTTGTTGCTCAGGCGCAGCACCACCTCGGTGCGCCCGAACAGCGACACCTGGACGGCGGCCGGAGTGTTCACGCCCCCGATCACACCACTGTTTTGGTGCATGTAGTTGACCGCGTTCCCGTTCTCGATCACGGACCAGGTGAGGTCGCTGAGGGCGAGCTCACTCTCGGCGTTGAACCCGAGGTACCGAATCACGAACTCCATCGTCGCGGGGATCGTGAACGCGATCACGTCGACGCTCGCCCCGGCGCCCACGTCGGCATCCGCCACGCGGTCGAACCACAGCGAGCCGCGCGGCGGGAAATTGACGCCGGGGAGCGCGACCAGCACGTCGCCCTCGGGCTTGAGCCCGGGGGCAGCGGTGTCGACGATCTCGACCGGCCGCGCGGGGTCGCCCCCGAGCGGGCGGCCGAAGCGCAGCCACTGCCACGACGAGATCCGCTCGACGAGTCGGCGAGCGAACCGCGGGCGCGACAGCGGCTGGCGCCGGCTCATGCGGTGTACGGCGCGGGCAGCGGCTCACCCTTCGGCCACTGGAACCCGATGAACGAGAGGTAGAGCGCCACCGTGCTCGAGACCAGGTTGTCGATCACGAGCTCGATCGTCGCGTTGAAGGGCACGCGCGTGATGTAGGGGTGCACGAGCGGGCCGATGCCGAGGCCCGGCGTCCCGAACAGCGCGCCGATCGGCGTCGCCGTTTTCAGGATCGAGTCCTGGTCCGAGAGCTGAACCCGCTTGAGCAGGAACCCGCCGTGCGTGACGTCGGTCCCCGCCATGACGGCGGCCACGTTGCAGGTGTAGAGGCCGGCGGTCCACACGAAGTCCATCGCGGCTCCGATGTTGACCGTGACCGGCTTCCCCACCTCGAGCGAGCTGAACGAGATCAGCTCGGTGGTGTAGACGTAGGTGCGTTTGTTTCCGACCATGAGGCGCCTCCGGTTCCAGCGTGGGGCGGGGGCTCCGGGCCCCCGCCCGCACGATCAGGGTTGGGTTACGCCGCGCGGTCGAGGCGCCCGTGCAGCATGCAGGTGACGGCCACCGCCGCGGTCGGCGACGGCGCGGCCGGCCACACCAGCTCCGCCTCGAACGACTCTCCGCCCACGATCGGGATCGGCGACTCGAGCTTGAAGATCGCGTCGGGGTGCGCCTGGCCGTTGTGGGCGCCCTGTCGCGTGACCGTGGAGTTGGTGTCTTCGGCGAAGCCGTCGACGCCGATCCCGCCGGTCAGGAACTTGGCCGGCAGGAGCAGCCACTCGACCGATCCGCCCATCACGAACCGGAAGTAGCTGTTGTGCATCACCAGCGCCAGGTCGGCGGCCATGGTCGCCGCGGTCGACCAGAAGGCGAGCGCGACGGCGTAGCACGTGAAGCCCCATCCCGAGGGGAGCTGGGAGGCCTGGCGCAGGTTGGTGTCGACGAAGGTCTTCACGCCCGAGCCGAACGCCGTCGTCCCCTGCGAGACCGGCACCGTGAAGAAGCTGAGCTTGGTCGTCCCGGAGGTGGCCACCGTGGCCGAGTCGTAGAGCGGCTGGGTGAGCACGTTCCGGGGCTTGCCCGTCATGGGGCTGAGAGCAGCACTCATCGTTCGATCTTCCTCATTGCGGCCAGGGGTTCACTGCACGAAGGGTTGGCGGTGGTTTAGCTCTGAGCCCAGGACGGGAGGCGCGACGAGGCCAGCGACGGCCCGTCCATCACGTAGCCGGCGAGCGCCCGGCTCGAGATGTAGGGCGACTCGGTGAGCCCCGAGAGCCCCGGCACGTGCGGCGCCAGGAACTCTCGCACCGCGTCGACCCCGACCACGGTCGCGGCACCGAACACGATGTCGCGCGAGGTCTCGCGCCCCACCAGGTTCGGCAGCAGCATGCCGGCGATCGCGATCACGCTCGCCTTGAGCCCGAGCCGGCCCCAGCCGGTCTGCAGCTCGCGCGGCAGCATCGGCGCCAGGGCATTGACGCCCATGACGGTCCCGAGGCCTCCGGCGATGCCGACCCCGACCTTCATCAGGTCGACTCCCGCCACCGGGATGCGCGGCAGGCTCAGCGACGGGTTGCGCCGCGGGCGGCGGCGCCGGCGGCGCGCCCCTCCGCTCGAGCTGCTCGCGGCCGCGCGGCGCTTCTTGGCCTTCCGCTTCCTCTTCGGGTTTCCCGCGGTCAACACCATGACTTCTCCTCCTGCGTTGCGACGCATCGTGACCTCAATCGACCAGGCCGCGATCGGTCACTTTGAAACCGCCGCCCTGGATGTTGAGCCCCCTGGCATCAGGGCTGGTGCACAGCAGCGGCCGGGGTCGCTTGAAAACGTGCCGGTAGCGCTGCTTCCGCCCCGTCCACTTGTTGCTCTCGTACTCGACCGCGTGGATCTCGCCGAGCAGTACCACCACCTTCGGCGCCGGGCGCGAGGGCACCACCAACGCCCGGGTCGGATCGAAGGCGTGCCACCGGCGGAACGTCCGCCTCGCCTGTTCGATCACGGCCGGGCTGATCGCTTCCGGGTTGCGGCGCGGCTTCCGCGTGCGGCGCCGGCGCACGGTCTTCGACTTCGACTTCGACTTCGCGCGCGGCTTCGCGCGCGTCTTGCTCCTCGAGGGCCTGCGCGCGGCACGCGCCGGAGCCGGCTTCATCTCGAGGAGCCGCACGCGCCCCCCGTAGGAGCGCGCGATCGCGCGGCCGATCCGGCGCGCTTCGGCGAGCGACCCGCACGCCACCTCGCAAATTGTGGCGCCGCGCATGGTCTGGATCCGGTAGCGCGTCACGCCGCCCGCCTGCTCTCGAAGGCTCGGAAGAAATGCGGCGCGAGGAGCACCGCGCCGGCGATCAGCGCAATCGGCAACAGCGCCTTGCCCAGCGCCTCGAACCCGAACGGGTCGCTCGGGCGCGTCACGTCGATCGTCCGGTCGAGCGCCTGGTCGGCCGCGCGGAACTGCTCGGCCGTGATCTGCCCGGCGAGGTAGCGGTCGACGAGCGCCACCTTTCCCTCGAGCTGGCGGCGGTTGAGCGCGGTGGTCTTCTCGAGGTAGCCGATGATCGCCACGGCCGTGAGGTAGACGCCGATCACCACCACCGGCACCACGGGCAGCGCGAAGCCGAGACCGCGGAGCGTCGGCGTGCTGCGCTCGATCCCCTGCTCGCGCATCCAGGCCTGGGCCCGCTCGGCGAGCTCGGCGAAGCGCGCCGTGAACGTTCGGTAGCTGGAAGCCGCTTCGACCTGGCGGCGGTAGGCTTCCTTCACCGCCTGCTTGATCTCCGCCCGCTTCACGGGGTCCGCGACGGCGTTCGCCCTGCGGTCGAGATCCATCACGCCGGCGTTCGCCATGCTGATCGCCGCGCGCTGCGCCTCGGCACGGCGCACCAGGTCCTGCATGCCGTCGATCAGGCGATCGACGGTCCACTGGACCGGCGCGGGGAGCGCCGCGAGGGCCGGGGCGAGACTCATGCGCGGCGGCGCTTCCTGGAACCCGCGAACATGAGGAGGGCGATCCCGAGGGCGCCGGCGACGAGGATCGTCTTGCCGCCGCCCGGCACCGCATTGATCGCCTGCTGGGCCGGGCTCATCGCCGGCGCCGTGGAGGGACCGATCGGGGCCGGCTGGAAGGAGGCCTGGGAGACCGTGCTCGGGATATTCTGCACGGGGACCTCGACCGGACCGATCGGGGTCGGCACCGTGACCGAACCTCCCGTCACCGCCTGCTTGATCGGGTTGATGATCGTGTTTCGGAGCCACTTCGGGGGCTTGAGCGAGAACCCGAGGCCCGCCTGCGAATAGCTACCCACGTACACGGGACAACCTCCGGCTGAAGGTGAACAGCGCCCAGGCCGCGAGCGCCGCAAGCGCGGCCGGAATGAGACTGCCCCCGGGAGTCTCTCCCCCGGGCGGAGCTTCGACGGGGAGCCCGGGGGCGGGTGCCGCGGCGGCGCGCGCTGGCACCATCCAGCCCGCGCGCTCTCGGGCCTCCACTGGTTCCCCCACGCGGCGCGGCGCGAATCCCGGCGAAGCGTTCGCCGCGGGTACGTGACGAGCCTCCTCGAGATCGAACGAGAACGGCACGGGCGGGAGCGTCACGCCCGGGGCCGAGGTCACGGGCTGCGGCGCGTCCAGGACCTGCGGCGCGTAGACCGTCCCGCCGCTTCCCTCGTCGTCTCGCCGGTAGGTCTCGATCACGGGCGCGATCTCGGCCGCGGCCACGGGCTGGGGCGCGATGGGAAATGAAACCGGCGGCGCGGGAAGGGGCTGCGGAACGAAGACCACCGGAGAGATCCCCGGCTGTGGCGCGGGCTGCGGAACGAAGACC
>CAZIVR010000112.1:5588-9445 GCA_964542745.1 uncultured bacterium
CCGGCGCGAGCTCCGGCTGCGGCGCCGGCTGGGGTGCCGGCACCTGCCAGGGCGCGAGCGCCGGCGGGAGGAGGTCGGTGCCCTGGGCTAGGTACACAGCGGGAAGTCCCCCGTGAGCGTCGGGCGCGGGTGCTCCCACCCTGCCGGCGTCGAGCCGAAGGTCGGATCGAGCGGCACGTCGGTTCCGCCCACGCGAGCGACCAGGTAGACGTGCGAGAACTCGCGCGGGCGAAGCGGGTCGACGCCGATCACGCGGAAGCGGAGGTCGGCGCAGATTCCGATCGACAGCATCAGGGCCGCGAGCAGCACCGCGCGGTCGTCGCAGTCGCCGGCGCCGAGCCGAAGCGTCGTCCGCGGATCCTGCAGCAGCTCGACGCCCACGGGATCGTTGGTGAACCGGATACGATCGCGCACGTAGCGGAACAGCGCGTCGAGCTCGGCCGCGGGCTGGTGCGCCGGCACGCGCGCGACGATCGCGAGTGCGAGCTCGCGCACTTCGGGATCGGTCGAGCCGCGGCGCGCGAGCTCGCGCATCAGCTCGAGCGTGACGCGCGTGCCGGCGTGGCCGGAAGGCAGCGGCCCGCGGGAGACGCGCGTCGTCGCTTCGGAGGTCGCTGCGCCGGTGAGGTACATGAGCGACGATAGACCACGGGCGAACCGCCGGGCGCAACGATAATTTTTTCTGTGCCAGCGTCGCCCGCAGATTTCTGTTGCGCGCGCTATACCAACACGCGACTAATCACGCCCGTGGCCGGCGTTGGTACACGCGCGCTCCACGGGTTAGCACGTCTCCGCGCAATCCCCGTGCCGAATTCGCATACACCAATAAACCGGGGAAAACGCGACCGTGCCACGTGAAACAGTGTCACAGTGACACCCTTTATTCGGGAGGATCGAAAATGGCACCACGAGTCAGCAGGGAGACGGCCGCTCAAAGCCCCCAGGAGCCCGCCACGCGCGATCGCGCCCCGGGGTCCGATGTCGTAGACGCGCCGGACGAAGATCGGCCTCAGGCGGCCGCCCTGGGCGATCTCGAGCTGCTCGAGCAGCTCGGCGACGGCGTGACGTTCTACCTGTACCGGATCGGTCTCGACGGCCACAAGGTCGCGCGCGGGTTCGAGAACGTCCCGGCCTTCACGATGAAGTTCACCGGGCGCTTCGACCTCGACGAGGTGGCGAAGCAGGTCGGCGGCGGCTCGTTCGAGGTGATCGCGCGCACCGGGACCTCGATCGTCGCCAAGCGGCGGATCTCGATCGAGGGCACGCCGCGTCAGGTGCGCTACGAACCGCCCGCGCCCGCGCCGCCCCCGCCGGCCCCCGCGCCCTCGGCCGACCTCTCGCGCCTCGAACAGCAGCTCGCCGATCTCCGCACCGAGCTGCGCGGGCTCCGGGCCCCCGCCGCCACGCCGAGCCTCGAGGAGCTGCTCCGCATCACCGAGCGACTGCAGCGCCCGAGTGCCCCGGCGCCGAGCCTCGAGGGCATGATCTCGATCGTCGAGATGATCGACCGCCAGGCGGAACGCATGGCCGAGCGGACCGGATCCGAGCGCAATCCGCTCGCGGCCGTGCTCAAGGACGCGGTGCCCGAGGTCCTGCGCCTCCTGGGCGCGCGCGCCGGCGGAGCACCGGTGCCGGCCGCGGCGGGATCAGCGCAGCCGTCGCCGGCGGCCGCGGAACCGAACGTGCTCGTCGCGATGCTCGCGCGGGCGATCGCCTACGGGCGCGACCCGGAGAGCGTCGCCGACGCGACGGAAGAGATCCTGAGCGACGTCGAGGTCGCGCAGCTCCGTGGCGCGGATCCCGAGCAGGTGATCGCCCACCTGCACTCCGTGGCCTCGGCGCATCCGGAGATTCTCAGCGAGTCGGGGATCGCCTGGGTGCGCTCCTGGCACGCGGCGCTTCGCACCCCGCCGGCCACGTCCTAGGGCACGGGGCTTGCGCGCCCCGCTCCCTCAGCGGGGTTGATCCTCGCCGGTGACGTCGGGGGGGCCGTGGCGTGCCTGGACCCGGCGCATCGTGTCCCGGAGCTCCGGCGGCACCCCCGGCGTGTCCCACCAGGGCGGGGAGGTCTCCGATGCGGACGGCGAAGCCGTCCCCTCGCCGCGTAGCGGCTCCGCCCCGCGCTCGCCAGAGCGAGTAGGACGATTGGTTGATTCTCTGGACGATTGGTGCCCCGCGGCGCGCGCCGGGATATCGCTCGCACCGGCCTTTCCCCCCGCAATTACCGAGAATTCGTGGCGAAAAGTCGCCTCGGGGGTTTTCGGCCCCTCCGTGACACCCTTTTCGGATTTCCCCGGGTAATCCGTGCTCGCGTCGCGCGCCGATTTCTCCGGGTTATCCGAAACCCCCTCGCCACTGACACCCTTTTCCCTGTCGGAAACCCCCCTGCCCCTGACACCCTTTATCGGCTCCGGCCCGTCGATCTCCCACTCCCCCGGAAGCACCCGGTAGACCGTCGAACGCCCGCGCCCGCCCCGCGGGTAGGCGTGAACGACCATCAGGCCGCGGCTCACCAGCTCGTGAACGGCACGCACCACGGTGCTTTCACTGAGCCCGGTCTCGACGGCCACGGTGGAGCGCTTGGCGTAGGTGAGCCCGTCGTTGCTGTTGGCGTGGACGGAGTAGACGACGAGCACAAACCGCTCGACTTGGGGGAGCTGCATCTCGATCCCCACGCGGAGAGCCGCCGCGGTCGCGTTGTAGGCCACGGTCGCTCCTACCGATCGTGCAGCGGTTCGGGCCTGGGCTCGAGCTCCCCGCGGCGCACCGGCACGTCGCGCGGCGCGTCGATCACCAGGACCACGCGATAGGCTCCGCGGAACTCCACCAGGATGCGCGCGTCACCCACGTGCACAACCTCCCCGCCTTTCCGTTCGATCAAGAGCGCCATGGCTCCTCCCTGAGCTAGTGCAGCACGGCGACGCGCCGGACGGCGCGCACGCTCCCCACCCGCGCCTCGACGAAGTAGATCCCCGCGGGCCACGTCGCGACGTCGATCGTGATCCGCCAGCGCACGGCGAGCGGGTAGCGTCGCGCGTACCACGTGCGCCCGGCGATGTCCCGCACCTCGACCCGGGCTCCCTCGAGGAGCGGACCCGGGGCGAGCTGCACGGTAAGCGTCGATCCCGCCGGCGAGGGCGACACCTCGAGCAGCGGCGTGGCGCGCGCGGGTGCCGGTGCCGGCGCATGTTTCTCGGACGCCGCTGCGGCCGTCACCAGGTCGATCCGCTGCGAGGCGCACCCGAGCCGGCCGTTCCACGGTTTGCGCGGGACGAGCCAGGCGGTGCCCCAGCTCCCCGGGATCTCGAACGAATCCCCCGCGCCGGGTGCCACGAGCTTCTCGCGGAGCAGTCGCTCCTCGGCCTCGTCCCGAACCACCGGCCACAGCCGGCGCCAGGTGAGCACGTCCGCCGCGCGCAGCACCTCCGCCGAGTCGCGCCACGTGCTCGAGGGCCGCGAGGCCATGAGCCGGATCTCGATCGGGTAGCGGAGCGTGTCGCCGGCGACCTCGCACACACCCCGGGAGCTCGAGCTCGGGGCCGTGAACTCGAGCGCGACGAGTACGATCGTACAAAGCAGCGCGCTCACGCACCCGCTCCCGGGTCGGCGACGTCGCCGAAGTCTTCCCCGGGCGGCGCGGGCGGCGCCGCCGCCGGGGGATCCCCCGGGAGCGGCCACGGGTAGCGGACGCGCAGCACCCGCACCGGCGTGCCGATCGCGCCGCGGCGGTTCAGGTAGCGGGCCGCGTTCTTAGCCATCTCCTCGCCCGTCACCCTGGGGTTCGCCCCGCGGCCGTCGACCTTGGGCGGCTCGTGGAGCGGGAGCCCGTCGCATCCGATCAGGATCCAGCACTCGCG